>JAPLMQ010000314.1 GCA_026386955.1 Planctomycetota bacterium
GCCGTCATCCTGGGGTCGCCGATGTCGTGGATCACCGCATCGATCAGCATCGGCTCTTGCGTCTGGCGTTCCATCGCGGGCTCCTTTGCCGATTCAGCGCCAGGTGGGGAGATTTAGTACTGGGTTATTCAGAGGTCCCAAGGGACTTTGCACCGTCGTATGTCAACTGCAACCGACCCGCGTAACTTTGCAGTCTCACGTTCGGGGGCTCTGGGCGCAGGAATATCTTGGCCTGTGCCGCAGTGGGGGGAAGCAATAGCGGGATGTCCGGCTCCCCGTAGATGCTCACCGTCACGTCATAGCATTCCCACCAGCAGTTCCGCGCCCAGAGCGTCGCCGGCAGGCACGCCGCCAGGAGCGAGGCCATCACCAGCCCGTTCCAAGCCAGTCGCTTGGCTTTTCTCGAAGGCGGCTTCATAACAGACATGGTACTGGAGCCCCCTTCGATTCCGGGATTCATTCGCTGGACACCACCCCGCCATCCCCCGACAATCCCCCGCCATGACCACCAACATCGCCATCCTCGGCACGGCCCACGGGCACGTCTACCACCTCGCCGACTGCGCCAAGAGCGTCGCGGGCGTCAACCTCCTGGGCCTCTATGACGACGACGACACCCGTCGGGCGAGCGCCGCGACGAAGATCGGCATCCCCGGCACGGGCGACCTCGACGCCCTGTTGCGCCAGAAGCCGGCGCTGGTGATCATCGACGCCGTGCCCTCCGAGCGCGTCATGCTGGCGACCAAGGCCGTCGCCGCCGGGGCGGCCGTGCTGGTCGACAAGCCGCTCGCGCTGACCCACGCCGCGCTCGACAGCCTCATCGCCGCGGTCGACATGCACAAGAAGCCCGTCATCGCCTACTACCCCTACCGCGGCTACCCGCACGTGCTGGCCGCCAAAGCGATGCTCGACTCGGGCAGGATCGGCAAGCTCGTGCGCGTCATGTCCTGCGGGCCGCACAAGCTCAACCCCGGCGGCCGGCCCGCCTGGCACTTCTCGGCCGCGGACAACGGCGGGGCGTTGATCGACATCGGCTCGCACCACCTCGACGTCTGCTGCTGGCTCGCCGGCGCCGCCCCCACCTGGCTCTCCGCCCTCCACGCCAACTTCGACCAGCCGACCCACACGGGCTTCCAGGACTTCGCCCAGACGCAGTTCCGCTTCCCGGGCGGCGCGTTCGGGCACGTCGAGGTCGACTGGCTGAACCCAGCCTCGATGAAGAACTTCGGCGACACGCGCACCTGGATCCAAGGCACCACCGGCAAGATCGAGATCCGCCTGGGCGACGTCGTCTCGGCCGAGTATTGGACGCACGAGGTCGCCGCCCAGCCACTCGACATCAGCTACTACGCCGACATCGACACGTGGACCGTCCAGCTCATGACCGACCTCGCGACGGGCAAGCCGGGCTACATCCCGCAGGCCGACATCTGGCGGGCCAGCCGGGCGACGCTCTACGCCTTCGACTCGGCTCGCCAGGGCGGGAAGCCGATCGATGGGATGATCTTCTGAGCGTTGAGATCGTGCGGCGACGCACGACGTTCCTGACGAACCCCAAAACCCAGGCACTGCGTGCCTGGGTTTTTCTTTTTCGCGCGTCGACATTTATTCCCTCGCCGGTCCCAGGCACCGCTGTCCCTGGGCCTTGACGCGTCGCCCGCAACGTCTGTGTCGACTATGACGCCTGCGCAAACCGCGTCGACGCGGCGCTCGTCCCCGATCCCGTAATCGCTGGCTTCCCCGATTGGCGAATCGTACGTTTCGATGGTCCGCGACCTCCCCGCCGCACCGCGCGCCGGCCGAGGCGCTGCCACCAGGGAATCCCAACGATGGCCGACGCCGCTTCCACCCAGACTTTCGTCCAGCGCCCCTCGCGCACGCCCTACGGCCTGGCCGCCGTCGCTTGGCTCGCGCTGATCTTCTACGGCTCGCTCGTCCCCTTCCACTTCAAGCACGGCCTCCTCGACTCCGACGGCGGCATCATCCAGTCGCTCATCGACTTCATCACCGCCCCGCGCTGGGAGGACTCCTCCGCACCCAACGCCGTCTCCTCCCTGGGCATCTCCACGCGCTTCAGCGACGTCGCCCTCAACCTCGGCCTCTTCCTTCCGCTGGGCCTCTTCCTGCGCCTCGCCGCGTGGAAGCGCGAGTGGCCGGCGCTCTTCCAGCTCCTCGCCGCCCTGCTCGGCGTCGCCGCCGCGAGCTGGCTCACCGAGTGCACCCAGAACCTCACCGCGGACCGCGTCGCCTCCCTGCGCGACTTCTGCCTCAACACCGCCGGCGGCGCCGCCGGGGCGATCCCCGCCGTCATGCTCCGCCGCTACGGCGTGACCATGATCTTCGACGTCTACTGCTGCACCTCAATGTGGCTCTTCCGCGCCGGCCAGTCGCTCCAGAAGCTGCGCTACAACCCGCTCGCCATGTTCCTGGTCGTAGCCGCCAACGGCGGGCTGATCGCCTTCGCCTACCATCAATCCAAGAACGTCCACGCCAAGGCCGGGCAGGAAGTGAACCTCATGCCCTTCAGCGTCCACGTCGCCCGCTCGTGGGACGTGGCCTTCTTCCAGATCGGGCGCTCGATGATCGTCTACCTGCTCATCGGGATGCTGCTCTCGCTGCAGTTCCTCTCGCTCAAGCAGCGCAAGACCATCGGGCTGGTCGTCCTCGGGGCGGCCCTGCTCGCGGGCGTGCGCGAGGTGATGCTCGCGACGGGCGCCCACGCCCGCGCCGACGTGACCGAGCCGATCCTCGCGGGGGTCGCGGTGATCGCCACCGTAGGCACGGTGGCGCTGCTGGTCCGCGCGGTGAAGTCCTCGTGCAGACGGAAGCAGAGCGTCCCGGTGGCGAACGACCGCCGGCGCATCCCGCACGAATACGACGCCAACGGCCAGCTCCTGCCCCCTCGCCGCGGGACCGCGGCCGACCGCAAGCCCGGCTCGGCGGCGGACCGCAGGCCGGCGGCCCCCGGTGCGCAAGCCGTCCCCGCCACCGCCGGCGCGATCGCGGGCACGCAGAAGGCGTGATCACGCGGAGCCGGTTCGGCAAGCAAGCGCCCTACTTCCCCTCGATCTCCTTGAGCAACCGCTTGGTCACGCGCTTGCCGCCGCCGTGGCCCTGGACTTGGTGGAGCTCGTAGACCTCCTCGCTGATCTTGTCCTTGTGCTCCTCCATCGGCCCGTGCCCGGGGGTCCACGACGCGTACGACGTGCAGTAGCGGATGAAGGCCGTCCGCCGCGCGCCGTCGGCGTTCCATCCCCGGGCCCCATGGCAAAGCGTCTCGGTGAAGATCACCGTGTCGCCCGCCTTGGGGCAGACGTTCACCACCGTCGGCGGATCCGAGAGGTTGGTGATGTGGGCCGGGCGCTCGAAGTGGGCCTTGTGCGAGCCCGGCACGCAGACGAACCCGCTGCCCTGGGGGACGTCGACCAGGCTCGTCGCCGCGTTGATGAACGTTGCGAAGCAGCGGTCGCCGACGGATTGGTATTGATTCGCGGGGTTATGGAATCCGCCGCTGACCCCGCCGTGGAACGGGATGTCGATCGTCTCGCGCGTGTTGCGGGTCAGGGCGGTGTCGATGAGCTGCGGGCAGTCGCCGGTCAGGGCCAGGACGATCCGCATGATGTTGACGTTGAGCACCAGCCGCTGGAAGACCTCGTCGGCGTACTCGATGTGATTGATCGACCGCGGATCGGTGGGCTTGCGACTTTTCTCGTCATACGACCGCAGCGGCGGAGGCAGCTTCGCGTCGGGCAGCGCGTGCCACGCGTCGCAGAGCTCGACCATGCGATTCACATCGGCCGCGGGCACGGCATTCCTGACCACGATGAACCCGTGCAGGTCGAACAGGTACTTTTCCTCGGCAGTCATCATGGCGCGGCCTCGGGGTGATGCGGGGTGATGAAGGATTGGATTCCGATTGAGGGGACCATCATAAGTCCATCACACGGGCGAACGGCCCCCATCATCTCCACGCCTTCCACGGTCCGTCCGGCACATCGGCCTCGTCGACGAACTGCCAGTCGACCGTGTCGATCCCACGCAGCCCGAGGCAATCGCGCACGGCCGGGGAGACGTCGAGGCCCGAGGCGTGGTTGCTGGTGTTGCGCGGGCGGGATTGGCCGAAGACGTAGCTCGCGTCGTCGGTGACGAACGGACCAACGTCGTCCCATTGGGCGTAGGCGACGCGCTGGCCGCGGACGATGCGGAGCCAGCGCCCCTTGCACATCGACTCGGCCGGGCCCCACGCGCGGGAGGCGGCCCAGGGGACGACGTGGGCCGCGTCGGGGCGGCGCTTGCCATTGCGGAGGTCGTTGTAGGGGAGCGCGATGTAGAACGGGTTGAGCTTGGGGCGAAAGTCGGCCGGGCGATATCCCAGCCGGCGGTGCGGATCATCGACGCCGCCGAAGTGGGTTTGCCAGCGTTCGTCCCAGGAGCTGCTGGCGTTGGTGGGGCTGCCTTTGCCGGCGGGCTCGCCGATCCAGAAGAGCGTGGTGGTGATGTCGCGGTGCCAGGGGTAGGCCGAGGCGCGGGCGGGCGGAAGGGATTCGTGGGGCTTGATCGCCGCGGAACCCGCCCCCAGGAGATGAGGTGATGCGGGCGTCGTCTCACCGAGCGCAACGGTCGACGATGGTGGCACGGGATGATTCGGCGCAGGATGCGTCGGCCAAGCCACACCGGGGCGAGAGTCGCCTGTGGCATTCGCGTCCCCGGTTGCGCAGGCGGCAAGCGACATCGAGATGATCGCAAGCAACGCCAACAATCCCGATTGTCTTTTGTCGTTCATGGCAAGGTCTGGCGCCGCTTTTTGATCACACCAAAAGAACAGATGGGGTCTTGCCACCAGAATTCCGCGATAGGTCAATCTTTCATTGATTCAGGGGCGGCCGCGCCTTGGCGTCTGCTTCTAACTTCGCTCTGCGAACTGCGCACTCCTTGTTCCATGACTGCCCTTCAGCCGTGTGGTCACAAAGGTACGCCAGGTTCTTCTTGCGCATCTTGGCGATCACTTTCTCGTCTGTGCCTCCATAGCGCAGCGCCTTCACCTCTGAAACCCATGCGGCCATGACTGCATGATCAATCTCCTCCGTGGTCCGCGGCTGCCGCTGGAAGAAACACGACTTGAAGGGCTTCTTCCAATCATTCAACAGTTCCGGCGCTTGGTCATGAGAGAGGCAACAACGCATGCACACATCTGCCTCGACGTAGAAATCTCCGGGAGCGTTCTGTGGATCCCGTTGCGGCAACGAAATGCTCATTGCGCCTTCCTTGTTTGTGAACACCGTCTCTGATGCATGCCATTTCACCAACCGAATTATGTCCTCGCCTCAATCCCTCACCCGCCACTCCACGCAGTCCGAGGTGAACTCGGCCCAGGTCGTGCGCGGCATCTCGGGCATCACCAGCACCATCTCGCCGGTGTGCGGGTCGACGTATTCGCCCCAGTTGGTGTACTGCCTGCCGCACTCCTCGTCGTTGCGCGGGGTGTCGCTGGTGCAGGGCGACGCACCGGGCGGGAGGTCCTGCACGACAGTCTGCGTCGCGCGGAGCAAGCAGAGGTTCCTCTCATCGAACTCGGCCATGGCGAGCGGGCAGCGCGGGTATTGCGCAGGCACGGCTCGGTCGAGCAGGTTGGCGAACCACCAGACCTTGCCCGTGCGCGGCGAGCGCATGAACGAGGTGAACGCCGCCGGGACGTGGGCGACCTCGCCGTCGTCGTAGCAGACCGGGCGCGGGGCAGACCACGTCCGGCCGAGGTCGTCGGAATGGACGATCTGCCGCGAACTGGCGAGCCCGCGCGAGGCGTCGCCCTGGCAGCGGAAGGTGGAGACCAGCCGGCCCGACTTGAGGACGATCAGGTCGGGCTCGCACGCGCCGACGGAGGAGACGTCGGTGCCGACGCGGACGCGGTCGCCCATCTCCCACTGGAGATCGGTGCGGTCGGCGTTCCACGTGCCGCGGAGGTAGCCGACCTCGTACCAGTAACCGGCTCCGAGCGGGAGGTAGAGCTTGCCGTGTTCGTCGAGCGGAGCGATGACGAGGCGGAGGAGGACGGAACCGTCGGGGAGGAAAGTCGGGGCCGACTCGACGTAGGCGCTGTTCTGGCCGTAGGTGACGCCGGGGAGCCAGTGCTGGGCGTTGTGCTGGGGGCCCTTGTGGATGACTTGCTTCGCGGGCGACCACGTGCGCCCCTGGTCCTTGGAGAGCTGGAAGTGGACGCGGTACGAGGCTGCGGTGGTGACGCTGGAGAACTGGCCCTCGCCGCGGCTGATGAGCCAATCGGAGTGGACGGAGAGCAGCCAGCCGGTGGCGGGGTCGAGGGCGTGGCGCGGGGCGCAGCAGTCGGCCTTCTTGGGGTCCGGCGCGTCGGCGCCGCCGGGCAGCACGGGGCCGGCGTAGGCCCAGGTCTTCCCGGCGTCGTCGGAACGGCGGCGATAGACCCTGCGGGTGTAGTAATACTCGCCGTCGAAGGCGTGGTGGACAACGGCTTCGACGAGCGACTTGCCGTCGGGCGCGGTGTGGCACTGCCCGTAGGCGTGCACGGCGTCACCCCGCGGGGCGTCGATGTAGGGGCGGCGGGAGATGTGGGGCATGAGGAAATGGTAACCCCGTGCGGTGATGAACAAAAAAAAGCCCAGGCGCATATGCGCCTGGGCCTTGATTGACACTGAATCGCGAGCGTCGTTGGACGCTCGCGGGTCGACTGGAATCAATACTCCATGTCGTCCATGCCCGGGGCGCCCGCGCCGGCGCCGGCCTTCTTCTTCTCCTTGATCTCGCTGACCACCGCGTCGGTGGTGAGCAGCAGCGCGGCGATCGAGGCGGCGTTCTGCAACGCGACGCGCTCGACCTTGGTGGGCACGATCACGCCCATCTTGAGCATGTCGCCATATTCGCCGGTCAGGGCGTTGAAGCCGTAGTTGGCCTCCTTGCCCTGCTCGACGTTCTGGGCGACGACGGAGCCGTCGTGCCCGGCGTTCTCGGCGATCTGCTTGACGGGGGCGAGCAGGGCGCGGCGGATGATGTCCACCCCGACCTTCTCATCGCCCTGGACGTCGATCTTGTCGAGGACCTTGCGGGCGCGGAGCACCGAGACGCCGCCGCCGGGGAGGATTCCCTCCTCCACGGCCGCACGGCAGGCGTGCATCGCGTCCTCGACGCGGGCCTTCTTCTCCTTCATCTCCGACTCGGTCGCGGCCCCGACATTGATGCGGGCCACGCCGCCCGAGAGCTTCGCGAGGCGCTCCTGGAGCTTCTCGCGGTCGTAGTCGCTGGTGGTGCGGTCGATCTCGTTCTTGATGGCGGCGATGCGCCCCTTGATGCCCGAGACCTGCCCGGCGCCCTCGATGATCGTCGTGTTCTCCTTGTCGACGATCAGCTTCTTCGCGCGGCCCAGGTCGGAGAGCTCGAGCTTCTCGAGGTTGATGCCCAGCTCCTCCATGATCGCCCGCCCGCCGGTGAGGATCGCGATGTCCTCGAGCATGGACTTGCGGCGGTCGCCGAAGCCCGGGGCCTTGACGGCGGCGATCTTGAGCACGCCGCGGAGCTTGTTCACCACGAGGGTCGCCAGGGCCTCGCCCTCGACGTCCTCGGCGACGATGAGCAGGCTCTTGCCCGCCTCGGCGATCTTGCTCAGGAGCGGGATGAGCTCCTTGACGCTGGTGAGCTTCTTCTCATAGATCAGGACGAAGGCGTCCTCGAGGACGACCTCCGACTTGGCGGCGTCGGTGACGAAGTGGGGGCTGAGGTAGCCCTTGTCGAACTGCATGCCTTCGAGCAGGTCGACGTTGGTCTCGAGGCTCTTGCCCTCCTCGACCGTGATCACGCCGTCCTTGCCGACCTTGTCCATCGCCTCGGCGATGATCTTGCCGATCGAGGCGTCCTGGTTGGCGGCGCAGGTGCCGACCTGGGCGATCTCGGTGCTGCTGGAGATCTTCTTGGAGGACTTCTTGAGCTCGGCGACGATCGCCTCGACGGCGCGGTCGATGCCGCGCTTGATCGAGTTGGGGTTCGCGCCGGCGGTGATGTTCTTGAGCCCCTCGGTGTAGATGGCCTCGGCGTAGATGGTGGCGGTGGTGGTGCCGTCGCCGGCGTCCTTCGACGCCTTCGACGCGACTTCCTTGACCATCTGGGCGCCGATGTTCTCGAGCGGATCCTCGAGCTCGATCTCCTTGGCGACGGTCACGCCGTCCTTGGTGACGGTGGGCGAGCCGAAGGACTTCTCGAGGATGACCACGCGGCCGGACGGGCCGAGCGTGACCTTCACCGCGCGGGCGAGCTTGGCGACGCCGCGGCGGATCGCCTCGCGCGCCTCCGTGTCGAACTTGATCGTTTTGGCAGCCATGTCTTGCACTCTCCTGGGAACCGATTTGGTTCTGTGTTGTGAAACGGACCGGACCATCGACCGGGGATCACGCCCATTGGGGCCTGAATCTCCGGGATATCAAACGTGAGTGTCCATCGCGCCATTCAGGGCGGGATGGGAGCGGGATCAGTCGAGGACGCCGAGGATCTCTTCCTCGCTGAGCATGAGCATCTCTTCGCCTTCGACCTTGATCTCGGTGCCGCCCCACTTGCCGATGAGGATCTTGTCGCCCTTCTTGACCTGGAAGGAGGCGCGGGTGCCGTTCTCGAGGAGCTTGCCATCGCCGACGGCGACGACGGTCGCCTCCTGGGGCTTCTCCTTGGCGGTCTCGGGGAGGAAAATCCCCGTCTTGGTCTTCGTGAGGGCCTCGACACGCTTGACCAGGACCTTGTCGCCGAGCGGACGAATCTTCATTTGCCGGTCTCCTTGGTGATGCACAGGTCGTTCTTGCCTGCACTTGATTAGACGGTCTTACGGACACATTTCCGACGCCACTGCGGCTGGACACGCGTCCAGCGGAAAGTTCGGGGTGCGGCCACGACGGCCGGTTGATGGGGCCTCAGCCCGGGGCGGAGCCTCCGGGCCACGAGCCGCGGTACTGCCGGTCGAGCACGCGGCGGAAGACCGCGAGGATCTGCTCGATCTCGACGGGCTTGGCGAGCACGGAAAAAGCACCCAGGCGGAGGGCCTCGCTGAGCAGGCGGTCGCCCTCGCGACGGTCGGCCGCGGGACCGTGGATCACCACGACGGGCGGGTGGTTGGGCAGCCGGCGGAACATCTCAAGCAACCAGAGGCCCGACTGGCCAGCCGACCGGCCGGCGGTGGTTCGGCCCGGGTTGGGGGCCCGCACGCCGGGCATCCCACCCGTGCGCTTGGTCTCGCCCAAGGGCGTGCTCAGGTCGACCACGGCCGCGTGGATCTCCATCTGCTCGGCCAGGGAGATCGCGTCCTCGACGCTCTGGGCGACGTAGGCGGCGATGCCCAACGGCTCAAGCAGCCGGGGAATCTGGGCGGTCCAATGCTCCATGGGATGAGGGCGATCCTGGGTCAGCAGGACGTTGAGCCGGGAGCCGAGTTGTTGGCGTACTTCGACCATGGCAATCGCCCTTCGGGCATACCTGAGAAGGCAAAGCCAGTGCCATCCGAGGGCTCAGGGCGAGAAGGCTGATCGAGGCCCAAAACCGGTTTTACCATCGGTTTACGAGCGATTTAAGTGGGTGCGGACCCATGCGATTGGGGGTCATCGCCTGCCAAGGACCGATTTGGGGTTGCCCCGGGGTGTCGATCTGGCAGGCGGGCCAGCGACAAGGCCAAAGGGCAAAACCAGCGGCAACTGGGCCAAGCGTGGACTGGCAAGACCGATTTTGGGCTTCTCCGACGAATGAGCGACCTGCCTTCTTCTCTTCCTCTGGGGCATCAACGGAAGGTGCCCACCATAAACCCAATGCTGAAACCCAGTGACATAAGGGCAAACCAACGCTCATTACGTCGGCTATCGCGTGACAGAATGCAGGTAATCGCAAACCAGATCGAGCCGAGCAACAGTAGCCCCACCACGGTCTGGATGCCCACCATCAGGATCAGACTGGCAAACATCGCCCCGACATTCAGCCCAATCGCAGCATGGAGGCGTCGAACCATGTCAGGTTCCTCGGCGTGTCAACCCCGCCGACCACTCCTGCACCGTCCGCACCACGACGTTCATCATCTCCTCCAGCACCTCCGGGCGGCTCGCCAGAATCGGCATCAGCACCAGCGTGTCGCCCAGCGGGCGGATGATCAGCCCCTTGGGACGCATCGCCATGCAGACGGCCGCGCCGACCCGCTGAGCGGACTCGAACGGCTCGCGCGTCGCGCGGTTCTTGCAAAGCTCGATGCCGATCATCAACCCACGTTGGCGGATGTCCATCACGTGCGGGCAATCGCGCAGGGCATCGAGCCGGCGTTTGACGGTCGCGGCGGAGGCATTGATCCGCGCGATCAGGCCTCGCTGCTCGAAGAGCGCGAGCGAGGCCCGGCCCGCGGCGCAGGCGAGGGCGTTGCCGGTGTAGGTGTGGCCGTGGAAGAGCGTGCGGCGGTCGGCGATCGCGCCGGTGAACGCGGCCTCGACGCGGTCGGTCGCGAGCGTCGCCGCGAGCGGGAGGTAGCCGCCCGTGATGCCCTTGGCGAGGCAGAGGATGTCGGGCCTCACCTCCTCGTGCTCGCAGGCGAAGAGCTTGCCCGTGCGTCCGAAGCCGACGGCGACTTCGTCGGCGATGAGCAGCACGTCGTGCTTGCGCGCGAGCGCCGCGACGCCGCGGACATAACCCGGCGGCTGGCAGATCATCCCCGCGGCGCCCTGCATGATCGGCTCAATGACCACGGCGGCGATCTCGTCGCCATGCCGCGTGAGGAGGCCGTCGAGGTCGGCCAAGCAATGCTCGAGCATCGCAGCGGCGAGCGCGGGATCCTCGCTGGGCCAAAGTCCGCCGGTGGACGACGTCGGCCTCACCCGCGCCGCGACGGCGGCGGGCGGGCGGCACGCGTCGGGCGCCTCGGTCCAGAACGTCGGGAAGACCATCGAGGCGAACGGCTTGTGGAAGAAGTCGCTGTAGCCCACCGACATCGAGCCGGTGGTGTCGCCGTGATAGGCGCCCGTGACGCCGACGAACCGCGTGCGTTTGGGCCTGCCCGTGTGGTGCCAGTAGCCCACCGCCATCTTGAACGCGGCCTCGAGCGCGGTGGCGCCGGCGTCGGAGTAGAAGACCTTGTCGAGCCCCTTGGGCGCCCGCGCGACCAGCTCGCCCGCGAAGAGCGCGCTCTGCTCCGAGGCGAGCCCCAGCAGTGTCGAGTGGGCGACCTTGTCGAGTTGGTCGCGGATCGCCTGATCGATCTCGGGGACGCGGTGGCCGTGGACGTTGCACCAGAGGCTCGAGACGCCGTCGATGTAGCGCTTGCCGTCGGAGTCGATGAGGTACTCGCCCTCGGCCCGCGCGATGACCAGCGGCGTGCCTTCGCGCCACTGCTTCATGGGTGTGAAGGGATGCCAGACGTGCTGGCGGTCGAGGGCGACCAAGTGATCCGTGTCGTTCATGGCGTGAGCAGGATACGCGAAGAAATGGCGAGGCAGCTATGCAAGCCGATGCTTCAACGTTTGCTGCGTGGGGCTTTCCTGATGGATCGCGGAGAAACAAGACGGCGCCTTGCTTCGGCAACACATCGGTTTTCGATGTCGCCTCGCTTCACCGATGGGTGCCAGAAGGTGACCTCGGCCGAAGCAGCGTCAGATTTGCTGCGTCTTAGACCATGGTCTTGCAGATGAATGTGGTCGTAGCCTTCGGGAGTAAATTCGCGAAGCTTGACCAAGGACGCGATGAGTTGATCGAGTTCCTTGACGCTCGCGAAGCGAACGTCCACGCAAAGGCTTGGGCCATGAAATTTGGCGTTGGCTCGGATCACGGGCGAAAAGCTGCGCCCATCACAACGTTTTGCACTTTTTCTGGCCATCACCTTGCCTCCTTCGAGCGTTCTGTGAAATGCGGTCTCACTCTCATGGCGTGTTGCCCGTCGCCTTGTGCAGCCGCTCGAGCGCCTGCTCCGCGGGGGCGAAGCCGGGCTTGAGCCGGAGGGCCTCGCGCAGCTCGCGCTCGGCGTCGGCGTAGCGCCCCGCCTGGGCGAGGAGCCCGCCCAGCAAGGCGCGCAGCTCGTGGTTGGCCGGCTCGATCGCGCAAGCCTGCGCCACCTGTTCCGCAGCGGCGACGAGGCGTCCTTGCGGCACCAGCGCCGCCGCCCGTTTGCGGCAAAGCGCCACGCTCCGGGCCCCGCGCCGCTGGGCCTGGGCGAATTGTTCGTCGGCCTCGGGAAAGCGGTTCATCCGCAGCAGGACGTTGCCGAAGTTCTCGTGGTAGCCCGGGTTCTCCGGCTGCATCGCGATGGCGCGCTGGTACTCCGCGATGGCGCGGAGACCCCGGCCCGTCTGGTCGAGCGCGGCCGCGAGGTTGTTGCGAAGGTCGGCCGACGCAGGGTCGAGCGCCGCCGCGCGCTCCAGCACGGGCACCGCCTCGGGGATCAGCCCGCGGTCGATCAGGTGCATCGCCAACGCCGCGGCGGCGCCGGCGTGGTTCGGGTCGCGCAGGAAGGCCTCGCGCAGCTCCTTGAGCGCCTCGTCGCGGCGCCCCGTGGCGGCAAGCACCGCGGCGAGGTTCGCGCGGGCGTCGGTCCGCCCCGGCGAGAGCCGGAGCGACTCGCGGTACTCGGCCTCGGCCTCGGGGAACTTGTTCAGGGCCGCCAGCGCCCAGCCGTAGTTGTAGTGCGACTTGGAGTAGTCGGGCGCGAACTTCACCGCATTGCGGAACGCCTCGGCCGCCGCCTCGAATCGGCGGTCCATCCCCAGCACCCCGCCGTGGTTGATCCAGGCCATGTAGTTGTCGGGCGTGGCGACGACCGCGCGGGCGAAGAGCGTGCGGTCGTCCTTCCAGTATCCGGCCTCGACGTAGGTGCGCCAGCCCAAGACCGCCAACACTGCGGCGACGCCCGCCGCGAGCAGGCCGGCCGAGCGCGGGGCCCCGCCCCACCGCGCGGGCAGCGACCACGCCAGCATGACCGCGATGCCGATCATCGGGATGTAGGTGTACCGGTCGGCCATCGACTGCCCGCCGACCTGCACGATGCCGATGACCGGCACGAGCGTGCCCAGGTACCAAAGCCATCCGATCGCCAGCCAGGGGCGGGCGGCGCGCTGCGCGAGCGCGAGCGCGAGGACGGTGATGCCAAGCAGCGCCGCTGCCGCGATCGCGACGCGCCACGCCGCGAGATGCGGCTCATAGGGATAGAAAAACGTCAGATGCGCCGGCCACGCGGCCGTGACCAAGTAGGCGCCGTAGGCCCAGACCGAATTGGCGACCCGGCCCCAGAGCGTGACGTGCTCGATGTCGCTCACGGCCCCGGTGGCGTGCTGCACGAGGAAGGTCACGACGCTTGAGGCGATCGACAGCACAAGCAGTGGAAGCTTTTCGAGGATCAGCCGGCCGGCGGAGTATGAGGGACGCGGTGAAGCCGCGGACTCCGGCCCGGGCTTCTCGGCGACCACGACCGCCCTGCTCCGCCAGCGGCACAGCGGCCAGACGTCGAGCAACAGCAGCAGAAACGGCAGCGTCACCAGCATCGGCTTGGCGAGCAGGCTGAGCACGTAGAGCCCGGCCGTGAGGAGATATCGCTCCAGCGCGAGGCGCTGCGTGTAGCCCGCGTAGGCCCAGAGCGCGAGCAGCCCGACGAACGCGCTGAGCACGTCCTTGCGCTCGGAGACCCACGCCACCGATTGCACGCGCAGCGGATGGAGGCCGAAGAGGGCCGCGACCAGGAAGCTGCGCCAGAACGACCCGGTCATCCGGCGCAGCACCGCGAGCACCAGCAGCGTGTTGCCCGCGTGGAGGATGACGCTGGTGAGCTTGTGCAGGCCCGCGCGCTGCCCGTAGAGCTGGCAATCGAGCATGTGCGAGAGCCAGGTGAGCGGATGCCAGTTGGACTGCTCGCCGGCGGTAAAGGCCCAGCGGAGGCCCTTGAAGGTCAGGCCCGCCTTCACCATTGGGTTTTCGGAGACGTAGCCGAGGTCGTCGTAGGAGATGAAGCTCTGGTCGAGGACCGGGCTGTAGCAGGCCGCCAAGGCGAGCAGCAGGAGCAGGACGACGAGGAGCCGCGTGGGAGCCGGCATGGGAAGCCTCGGTCTAAGGTCGCACCACGATCCACGGCAGCGGCCAGCGCCGGCTCCGTCCCGCTCCGCATTCAGACGACCTTCGGGAACAGCTTCGACTTCACGATCCCCATCTTCGCGAGGCGGTAGGTCAGCGCGACGCCCAAGCAGCCCAGCCCGTATTTCACGCTCCGGCGGAAGTTGATCGACGAGGCTTCGGGGAAGTACTTCGTCGGGCAGCTCACCTCGGCGATGGTGTAGCCCAGCCAGTGGATCTGGGCGAGGGCCTGGTTGTCGAAGATGAAGTCGTCGGAGTTGGCGTCGAGCGGGATGCGCTCGAGCTTCTCGAGCAGCTCGCGCGAGTAGGCGCGGTAGCCGGTGTGGTACTCCGAGAGCTTGCAGCCCAGCAGGATGTTCTCCGTCGCGGTGAGGAAGCGGTTGGCGACGTATTTCCAGAGCGGCATCCCGCCACTGAGCGCCTGCCCGCCGAGGATGCGAGAGCCGAGCACGCAGTGGTAGAGGTCGTTGCCGATCATCGTCGCCATCGCGGGGATGAGCTTGGGCGTGTACTGGTAGTCGGGGTGGACCATGATGACGATGTCGGCCCCGTTCTCGATCGCCAGCCGGTAACAGGTCTTCTGGTTCCCCCCGTAGCCGCGGTTGGCGGGGTGGGTGTGGACGATGGTGCGCGGGAGGGTCTTGGCGATGTCGGTGGTCTGGTCCCTGCTGGAGTCGTCGACGACCACGACCAAGTCGACGATGCCCTGCTCGAGGACCTCCTGATGGGTCTTCACGATGGTCTGGGCCGCGTTGTAGGCGGGCATGACGACGACGACTTTTTTACCGTTGACCATGAAGGCGTCTCGTTTGTCCGGAGATCCCAGAGGGGAACCCAGGCATTGCATGCCTGGGCTTTGAGAGGAATCGCGCCGACATCGTGATCTGATGCAAACCGAACAGGATCACTTCCGCGAGCGGCCCAACTTCAATACGTGCTCAAAATGCACGGGTTCGACGGGCATCACCGACAGCCGCTGCCCCTTGCGGAGCACGAGCATCCCCTCCAGCGCCTTCTCGCCCTTCAGTTCCTCGAGCGAGACCACCGCGGGGAATCTCTCGACGAACTCGATGTCGACCATCATCCAGATCGGCTCGGCCTGGGTCGACTTGGGGTCATGGTGCGGATGCTTGGGGTCGAGGGCCGTGGCGTCGGGATATCCCTCGCGGGTGATCTTCGCGACGCCGGCGATGCCCGGCCCCGCCTCGGGGATCTCCGAGCCGGAGTGGTAGAAGAGCACGAGGTCGCCGCGCTTCATCGAGTCGCGGAGGTAGTTCCGCGCCTGGTAGTTCCGCACGCCGTCCCAGGAGGACTTCTTGTCGCGCTTGAGGTCGTCGATGGAGTAGACGCCGGGCTCGGACTTGAACAGCCAGTGCTGGGGCATGGTTGACCTCCGACGAGCCTCGGTTGCCCGCTCAGGCGCTCAGACGTCGGCGACGCACTTGTCGTAGAACTCGACGTAGTTGTCCTTGGCCGCGCCGGCGCGGCAGGCCATGGCCGCCCGCGGGTGCTGGTTGAGCTGGCCCGAGATGTTGTACGGCACCAGCGGGCCCCACTCGACGGTCTCGCGGAGCTTGAGGAAGTGGTCCTGCAGGAGCTGGAGCACGGGGCGCTGCTTGAACTTGGGGTTGCGCAGGAAGCCCAGCAGCAGCTCCATCGGGCAGTTGCCCGCGCCGCGGCCCAAGCCCGCCATCGTCGCGTCGACGCGGTTGGCGCCGTGGATGATCGCCTCGATGGTGTTGGCGAAGGCGAGCTGGAGGTTGTTGTGGGCGTGGATGCCCACCTCCTTGCCCGAGGGCGCGACCGCGGCGTGGTACTTCTTGACCAGCCGCTCGACCTGCTCGGAATAGAGCGAGCCGTTGGAGTCGACGACGATCACGGTGGTCGCGGGCGTGCCGGCGACGACCTCGAGCGCCTGGTCGAGCTCGGCCTCCTGGATGGTCGACACGGCCATGAGGTTGCAGGTCACCTCATACCCCTTGTCGAAGGCGTCCTTGATCATGTCGACCGCGTCGGGGATCTGGTGGACGTAGCAGGCGACGCGGATGACGTCGAAGACGCTCTTGTCCTTGGTGGTGATGTCGGTCTTGTAGTCGCACTTGCCCGCGTCGGCCATGGCGGCGAGCTTGAGGTTCCCCTTGCCGTCGCCGACGATCCGGCGGACGTCGTCCTCCTCGCAGAACTTCCACGCGCCGAACTTGTCCTTGGCGAAGAGCCGCTTGGAGGACTTGTAGCCCAGCTCCATGTAGTCGACGCCGGCGTCGACGCAGGTCTGGAAGACCGCCTTGACCAGCTTGTCCTCGAACATGTGCTCGTTGATGAGCCCACCGTCGCGGATGGTGCAGTCGAGGACCTTGAGCTCGGGACGGTAGGTGATCCAGGGGGCCTTGGCGTTCATGTCAGAGCGGCTCCGAGACGTGGGCTGGTTTGAATCGAAGAGTCCCGGATGATCCCGGAGCCTCGGATGGATGTCAAACGCGGAGGCAGGCCCCAAAAGCGACGGAATCGAACGTTGATCACCAGGACGCCTCAAGGGTGGGCAACTTCAGTTGCCCACCCTCGGGGGGCGCACAGTTGCTATGATCTCGCGTCGTGTTTGGTCGCTTAGAAGATCGAATTGGCTCATCGAACAAGGGAAGCAAGATGAAACGTCTGATGATGGTCGGCACCGCTGTGCTGCTGGCGGGCTTGGGGTTCACGTTCGCCGGGGCCTTCGCCGCGGACGCCCCGAAGACCGAGGCCGCCCCCGCCGCCACCCAGCCCGCCCTCGACCTCACCAAGGATCCCGACCGCATCAGCTACTCGATCGGGATGAAGGTCGCCACGGACTTCACCGAACGCAAGATGCCGATCAACCCCGAGGCCTTCATCGCCGGGTTCAAGGAGACCATCGGGGGCAAGTCCCGCTTCACCGTTGAAAACATGGAAAGCGCGATGATGGCGGCCCAGCAGGAGATGATGGCGAAGGCCAAGGCCGAGCTCGCCAAGGCCGGCCTCGAGAACAAGGCCAAGGGCGTGGCCTACCTCGCCAAGAACAAGACCGCCGAGGGCGTGAAGACCACCCCCTCGGGCCTGCAGTACAAGGTGCTCAAGGAAGGCGCGGGCAAGAGCCCCGGCATCAACGACACCGTCACCGTCAAGTACCGCGGCACACTCATCGACGGCACTGAATTCGACAACTCCGAGAAGCACCCGGGCCCCATCTCCTTCCCCGTCGGCCAAGTCATCCCCGGCTGGACCGAGGCCCTGCAGCTCATGAAGGTGGGGAGCAAGTTCCAGCTCGCGATCCCCTCCGAGCTGGCCTACGGCGAAGCGGGCGCGGGCGGGCCGATCGGCCCCAGCTCCGTCCTGCTCTTCGATGTCGAACTCGTCGAGATCAAGGCCACGGACGATGCGGCCAAGCCCGCTGGGAAGTGAGCCCAGGCCGTCTGTCCGTGAAGACAAAATCAAACACCCCGCCGAGGCTCGGCGGGGTGTTTTCATTGATGAACTATTTCTGTTCCGTAAGGATGGGCAACTTCAGTTGCCCATCCGAAGTGCCCCATCACCCCGCTGACCCCTCGCCGGCGTCATCTGCGGCGCCTTGGGCCTGTCCGGTGATGGGTCGGGACTGGATGTCTTGGATGTAGGCCATCGTGCGGTCGAGCTCGCGCTTGAGGTGACGGACGCGCAGGAGCGATTTCACGCGGGTGAGCAACTCCAGTTTGTTGACGGGTTTGCAGACGAAATCGTCGGTGCCGGACTCCACGCCGCGTTCGATGTCGCCCAGTTCGTTCAGGGCGGTGACCATCATCACGGGGATCGCCCGGGTGGAAGGATCGTCCTTGATCTTGCGGCAGACCTCGAAGCCCGACATCCGCGGCATCATCACGTCGAGCAGGATCAGGTCGGGCAAAGGCTGCCGGCCGGCGAGGCAGTCATCGACGATTTTCATTGCCTCGACGCCATCGGAGGCGGTGACGGTCTTGCAGGCGAGGGCCTCGAGGTAGGCTTGGAGGAGTTCGACGTTCTGGGCGTTGTCGTCGACGATGAGGATGGTCGACTGGCTCAGGTCTGCTTCCTCGATGACGGCACCGGGGGCGGGGGCTGGCGGGGAACCGGGGGTGGGGGCTGCGGGGCTTTGGGTCATTTTCGGGCTCCGGGTGGAATGGCGCACCGGCCGAGGCTGAAATCAAGTTCGGCGACGCGCAGCGGGGATATCCTTTCCCTCGTCGTCTGCAGATTCAGATCGTACCCACTGCCGACGTCCGAGTCGATGCCCCTTTGGCCTTGCTCCGCCCGTCCAGATCCCCCAAGGTCCCGCCCGGGGGTCGGCCCGAGTCCCACTGCTATAAAAGTTGCCCGGTCGGAAGCCGCCCAAACCCCGCGGTCATCCGGGTGGAGCCCCGGATTCGTCAATTCCCAGGCCTGCGCGGGCCCCGCTAGACGCTAGGATTCGTTGTAAGGTTAATTGGCAACCCCGATTGCAGTTATAACGGCCTCAAGTTGCGGAACGGCGTCCACGTGGTAAACTACGGCCCGGTGAAGAGAAGACGGCAGGGTAGTCCACGCCGGCCCCGCCAATGCCCGTTTCCAGACGCCGATCGACGGATTGAGAGACCCGTTGATCCCCGATGATCGGTGTCGCCGAACGGTGTGTAAAGTCAGGCCGGAAAACGATTTGACCCACAGCCTGTGAACCGACGGCTTGGCTTGACCATGCCGTCGGGGATTGGGCGTCGGCGAACCGCCGGGGACCGATAACTGCCTCAGGCTCCCCCCTCCCCGGCAAACTTCCGGGTTCGACGCTTCGTAATAAGTAGTGGAAGAGTTGTGGAAGGGTCCCTTTTTTCCCGGCCCGAGGCTTTATGGTCAACCAAGCAGCCCAACGTCTGGCGTGGAACGACCGCTGGACCCAGCCGACCCTTGAGCAGTTGCTCAGCCCCCTGAAGATGCACCACCGCCGGACGTTGCAATACGTCATGGACGGCTTGGCGGAGCTCGAGGGCGTCAACCAATCCATCCTCTGGTACGGCGAAGCCTGGAAGTGGACCATCCACTATCCCCTGCCCGCCCACCCCGTCCCCAAGGGCAGCAAGGTCGTGGCTGAAGAATCGAGCCTTTGCTACCTCGTCCCCCGCGTCGAGGGCCCGATGGTCTGCGTGCCCCTGAGCGACGCCGTGCTGGGGCAGATCCCCGTCGCCCGCCTGAACAAGTTCGTCCGTGACGGCATCAAGCTCGCCAAATGGGCGGTCGCCATCCACTGGGCGACCTGGACCCCCGCGACCCAGGCCGAGGCGCTTCAGATCATCGACCTGCTCAAGCGCCGGCACAAGCTGGCGATGGCCGCCCAGGCCCAGCCAGCGGCTGCGGCGGCGCCCGCTTCGCGCCGCTGAATGTTCGCCACCGCCATTGTGGTGTTGGCAAGCCGGCCCCGACATGACACGAAATGAAAACGCCCGCGACGGGATGTCGCGGGCGTTTTCATTTGCATGGCGAGTTGGTGCGTGGGCGAAGACGGCCTCAGGCCGTCGGCCGGGCGGCAGGGTCGATGATCGCCCGGGTCACCGACGAGGCGTTCGCGTTGGCGACGGAGGCCACCGCTGCGACGGCCGCGGCGGCCCGCTGGCGGTGCGTCATCTGCGAGACGTCCGGGCGGACGACACGCTTGCACAGGTGGAGGATCTCCATCGTGCGGATCACGGCGAAGGTGATGTCGACCTCCCACCAACGCATCCCATGCGCGGCCGAGCGCTGCTGGGCGTGGTGGTTGTTGTGCCAGCCCTCGCCCCAGGAGAGGAGCGCCACCCACCAGTTGTTCCGCGAGGCGTCGCTGGTGGTGAAGTTGCGGTAGCCCCAGACGTGCGAGGCCGAGTTGACCAGCCAGGTGCAGTGGTACATGAGGGTCGTGCGGACGCAGACGCCCCAAATCACGCAGGCCCAGCCGCCCAGGAAATAGAGCCCCACCGCGAGGGGGACCATGAAGACATAGAAATACTTGTCGATGGCGACCATGATCGGGTCGCGCTGGAGGTCTTTGGCGGCGTCGCGCGGGTCGTTGCTCGGGTCGTCCTTGGTCATGCACCAGAACATGTGGGCCCAGGTGAAGCCGTCGACGACGGGGGAGTGCGGGTCGCCCGGCTCGTCGGACAGGTGGTGATGGATGCGGTGGGTACCGACCCAGTGGATCGGGCCGCCCTGCCAATTGAGGGTGCCGCAGATGGCGAGGAAGTATTCGACGGGCTTGTAGGTCTGGAAGCTGCGGTGGGTGAGGAAGCGGTGGTAGCCCAGGGTGATCCCCAGGCAGCCGCCGACGAACCAGAGGACCGCGGCGGCGATCACGGCGGTCCAGGAGAAGAAGAACGGGGCGAGGAGGCAGCCCGCGTGGAGCAGGCCGATGGCGATCACGCGGCTCCAGTCGATCGCCCTAGGCGTTGAGGGCTGGGCCGACCGCTCCACAGCGACTGTCGTGGTTTGTGACAAAGGGAGTATCCTTGGGCGGGGCCGGGAAGGGCCGAGTGTGACGTCGGCCGTTTGATGGCCCTTGGGTGGCACGCCCCGCGGGTTGGGCGAGGCTCAACGAAGGTGAACAATTGTAGCTGATCCGGGCTTTGAGGCCAACCCTTTGTGGATAAAAATACTAATTTGACCGATCATTCAGGCGAACAGCGCTCATATCGATTCCTCGCATAAGAACCG
This sequence comes from Planctomycetota bacterium, assembly GCA_026386955.1. Classification (GTDB taxonomy): domain Bacteria; phylum Planctomycetota; class Phycisphaerae; order Phycisphaerales; family Phycisphaeraceae; genus JAPLMQ01. The sequence continues at coordinate 20,767 of JAPLMQ010000314.1, forward strand.
CCGCGGTATCATCTTCCAGCACCGACCGCGCGAATCCGTCTCACCATCCCACAACCGCCGCGAAGAACCTGCCATGACCACCACCTCGTCCGTCACGCCGCTGGCCGAATCGAACGACGCGCTGGCCGACCCGGCCACGCTGCGGACGCGCCTCTCGCGCGACGGCTACCTCTTCTTCCGCGGCCTGGCGCCGCGGGCCCGCGTGCTCGATCTCCGCCGTCAGATCCTCGAGTTCTGCAAGGAGGCGGGCTGGCTCGACGCGAAGGCCGACCTGATGGACGCGCGCTGGAGCGGCGTGGGGCCATACGCCGAGAACGAAGCGCCCTACATGCAGGTTTATCGTCGGATCGTGCATCTCCCGCTCTTCAACGATTTGCCGCGCGACCCCGCCTACATGGGACTCATGGAGCGCATCCTCGGCGGAACGGTCCTCAACCACCGGATGCACATCGGGCGCGTCAGCTTCCCCAACAACCCGCTTCAGACCACGCCGCCCCACCAGGACTTCCACTACATCGCCGGCACGCCCGAGACCTATACCATCTGGACGCCCCTGGGCGAGACGCCGCTCGACCTGGGCGGGCTGGCCGTCCTCCGCGGCTCGCACCGCGGCGGCTACCTCGAGCATGTGGAGTTCCCCGGCCAAAAGTACGCCGCCTTCGGCTTGGGCGACGACCGCCTGCCTCACGACGACGTCGAATGGCGAGCCTCGGCCTACCACCCCGGCGACTGCATCGTGTTCCACTCCCACACCGTCCACAAGGCGATGCCCAACGTCACCGGCACGCACCTGCGCCTGTCGATGGACAACCGCTACCAGCGCCAGGGCGAGGCGACCGGCCCGGCGGCGCACCGCACGCATCACGATCTTTGATGACGCGGCACACGTGGCGACGTAGGGCGGGTAGAGCGTAATCGCGAAACCCGCCACGGTTCACGGAAGCGCAACGACCACGCGAATGCCTGTGAACCGGTCCCGCCCGCGAGACCCTCGGCGGGTTTCGCCGGGTACGGCTCTACCCGCCCTACGCACTCCACGAAAAAACCGACCCGGCGCGAGGCCGGGTCGGTGAGTTTCCATTTCGATTTGCCGTGCCGGACTGGGTCTTCAGTAGACCAGCGCGGTGGAGTCCTCGATCGACTCGATCACCTGACGGACGTGGAACGGCTTCTTGAGGTAACCGTCGAAGCCGGTCTGGGTGAGCTGGTTGGCCTGGCCGTCGGTGAGCTTGCCGCTCATCGCGATGACCTTGGTGAGCTGGAGGTCGGCGTTGTCGCGGACCTGCTTGAGCAGCTCGGTGGCGTTGATGTCGGTCAGGTGCATGTCGAGGAGGATGACGTGCGGGCGGAACTTCTCGCACTCGATGCCCGCGGAGAAGCCACTGTGGGTCGTCTTGACCTCGTAGTTGGCCTGCTCGGTGAGGACCTTGTGGAGGACGTTGATGATCTCCGACTCCTCGTCGACGATCAGAACGCGTGTCTTGCCGCTCTGCAGGCCGTCGAGCGGGATGCTGTGGGCCTTCATGAATCGGATCAGCGAGTTGAGCGGGATCCGGCGGTCCTTGGAACCGGGGATCCGGTATCCGCGGAGCTGGCCGGAGTCGAACCACTTGCTGACGGTGCGGGGCGCGACGTTGCAAATCTTCGCGACCTCACCCGTGGTCAGAATGTCTTTCTGGCGCGGCATTAGACGAACCTTTCTCCTAGAGACTCCTCCTGGCTCGGGCCCGTGTGCCCGACCACACCATTGAATCGGCCAGCGGCGCAAGCGGGTTAACTGATACGAAACGAAATAGAGGCAAACCCGGCCTGGACGGACCTTCGCCAAGTGCCTGCGCAGGCGGGAAAAACGGGCAGGCGGCGGAGGGGCGGGCCGGTGGAAAGCACGGCCGCCGGGCCCCGGAAACACGGGGATTCCCGAAAGAATCACAGGAAATCCCCCGGAACCGGCTGGGGGAAACCTGCCGTCGAAAAGGCCGGTTGTGATGTCTGTAGGGGTTGTGACGGATGTGCGGGCGTCGCGGAAAATATCACCCCCCGCTGACGGGCGGGATCAGCGCCAGCTCGTCGCCGTCGGCCAGGGGATGGCCGGCACGGACGTACTCCAGCCCCACTGCCGTGGCGACCCGGCCCCGCATCTCGGCGATCGCCGGGTGAAGCCGGGCAAGCTCCGCCAAGGCGTCGCCGACGGTCGCCCCCGCGGGGAGCGGGAGCGATAACTCGGCTGCGCCGATTTTTTGGGCGAGCACGGCGAAGAGAAGGACGCGGATGGTCATGGCGAAAGTCCACGGGACACGAACCGGGCGGCGAAGCACACAGGCCATCGGTTAGCCGGACGCGCAAGCGACGGGACGGGAGTGCCGCACAATACGGCACAGCCAGATGTATGCCGCAGACTCACCGAATACATCTTGCCGCGCGGAGGACGGTGCGACCCCGTCCCGTCGCCAACACGTCCGGCCAACAAGACCGCGCCCATCCTCACGCGACCACGATGTTGAGCAACTTGCCCTTCACCACGATCACCTTCTTCACGGCCTTGCCCGCGACCAATGCCTGCACCTTCGCGTCGGCCAGCGCCGCGGCCTCGACGGCCTTGGGGTCGAGCGTCGCGGAGAGCGTGACGTGCCCGCGCACCTTGCCGTTGATCTGGACCGGGTACTCGATCTGGTCCTCGACCAGCTCGGCCGGGTCGTAGCTCGGCCAGGCGTGCCGCGCGAGCGACGCCTTGTGCCCCAGCTTCGCCCACAGCTCCTCGGAGATGTGCGGCGCCAGCGGCGCGAGCAGCAGCACGAATGCCTCGGCCAGCTCTCGCGCCAGGCTCGGCCGGCCGACCAGCTCGTTGTTGAACTCGATCAACGCGGCGATGGCGACGTTGAACGACATCGAGTCCATCGCGTCGGTCACGCGCTTGATGGTCTTGTGGTGCAGCTTGCGCAGCTCGGGCGGGACCAGGCCGTCGACGACGCGCAGGTCGCCCGTGGCCTCGTCGACGAAGTTGCGCCAGACGCGCTGCAGGAAGCGGTGGACGCCCACGATGTCGCGCGTGCGCCAGACCTTCGACTGGTCGAGCGGGCCCAAGTACATCTCGTAGAGGCGCAGCGTGTCGCAGCCGTACTCCTCGCAGACCTGGTCGGGGGCGATGGCGTTCTTGAGGCCCTTGCCCATCTTCCCGAACTCCTGCTTGACCTCCTTGCCGTTGTAATAGTGCTTCCCGTCGCGCTCCTCGACCCCATCGGCGGCCACATACATGCCGCGCTCGTCGGTGTAGGCGAAGGCCTGGATGTAGCCTTGGTTGAAGAGCTTGCCGAAGGGCTCGGGGGTGGAGACGACCTTCAGGTCGAAGAGCACCTTGTGCCAGAAGCGAGAGTAGAGCAGGTGGAGCACGGCGTGCTCCGCCCCGCCGACGTAGAGGTCGACGCCGCCCGACCCGCCGACCTTCGCGGGACCCATCCAGAAGTTCTCGGCCGCCTTGCCGACGAAGCGCTCGGCATTGTGCGGATCGGCGAAGCGCAGGTAGTACCAGCACGAGCCCGCCCATTGGGGCATCGTGTTGAACTCACGTGTGTAGCGCACGCCGTCGCGGACGACGTATTTCCAGGAATCGGGCGCACGGGCCAGCGGGGGACGGGGCGGGGCGTCGGGATCATCGCTGGCGGAAGGCCTGAAGTTCTCCATCTCGGGGAGCGCCACCGGCAGCTCCGACTCCTCGACCGCGACGACCTCGCCGTCGGGCCCGTGCAGGATCGGGAAGGGCTCGCCCCAGTAGCGCTGCCGGCTGAAAAGCCAGTCGCGCAGCTTGTAGCGCACCTGCTTGCGGCCGAGGCCCTGGTCGTGCAGCCACTTGGTGATCGCCGCCTTCGCCACCACGGTGGGCTGGCCGTCGAGCGTGATCGTGTCGTTGCGCGAGTTCACCGCGGCGCCCTCGCCGCTGAAGACCTCGTCGAATGATGCGGGATCGCGCAGGTACGCGGCCTTGAGCTCCTGCGCCGTCGCCTGCTTGCCCCCGGGCACGGCCGTCCCCGCGGCCTTGGCCTCGACCTTGCGGAAGTAGGCGTCGCTGGGCGTGACGACCGCCTTGATCGGCAGCCCGAACTGCTTGGCGAAGGCGAAGTCGCGCTCGTCGTGGGCGGGCACGGCCATGATCGCGCCGGTGCCGTAGCCCATCATCACGTAGTCGGCGATCCAGATCGGGATCTGGTCGCCGTTGACCGGGTTGAGGGCGTACGCGCCGGTGAAGACGCCTGTCTTAGTCCCCGTCGCCGCCTCCGCCTGGCGGTCGGCCTCGCTCTTCGCGCCGGCCAGCTTCACGTAGGCGCTCACCTCGTGGTAACGCGCGGGCGTGGTGATGGCCTCGACCATCGGGTGCTCGGGGGCGAGCACCATGTAGGTCGCGCCGAAGAGCGTGTCGGGGCGGGTGGTGAAGACGGTGACGACCTCATGCTCCGCCACCGCGGTGCCGGGCGCCAGCGCGAAGTCGACCTCCGCCCCCTCGCTGCGCCCGATCCAGTCGCGCTGCATGATCTTGATCGCCTCGGGCCAGTCGACCAGGTCGAGCTCGTCGATCAAGCGCTCGGCGTAGGCGGTGATGCGCAGCAGCCATTGCTTCAGCGGCCGCTTGAAGACGGGGTAGTTCCCGCGCTCGCTGCGGTTGTCCTTGGTCACCTCCTCGTTGGCCAGCACCGTGCCGAGGCCCGGGCACCAGTTGACCGGCACTTCGGCCAGATACGTCAGCCGCATCCCGTCGATGAACTCGCGCTGCTCGTTCTCGTCCAGCTCGTGCCACTTGCGCACGCCCACAGGCGCGCCGGTGACCGCCTCGAGCCCGCCCGAGGCCGAGGCCAGCACCGGCTGGTTGTCGACGTCGACGTAGACCTCCTCGTTCTGCAGCATGCGCACCAGCCCCGAGATGGGCTTGGCCGACTTCGAGACAGGGTCGAAATAGCTGTGGAAGAGCTGCAGGAAGATCCACTGCGTCCAGCGGTAGTAGCCCGGGTCGGTGGTGGCGAAGCAGCGGTCCCAGTCATAGGAGAGCCCGAGCAGCTTCAACTGCCGGGTCATGTTGGCGATGTTGTTCTCGGTGGTGATGCGCGGGTGGACGCCGTGCTCGACGGCGAACTGCTCCGCGGGCAGGCCGAAGGCGTCGTAGCCCATCGGATGAAGGACATTGAAACCCTTCATCCGCTTGAAGCGGGCGACGATGTCGGTGGCGATGTAGCCCAGCGGGTGCCCGACGTGCAGGCCCACGCCGCTGGGGTAGGGGAACATGTCGAGGACGTAGTAGCGCGGGCGGTTCGGGTCGAAGCCCTCGTCGCCGGGGTTGGGGGTGCGGAAGGTCCCGCGCTCGGTCCAAACGTTCTGCCAACGCTGCTCGATGGATCGGAAATCGTATTGCATGGCGGAAGGATAAGGCCTCGCCGCGGCGGACAAAAGTCCGTCACCAGAAGCGCGGGTGGATGCGGGGGGCGGGGAACCGGGGCTCGTGGGTTGAGTGGACATCGGAATGCTCCTTGCGGGACGGCCGCTGCGTGGGCGGCACTGTTCATTCATTAGGAGGGGCAGGCCCAAAAAGCGTCGTGGATTCGATGATTCGATCCGTTTTTCCGAAAATGCGTCGACAAAAAAACCCTGTCCGATGGCGTCGGACAGGGTCAAAATCAAAATCGCTTGGCGATCCCGTCCCTATCCGACGCGCGCAAGAAGCCCAAGAAGCTCCGGGAGCTTCAGGCCTGCGGCGAAGGTGGACGGCGAGGTCGTCATGGTTCGTTCAATATATCGGCCGAATTGCGAGGGTCAATCACGCCTCACGGGTTGGCCGTCTGCGTCGCGCCCTCGCCGCCGGCGATGCTGGAACGCATCGCGGTGTCGGACTGGATGTTCTTGAGCCGGTAGAAGTCCATCACGCCCAAGTTCCCGGTGCGGAACGCCTCGGCGATGGCCTTGGGGATCTCCGCCTCGGCGAGCACGACCAGGGCCCGGCTCTTCTGGATGTCGGCCTTGTGTTCCTGCTCCTGGGCCACCGCGGCGGCGCGGCGCTTCTCGGCCTCGGCCTGGAAGCGCTTGGCGTCGGCGCCGGCCTGGTCGGCCTGCAGCTTGGCGCCGATGTTGTCCCCCACGTCGATGTCGGCGATGTCCACCGAGAGGATCTCGAAGGCCGTGCCCGCGTCGAGGGCCTTGCTCAGCACCGTTTTGGAGATCAGGTCGGGGTTCTCGAGCACCGCCTTGTGGCTGGTCGCCGAGCCGATGGTCGTCACGATGCCCTCGCCCACGCGGGCGATGATCGTCTCCTCGGTCGCCCCGCCCACCAGCCGGGCGATGTTGGTCCGCACGGTGATGCGGGCCTTGACCTTGAGCTGGATGCCGTCCTGGGCGACGGCGTCGATGGTGTCGCGCCCGCGGTTGGGGTCGGGGCAGTCGATCACCTTGGGGTTCACGCTGGTGTGCACGGCCTCGAGGATGTCGCGCCAGGCGAGGTCGATCGCCGCGGCGGCGTCGTAGGGCAGGTTGATCTTCGCGCGGGCGGCGGCGATCAGCGCGCTGATCACCGTCGGCACGCGCCCGCCCGAGAGGTAGTGCGTCTCGAGCTGCGCGGTGGTGATGCTCAGCCCAGCCTTCACCGCCCGGATGCGCGAGAGCACGATCACCCGCGGATCGACCTTGCGGAAGCGCATCCCGATCAGCTCCGCCATCGTCACCGGGGCGTTACTCAGCCAGGCCTGGAACCACAGGGCGATGAAGTTCCACACCAGCGCGAGGAAAATCATCGAGATGATCGCGACGATCACCAGCACGACGATGAGGATCACCATCCCCGCCTCGCCCAAGCCCGGCTGGTTCTGCATCAACGTGAGCGCGTGCATGTCTGACTCCCTAGAAAGCGGCCCATGGACCCCGGCCGTCCGGTGCATCAGCATCATATCCGCGTCGGGCGACCCACGCTGGGGCTATAATCCCGTTTTGCCACCGGCCTGCCCGGCCTTGGAGCCATCCCCGCATGCGAGCGATCGTCACCGGCCAGGTCGGCGTGGAGAAGAAGAGCTACCTGCAGAAGGTCGTGCGCGTCGCGGGCGAGCGCGGCGAGAACATCGACCTCTTCAACGTCGGCGACCTCATGTACTCCGAGGCCCCCGAGGTCACCCCCGGGCGCATCCTCGACCTGCCCCTCTCCCGCCTCAACTCCCTCCGCCGGGCAGCCTTCAAGGACGTCATCGCCCACGCCGCGGGCAAGCCCAACGTGCTGGTCAACACCCATGCCACCTTCCGCTGGCGGCACGGGCTCTTCAGCGCCTTCGACTTCGACCAGGTGCGCAAGCTCGAGCCCGACATGGCGATCTGCCTGGTCGACAACATCGAGGTCGTCCACCACCGCCTCCACAAGGAGCACACGACCGACGCCACGCTCAAGGACCTGATGGTCTGGCGCGAGGAGGAGATCATGGCCACCGAGCTGATGGCCAAGGGGCTCGACCGCCCCGGGAACCTCTTCATCGTCTCCCGCGGGCGGCACGCCGACACCGCCGAGACGGTTTTCCGCCTGATCTGCCGACCCGAGATGCGCAAGGTCTACCCCTCGTTCCCGATGAGCCACGTGGTCGACATGCCCGACGTGCTCGCGGAGATCGACCGCTTCCGCGAGGCGCTCTCCAAGCACTTCATCACCTTCGACCCCGGCGACGTCGACGAGAAGCTGCTGCTCGAATCCGCGCTCGCGGCGGCCCACGAGGGCGTCGACTTCGTGCAGATCAAGGCCGGCTCGTTCTCGGGTTCCGGGGGGGGCGGGCGCGAGGTGATCAACGTCTCGGTCAAGCAGGTGCTCGACATCGCCGGCGACATCGACGGGCAGATCTACGCCCGCGACTTCAAGCTCATCGACCAGGCCGACATGATCGTCTCGCTCGTGCCGGAATTGGCAGGGGGCGTGCCCGGGCTTTCCAGCGGCGTCGAGCGCGAGCTGCAGCACGCCCACGAGCACGCGAAGGAGGTCTACGTGGTCTGGAAGCCGCGCAAGACCCCCAGCCCGTTCATCACCGAGACCGCGACGCGCGTCTTCCGTTCCGTCGACGAGGCGCTGGCCTACTTCGAGGAACGCGGGATGTTCCACCAAGTCAGCTTGTTCGGACATTGACCGCCCGCCCCCACGACACACACCCATGGCCACGCCACAACGCTTGATTTCCCGCGCTGCAGTCCGAGCCGCCCTCTCCGTCGCGCTGCTGGGCGGCGTGGCCCCGTCGGGCTGCGCCAAGTCCCCGCCCGCGATGCCGGCCGCAGCCCGGCCCGCGACGCTCAACGGCGCCATCGCCGCCGCCGCCGACCCGCGCGGGCTCTGGCCCACGAAGCGGTACGTGCGCTTCGACATGGTCGTGCGCGACGGCCGGGGCAAGCAGTATTCGCGGGAGACCATCCTGCTCGACCGCCGGGAGGGGTACGCGCGTTACGAGGTCGATATGGCCGACTTCTCGCGCCTGCCTTTCGCGGAGCCGACTTCGGGCAGTTGGCAGGCCGAGGCGGCGATCCCCGTCCCCGACTCGGCCCCCCCCGCACCGGGGGCGGGGACCGGCGCTGCCGTGAATTCCAGCGGCGGTCGGCTCGTCGCGCTGGTCAACGTGCGCACCAAGCGGGGCGAGGTCTACCTCGACCGCAGGGCGCTCCCCATGCCGCCGGTGGGGCGCGTGCTGCAGCGCATCGACCAGACGTCGCTCTGGCTGCTGCTGCCCCTGCTCGCCGACGCGCCGGGCGCGCGGGCCGAGCCCCTCGGCGCGGTGAAGCTGATGGACGGCTCCCCCGCGAACGAGGTGCGCCTCCGCCTGGGCGAGCCGACGTCGCCCCCCGCCTACCCCGGGCCCGGAAGCGACTGGCGGCTGATGCTAGCCCCGGACGCCGGACGCATTTTGCGGACGCAGATCGTCACCCCCGGCTCGCCCCAGGCCGGGCGCGTGCTCGGAGCCGAGTGGCGCGGGCAGGTGGTCGTGGACGGGATCTCGCTCTGCCCCGAGCGCGCCCTCGACGACGGCAGGCAGGTCCTCTTCGACCACATCGCCTTCCCCGCGATCCTCAGCCCGCGATATCTCTCCGACCCCACCGCTCCGACGCCGCAATGATCGGCGCGAGTTCCCTCCACACCAGTTCCCTCCATACGATTTCCCCCCATCAGTGAGCCTCTCCATGATCACCGACGAGCAGAAGTTCCTCTTCGACCTGCAGGGCTACATCACCATCCCGGGCGTGATCCCGCCCGAGCACATCAAGCAGATGCAGGCCGACATGGCCTCGCACGGCATCGTCGATCCGCAGAACGACCCCAACGCCTCGCGCTTCGGCAACTTCCTCAAGTGGGGCCCGATTTGGCGCAACCTGATCGACCAACCCGCGGTCATGCCCTTCCTGACCGAGTTCATCGGGCCCAAGTTCCGGCTCGACCACATCTACGGCATGGCGATGAGCGCCAAAGGCGCCCGCGGCGGCGAGGGGCTCCACCACGAAGGCGGCATGTTCAACCACGGCTGCTTCTACGTCACCCACGGGCAGCGCATCCACAACGGGCTGATCGTCGTGAGCTACGCGCTCTCCGACGTGCCCCCCGGCGCGGGCGGCTTCTGCTGCATCCCCGGCACGCACAAGTCGCTCTTCCCGCTCCCCAAGGGGGCCTACCAGGTCGACCACCCGCTGGTGAAGCACGTACCGATGAAGGCGGGCGACGTGCTGATCTTCACCGAGGCCCTGACCCACGGCACGATGCCCTGGACCCTCGAGGCCTGGGAGCGCCGGTCGGTCCTGCTGAAGTACTGCCCGCACTACATGCAATGGGGCAGGGGCGGCGTCGCGGCCGACGACCCGGAGCTGACCGAGCGGCAAAAGCTTCTCCTGCAAATCGCGCACGTGTGGGAGCGCCCCGCGCCGGTGTTTGAGTGAGGGCGGAGTTCCGCGCGTCTGCGCGATGGATCCTTGTCTGATCCGATCAGATCAGAGCCGGACACTGTGTGTCCGGAGTTCGGGCGCTAGGCGGTACTCCGCCGCGCACGAAGTGCCGCATGCGCAGAGACACACGCATCGCCACAGCGCGGCATCGGGTTGACGTAGCCCGCCCGGCGTGTTGTGCTACGCCTTGAGGGGTGGGCCTCGGAAGGCGCCGGCGATGACGCGACCGATCGACAGGCGAATGCACAGGGCCGCGCGGGCCGCGAAACGCGCGGGGGTGGTCGCTCTTGCCCTCGCGCTTGGCGCGTGCCAGGCCGGCGGCGCGGGCTCGTCCATGACATCGACCTTCCAGCGCCCCGGCAACGACATGATCGCCCGGCTGCGCATCGAGAACCAGCGCAAGGTGCAGGGCTACGCCTCGATCGGGCCGGGCGCGTCGGAGATCGACGTCCGCCGGCTGATGGGCGACCGCCCCGTCTCGCCCGCGCCCAACACGCTGGAGTACACCGCCTATCTCCACGGCGACGCCGACGTGATCTACATCTACACGCTCGAGTTCGACGGCGGCTATCTCCGCACGAAATCGGTCCGGCAGATCCCCCCGCCCGTCGCCCCGCCGCGGACGGAGGTCTACCAAATCCCTTCGCGATAGCCATTTAAAAAAAGCTCCATCGGAACCCCACGCCATGGCCCGACCCGTCCGCAAGCCACGTCGTTCCGCTGCCTCCCCCTCCGCGAAGCCTGCGACGAAGCCGGTTTCACCCGCGGCCCCAAAGCCCGAGGTCGCCGAGTTCTTCGTCGCCCTCGACGGGAACGACGCTTGGTCCGGACGGCTGGCGTCGCCGAACGCGGGCAAGACCGACGGCCCGTTCGCAACGGTGTCCGCCGCGCAGAAGGCCGTGCGGGCGATGAAGGTCGACGGCGAACTTCCGATGCCGATGCGCATCCTCCTCCGCGGCGGGACCCACTTTCTCCCGCGCCCGCTCACCCTCACGCCCGACGACTCCGGCAGCCCCGCGCCGATGGGCAGTTGGGGCAACGTCGAGGGGCCCGAACACAGCGTCACCTACGCCGCCTACAAGGGTGAGAAGCCCGTCCTCAGCGGCGGGCGCGCGATCACTGGCTTCAAGCCCTGCGTCATCAAGACCCCGGGGCAGAGCGTCGAGGCCTGGGTCGCCGACGTGCCCGACGTCCGGGCCGGCAAGTGGTTCTTCACCCAGCTCTGGGTCAACGGCCGGCGGGCCCGGCGGACTCGCCTCCCGCGCCAAGGCCTCTTCCGCCTCGTCGAGCCGCTGGGCGAGGTCGTCTGGCAGGGCGACGTCCACAAGGTCCTCTTCACCGGGCAGGACCAGTTCCGCTTCCGACGGGGCGACCTGCAGGCCTGGCGGAACCTGCGCGACGTCGAGTTCGTCGCGCTGCACTTCTGGATCGACAGCCGAATCCGCTTCGACACCATCGACCACGTCGGCTGCGCCGCCCACCTGCAGTGGAAGTCGCGCATGCGCCTCACCGACGACTTCAGCAAGAATGGCGCCCAGTACTACGTCGAGAACGTCATGGAGGCGCTCGACGCGCCCGGGCAGTGGTACCTCGACAGCGGCGCGGGGAAGGTCTACTACCTCCCGCGGGCCGGGGAGACGATCGAGCAAGTCCAGGTGATCGCCCCCAAGCTCACGCACATCATTGAGCTGAACGGCGACCTGGCCAACGACAAACCCGTCGCCAACGTCGCCTTCGAGGGGCTGGCCTTCAGCCACAGCGAGTGGACGCCCGACGAGGCCTCGCGCCAGGCCACGCCCCAGGCGGCCTGCCACGTGCCCGGCGCGGTGCGCGTCCACCACGGCAAGCTCGTGCGCTTCGAGCGCTGCACCGTCTCGCACGTCAGCACCTACGGCGTGGAGATCGACAAGGGCAGCACCGACGTCACGCTCTCCGCCTGCGCCATCACCGACTTGGGCGGCGGGGGCGTGAAGATCTGGCACGAGCCCGACGCCAAGGCCAAAAGCTCTCCCGGGGGCGGGGCCGACATGTCCTGCGCCGCCACGTGCAGGCGCGTCACCGTCGAGGACTGCCTCATCTCCGACGGCGGGCACCGGCACCATCAGGCGGTGGGCGTGCTCATCGGCCGCTGCCCGGGCAACAAGATCCTCCACAACCACATCCACAACTTCGACTACACCGGCATCAGCGTGGGGTGGACCTGGGGCTACGCCGAGAGCTCCGCCTACGGCAACATCATCGAGCACAACCACGTCCACGACATCGGTCGCGGGATGCTCAGCGACATGGGCGGCATCTACACCCTGGGCGTCTCGCCCGGGACGCGCATCCGCTTCAACGTCTTCCACGACGTGGAGTCCCGCGGCTACGGCGGATGGGCGATCTACACCGACGAGGGCTCGACCGACATCCTCATCGAGAAGAACCTGGCCTACCGCACCAAGAGCCAGGGCTTCCACCAGCACTACGGGCGCGACAACATCGTCCGCAACAACATCTTCGCCTTCGGACGCGAGGCCCAGATCGCCCGCTCCCGCCTGGAGGGGCACAGCTCCTTCGACTTCTCCAACAACATCGTCTACTGCGACAACGACGGGAAGGTGCTCGCGGGGAACTGGAGCCAAGGCCCCGCGTGGAGCCCCGGCCTGGGCGCGACGATGGACGGCAACGTCTACTTCCACCGCGGGGGCAAGCCGCTCGACTTCGCCGGCGCCGACTTCAAGGCGTGGCGGAAGCGCGGGCTCGACAAGAGCTCGGTCGTGGCGGACCCCCTGTTCGTCAATCCCGACAAGGGAGACTTCCGACTGCGCCCGGGCTCGCCCGCGGTGAAGCTGGGGTTCGAGCCTTGGGACATGTCGGATGTCGGGCCGCGACGAAAGCCGGGGGCGTGAGGCGCGCAGGAAAACCCAGGCACAGCGGTGCCGGGGCTTTGGGTGGGTGGTGCGCGCGGTTCCCGCGCGACGGCTTTGATTTCGATGTCAGACCTGCGCCTGCACCCGGCCGTCGACCACGCGCACGGGGTAGACCTTGACCTTGATGCTCGGGTTGTCCGGGCATTCGCCGCTGCAGATCTTGAAGGGCCAGGCGTGCCAGGGGCAGTAGACCACGCCCTGCGAGACGTAGCCCGAGGCCAGGCTGCCGCCCGCGTGCGGGCAGGTGTCGTCGAGGACCTGGAGTTTCTCCGCGTCGAGGCGGAAGACCGCCAGGGCCGCGGTCTTGAGGCCCACGAACTTCCCGCCTCCGTTGGCGGGCACGTCGCCCAGGGCGCACAGGTCGGTCCACTCCGCCGCCTTCTCCGTCTTTTCGTCGCTCATGACTTGCTCGCTTGGATGAACTGTTGGTACAGATTCGCGTACACGCCGCCGGTCGCCAGGAGATCGTTGTGCGTCCCGCGCTCCACGATCCGCCCGCGGTCCAGCACCAGCACCACGTCGGCGTGGCGGATGGTACTCAACCGGTGGGCGACCACAAAACTGGTCCTGCCCTTCAAGAGCACCGAAAGGGCCTGCTGGATGCGGGCCTCGGTGACGGTGTCGACCGCGCTGGTCGCCTCGTCGAGGATCATGATCCGCGGGTCGGCCAGCATCGCCCGGGCGAAACAGACGAGTTGCCGCTGGCCGAGTGAGAGCCCCGCGCCGCGCTCGCCCACACGCGTCATCAGCCCCTGAGGCAGGGCCTCGAAGATGTCGAGGCAGCCCAGCGCGTCGGCCGCCTTCTGCACCTCCGCGTCGGCCGCCGACCTCCTCCCCACGCGGATGTTGTCCATCACCGTGCCGGTGAAGAGGAAGTTCGCCTGCAGCACGATCCCCATCTGCCGGTGCAGGGACGACGCCTTGATCTTGCGGATCTCGTGCCCATCGATCGTCAGGCTCCCCGCGGTGGGCAGGTAGAACTTCGAGATCAGGTTGATGATCGTGCTCTTGCCGCTGCCGGTGTGCCCCACCAGGGCGATGGTCTGCCCGGGCTCGGCGACGAAGTTCACGTCGCGCAGCACCAGCTTCTGCGGGTTGTAGCCGAAGCTCAGGTCCTTGAACTCGACGCGCCCCTGGATCGGGGGCAGTTCGGCCGCGTCGTCCTCGTCGACCAGCTCCGGCTTCTCGTCGAGCAGGAGGAAAGCCCGCTCCGCGCCGGCCATCGACGACATGGCCGTGTTGTACTGGTTGCCCAGCACCGCGAGCGGCGCGAGCAGGTTGTTGGCCAGGAAGTAGAAGAGCACCAGGTCCTCCACCGGCGAGGGATGGCTGGAGCGCAGGACCAGCCAGGCGCTGGCGACGAAGACCACGCCGATGGCGAGCTGGTTGAGCAGCTCGACGACGGGCTGGAACTGCCCGGTCGCGCGGGCGACGGCCATGTTGTAGTGCGAGTGGTCGACGATCAGCGCGTTCCACGCCTGGGCGTTGACGTCCTGCCTCGCGAACCCCTGCGTGACCCGCATCCCGTTGACCGACTCCGCCAGCGTCGCGGTCAATCGGCTGAAGCTCTCCTGCACCGCCCGCGTGGCCTCGGAGAGCCGCCGGCGGAAGATGTGGTAGACCGCGTAGTAGATCGGCGCGACGACCAGCATCATCAGCGACAGCCGCCAGTTGAAGCAGAGCATCAGCACCGCCGAGAAGAGCATCATCGCGAGGTTGACCAGCCCCATGAAGACCGCGTCCTGCACGCCAGCGCGGACGCTCTCGACGTCGGAGGTGAACCGGCTGATCAGCCTGCCCAAACGGTTTCGCCCGAAGAAGGACATGCTCATCTTCTGCAGGTGGTCGAACATGTCGTTGCGCAGGTCGTGCACGACGCCCTCGCCCACCAGCAGCGCCAGCCAGAGGCGGTAATAGAGCACGAAGTCGGTGAAGAAGGCGAGGAGGATGTAGAGCCCGCAGGCGCCCCAGAGCCACGCGTGCCCGCCCTTCGCCACCGGGCCGTTGAGGATCCACGAGAGGCACCACGCCATCGCCGGCCCCTGCACGCCCCGGAGCAGCACGCAGAGCACCAGCCAGCGCACCTCCTGGCGGTTGTTGCCCGTGTAGCCGAACATCCGCTTGTAGAGCCTCAGCTCCAGCGGCTTCTGGCGCACCTCGTCCTCGCTGATCCGGCGGACCCGCGTGAGCGTGGGGATGTCCTCGTACTTGGTGTTCACATGGTGCTCACGTCAGGTCGTCCTTGTGCAGCAGCGGCGTGTCGCTCTGCCCCTCGTACCACGCCCGGGCCCGCATGATCTCCAGGCTCTCCTGGTCGACCACCTGCAGTTTCGCCACCCGGCGGTAGAGCCCGTCGTAGCGGATCAGCTCTTCGTGCGTCCCGGTCTCGATGATCCGCCCGCCCTCGAGCACGATCACCTTGTCGGCCCGGCGGAGCGTGCTCAGCCGGTGCGCGACCACGAAGGTCGTCCGCCCCTTCATTGCGTTGTCCATCGCCTGCAAAATCTCATGCTCGGTCTCGGGGTCGATCGCGGCGGTGGCGTCGTCGAGGATCAGGATCGCCGGCTCGAGCAGCACCGCCCGCGCGATCGCCAGCCGCTGCCTCTGCCCGCCCGAGAGCGACGAGCCGTACTCCCCCACCACCGTGTCGTAGCCCTGGGGCAAGTCCATGATGAAGTCGTGGGCCGCGGCGACCTTCGCGGCGCTCTCGATCATCGCCCGCGTCGCCGAGGGGTTCCCGAAGGCGATGTTCGCCGCCACCGTGTTGCTGAAGAGGAAGCTCTCCTGGAAGACCAGCCCGATGTTCCGCCTCAGATCGTCGAGCTTGATCTGGCGGGCGTCGTGCCCGTCGATGAAGACGCGCCCCGCGACGGGGTCGTAGAACCGCGGGATCATCGAGAGCAGCGAGCTCTTGCCCGCGCCGGTCGCCCCCAGGATCGCCAGGCACTGCCCCGCCTCGACCTCGAAGCTCACGTCGCGCAGCACCGGCTCGCCTCCGTTGTAGCCGAAGGTGACGTTCTCGAACTTCACCGCCCCCCTGGCCTTGGGCAGCGCGACCGCGTCGGGAGCCGACTGGATGTCGACTTTCGCGTCGAGCACCTCCTTCACACGACCCGCGGCGGTGAGGTTCGCCTGGATCGAGTTCGCCAAATTCGTCACCGCCAGCACCTGCGCGGAGAACTGCCCCAGCAGCGAGCTGAAGACCAGCAGCAGCCCGGGCGTGAGCGGCGGGTTGGGCTCGCCCCGGTGGGCGATCACGATGTACCCGCCGTAGAGCAGCACGACCGTCAGGTTGAGGTGGGTGATGAAGTCCAGCGAGGAGCTGAAGAAGGCCGTGCGCATGAAGAGCCAGCGCTGCTGGAACCGCAGCGCGAGGTTGGCGTTCTCGAATTTCTCGTTCTCCGCCTCCTGCAGCCCGAAGCCCTTCACGACGTGCTGTCCCTGCACGTTCTCGGTGAGCTTCAGCAGCAGCTCGTCGTACAGCCGGCGGTTCTCCTCGTGCGCGGGGCGGACGGTGCGCGAGTAGAGCGCCGTCGCGATGGCCATGATCGGCGTCGTCGCCACGCCCGCGAGTGTCAATCCGACGTGGAGATGCAGCATGTAGACCAGGAAGACGCCCAGCGTGATGGTCAGCACCACGATCTGGATCAGCGCCATCTCCGCGAAGTTGGCGATGCCCGTGGCGTCGGACGACGCACGGTTGATCAGCGACCCGGTCTGGTTGGCGTCGAAGAAATGGAAGCTCAGCCGCTGCATCTTGTCGTAGACCGACGAGCGCAGCTCGATGAGCACCCGCTGGATCAGCCCGCTGGTGGCCGTCGCGGTCTTGTAGCGGAAGACCGTGCGCACGGTGGCGAAGGCGACGATCATCCCCGCCAGCGCGACCATGACCCAGAAGGGGTCCCACGATTCGGGGGCGGTGAGGCCGAAGGGGCCGCGCGGGGCCGGGGCAGCCGGATCGACCGCCTTGCGCAGGACGTCGACTCCCAGCCCGGTGAGCGTCAGCCCGCTCAGCGAGAGCGAGAGGATCGCCAGGTTCAACGCGAGGACCAGCAGGCATTGACGGGGGTGCTTCAACCCCAGGCTGACCATCCAGCGCACCAGCGCCCAATTGGACGCCAACGGCTTCACCCCGGCGTTTCGCATGGAATGGGCTGTCGGCTCGTCTGCCACGAGGCTGAAAATCCGGGGCGACTGACGCCACCCGTGCTCGAGTCGAAGACCCCGGAGTCTATCACAAACCGCCCCGCCCCCGCTAGAATGGCGCTCGACCCGCGCCCACGCGCCTCTTCCCGTGCGATTCCCGCGACTTTTGCCTTCGGCCCTCACACTCGACTCTCACCCTTGATGGAGCCCGCATCGTGCCCACCAACATCGCCGAGCTCCTTGGCGCCGACGCCAAGGCCCTCCTCTCCTACACCGCCAAGGGTTTCCCCAAGGACAAGCTCCACCTCCCCGGGCCCGACTTCATCGAGCGCGTCGTCTCCGCCTCCGACCGCTCCCCAGTCGTCCTCCGCAACTTCCAGACCATCCTCAACACAGGCCGGCTCGCCGGCACGGGTTTCGTCTCGATCCTCCCGGTCGACCAGGACATCGAGCACTCCGCGGGGGCCAGCTTCGCCCCCAACCCTGCCTTCTTCGACCCCGAAGCGATCGTCAAGCTCGCCATCGACGGCGGCTGCAACGCCGTCGCCTCCACGCTGGGCGTCCTCGCCTCGGTCTCTCGCAAGTACGCCCACCGCATCCCCT
Organism: Planctomycetota bacterium; assembly: GCA_026386955.1. GTDB lineage: Bacteria > Planctomycetota > Phycisphaerae > Phycisphaerales > Phycisphaeraceae > JAPLMQ01. The sequence goes on from JAPLMQ010000314.1 coordinate 38,346, forward strand.
TCATGGTGAAACTGAACCACAACGAATTCCTGAGCTACCCCAACAAGTACGACCAGATCATGTTCGCCTCGGTCGACCAGGCCTTCGAGATGGGCGCGGTCGCCGTCGGCGCGACCGTCTACTTCGGCTCCGACGAGTCGACCCGGCAGATCCAGGAAGTCTCCGCCGCGTTCTCGCGGGCCCATGAGTTGGGCCTCGTCACCGTCCTCTGGTGCTACCTGCGCAACCCCGCCTTCAAGACCGCCGAGAAGGACTACCACGTCTCCGCCGACCTGACCGGACAGGCGAACCACCTGGGCGTGACCATCAAGGCCGACATCATCAAGCAGAAATTGCCGGAGAACAACGGCGGCTACAACGCCGTGAAGTTCGGCAAGACCCACAAGAAGGTCTACACCGAACTCACCCCCGGCGACCACCCCATCGAGCTCACGCGCTACCAAGTCGCCAACTGCTACATGGGCCGCAGCCCGCTCATCAACTCCGGCGGCGCCTCCTCGGGCGAAGGCGACCTCGCGGAGGCCGTGCGCACCGCGGTCATCAACAAGCGCGCCGGCGGCATGGGCCTGATCTCCGGGCGCAAGGCCTTCCAGCGCCCGATCAAGGAAGGCATCGCCCTCCTCCACGCGATCCAGGACGTCTACCTCGACCCGAGCGTGACCATCGCGTGAGACGCTCCGAGCGGAAACGCATCCCTCGACAACCCCAAAACCCAGGCACCGCGTGCCTGGGTTTTTTCAAGGTCCTTTCAAGGTCAAAGGAACCGTCATGTCCCACGACAAACTCTCCATCACCTCCCTCCGCGGCAGTCCCCGTGCCTGTGGGCGGTCCTATGGCGAGGCGTTCGAGCCCTTGATCATGGGCTTTGCCCGCATGGAGGTGAAGCCCGACAAGAGGCGCCTCGCCTTCGCCCGCCGCTGCTGGGGCGCGGTGGAGCGGCACGCGCCGACCTCGGCCCAATTCCTCCGAGGGGCTGCCGAGGGAGCCCACCTCTCGCTCGAGCAGATGGTGCTGCTGTCGCTGCATGAGGAGATCTTCCACGAGCAGACGCATTGCACCGCCTTCGCCGCCCGCGCGGGCGCGACGCGCGACGGCAAGACCATCCTCGCCCAGAACTGGGATTGGCTGAGCAGCCTCTACCCCTGGGCCGGCCTGCTCCGCCTCGACATGAACGGCAGCCCGCGCGTGGCGACCTACCACTACCCCGGCCTGTGGGCCTGTGCCGGCATCAACGAGCGCGGCCTGGGCTTGGTGTGGACCGGCGGCGGCTACTTCCCCAAGGTCCCCTCCGTCGTCGGCGTGCCCACCTATGTGTTGATCGCCGAGATTCTGCGATTGAGCAGCGTGGAGGAGGCGCTGGCCTATCTCATGCCGCTGCGCCACGCGGGCTGCTTCATCTTCTTCCTGGGCGACGCGACCGGCGCGACGGCGGTGGTCGAGGCCGTGCCGGGCAAGAAGGTGGCCGAGCGCTCCGGCGAGGCGATCACGCGGGCCAACCACTACCGCTGCGGCGAGGTGCTGGCCTGCGGCAAGCAGGTCCGTCCCCCGAAGGGCAAGAGCACCACGCTGCAGCGCGAGGCCCGCATCAATCAATTGATGGCGGAGCACGAGGGAAGGATCACGCCCGCGATCGCCCGCCGGATCCTCACCGACCGCCACGGCCCCTGGCCCTGGATCCACGCCTTCCCCGGAGGGCGCGACGAGCAGACGCTGGGCGGCATGACGATCGACAGCCTGTTCACCGTCTCGGAGGACCGCGTGCTCTGGACGTGCAGGGGCGGACGCGTGCCGGGGCCGTGGCAGAGCGTGACGCCGTAGGGATTCGATCGTTCGTCTCACCATCCTGATGCGTCGGCCCTTGACCCGGCGCGCGGGAACCATTGCACTACCCGCATCATGACGCTCTCCCCCCTCCTGCTCGACGACGCACAGCGACCCATCAACTCCCCCGACGCCTGGGCCCGCCGCGCCGCCGCCCTGCGCGAACGCTGGCGCCTCTATCTCGGCGACATTCCCCAGCCCGCCCCCGCGCCAGCCTTCTGCACGCTCGCGCACGAAAGCCTCCCCCACTTCACGCGCGACCACATCGAGTACGACGTCGCGCCGGGCGTCGCCGTCGATGCCTATCTCCTCCGCCCGCACGCGCCGCAAACCGCCTCCGTGAATCCGCTCCGCCCCGCCGTCGTCGTCTTTCACCAGACCGTCGCGACGCACGCGAAGCAGGCCGCGGGGATCGACACCACCGACCCGGAGCAGAACCAGGGCCCGCAGCTCGCCGAGCGGGGCTACGTCGTGCTCGCCCCGCGCAACTACATCTTCGCGCCCGGCGACAACATCCCCGGCCACGCCCGGCGCGTCGGCGAGCAATTCCCCGGCTGGCGCGGGATGACGCGGATGCTGCTCGACGCCGTGCGCGCCGCCGACCTGCTCTGCGGGCTCCCGGGCGTCGATCCGCGCCGCATCGGCTGCCTCGGCCACTCGCTGGGGGCGAAGGTCGCGCTCTACGCCGCCGCGTTCGACCACCGCTACCGCGCGAGCGTCTTCAGCGAAGGCGGCGTGGGCATCGCGATGAGCAACTGGCACGACCCTTGGTACCTCGGCTCCGACATCCTCGGCCCCGCCAACCGCGACGCCGCCCGCGGACTGGAACATCACCAGCTCCTCGCCCTCGCCGCCCCGCGCGCGTTCCTCCTCCTCGCCGGGGACTCGGCCGACACCGCCGCCAGCGGCGACTTCATCGACGCCGCCCGCCCGGTCTACCGCCTCCTCGCCGCGCCCGGCCGGGTGGGATTCCTCCACCACACCGCGGGCCACCGCTATCCGCCCGAGGCCCGCGCCGCGGCCGAGGAATTCCTGGACGCGCATCTCGCGCCGAGCCTCAATGTCGCGCCCTGACCGCCATTCCAGTTCCCCGATGCGATTCTTCGAATGTCCAAAGGCGTGCCACATCGCAGCCGAAGGCTGCTATGTGCGGATCCACGGCGCGTCCGGATTGACGAAGGCTTCGCCTCACGCCACCCGGCGGAGGGAGCGAAGCCAGTTGCCCGCGAACCCCGACGCCCCCGGTTGATCGGCACGCAGCAGCCTTCGGCTGCGGTGTGGCACATCCAACCCGGATCTATACTGAACACGACCATGCCCAACGCCCGAAACATCACCGTCTACTGCTCGTCGAGCGACCGCCTCGCCGCGCCTTTCTACGAGGTCGCCACCGCCTTCGGGGCCGAGCTCGCCCACCGGGGCGACACGCTCGTCTACGGCGGCGGGCGCACCGGGCTCATGGGCGCCGTCGCCCGCGGCGCACACGCCCACAAGGGGCAGGTCGTCGGCGTCATCCCCGGCTTCCTCCGCAACGTGGAGCTCGTCTACGACGAGGCCGACGAACTCGTCATCACCGCCGACATGCGCGGCCGCAAGGCCGAGATGGAGCGCCGCGCCGACGCCTTCGTCGTCCTCCCCGGCGGACTCGGCACGCTCGAGGAACTGGCCGAGATCCTCACCCTCAAGGTCCTCCGCCAGCTCCACAAGCCGCTGGTCATCCTCAACCAAGACGGCTTCTACACGCACCTGCTGACCTTCTTCGACCACCTCTGCGAGCAGCGCTTCGCCCACCCCGCCTGCCGCCAGGCCTACCACGTCGCCCGCGACATCGAAGGCGTCTTCGCCCACCTCGACGCCGACGACGACGCCGGCCCGCCTCCCGGGCCGCTCGCGCCGGCCATCGACCGCGACTCGCTTTGGATGATCGACCGCAAGAAGTGATCGTCCCGATCGCGCCCGCCCTCCCGCTTCCTCTCCCACCCACCTCGGCACTACAATTGAGCGTTCGCCCGAACCCCGCGTGCCAGGAACACAGCCATGCCTCAGCCGCTCTCGCCCGCGCCGCTTTCGCCCGCTCCGCTCACGCCGGCGCAGTTCCGCCACTTCCACGACGAGGGCTACCTCGTCGCCGACCACGTCTTCACCGACGCCGACCTCCAGCCGGTGATCGACGAGATCAACCATGAAGTGACCGCGCGGGCCGAGGCGCTGGTGAAGGAGGGCAAGCTCTCGCGCACGTTCCAAGAACTGGGCTTCGAGCACCAGCTCGGCGCGATCAGCAGGGAGACCGACCAGCTCGCGATGTCGATCTGGAACGGGGTGCTCAACGGGCCGGCCATCTTCAACCTCATCCGCCACTCCGCCCTGCTCGACATCGCCGAGCAACTCTGCGGCCCCGAGCTCATCGGCTCGAGCGTCTATCGCCTGCGCCCCAAGATCCCCAACCACCGCATGGGCCCCGTCCCCTGGCACCAGGACTCCGGCTATTTCGAGCCCTACTGCGACAAGTCGCTCGTCCTCACCGTCTGGCTCCCGCTCATCGACGCCACGCCCGAGAACGGCTGCCTCTGGGTCGCCCCCCGAGCCCACCGCCAAGGCGTCGTCCGCCACGTGCAGGTCGAGAACAAGCCCTACCTCCACATCCTCTCCAACGATCTGCCGCACGAGCCGCGGAACAAGCCGGTCTGCGTTCCGGTGAAGAAGGGGAGCGTGCTGCTGCTGACCAACCTCTCGCCCCACGCGAGCTACGAGAACAAGACCGACCTCGTGCGCTGGAGCATGGACTTGCGCTATCAGTCGGCCTCGCTGCCGACCAACGCCCCCATCACCCGGCTCGAGGGCGACTCCGTCCCCACCGGCGACGGGCTGGTCCCCACCGCCTGCTACCCGCCCGAGGCCGACTTCCTCGTGCGCTCGCGCCTCCGCCCCAGCGAGGTCGTCACCGACCCCGCGGAGTTCGAGCGCATCCGCAACTCGCACCGGGCGGGCGGGCTTAGCCGGAAGTGGGACAACGTGCCGGCGTATGCGTGAGGCGAATGCGCCGCTCGACCGCGTCAAACGCAGCGGTATCCGCCGTACTCGTAGATCACGCTGGGCTTCGCCTTGCCTTCGAAGTGCAGCACCGTGACCGATCCACCTACCTTGGCCTCGTTATAGGCATGGCTGGTGACGGAGTGTGTTAATTCGTGATCCCTGCCGTCTGGCCCGGAGAATCGATATCTCAAATACGCGAATCGTCGGCGTCTCAGCTTTGCTGTAATCGTGCCACTGGCCGGAACACCGTTGCGGTAAAGTCGCCGTCGAGTCGGATGGAAGACCGATCGCAGCAAACCAAGTGTTGCGCCCAATACCCACAGCGTGATAAATCCGGCCGGTACCAGATTCGAGACAATCGGCCCTGTGGTGAAGTTGGACTCGGCGAATCCTAACTTCCAAGATGGGCTTCCAAAGGTCCTGATGGCGAGTGGTGCGGTCGGTCCGGCCGCAGGGTGTTCGGGAGCACCGGCAGGAACACCGGCCAAGGCCATCGCCTCAAATTCCTGGCGAGTGATGTCCACCTCACCCTTTACGATTGCTCCCGCGTCGGAATACTCATACGCGGCAACATGAAGAACCGTTTGCCCATGAAATCCGCCGTGTCTGGTCCAGATTGATGTCGCTCGCGCTGGAACGTTCGCGCCGAACATCAAGACGAGGTAAAAGAAAATGAAGCGTCTCCAGAGATAGAGTACGAGTGGCACAGCAAAGATCTCGAACAGAAACGTGATGAGAATACCTTGCCATTCGTACCGCCATTCGCGCTTGACGCGCCGGGGCCTGAATTGCGGTGTGTCCCGAAGATAATCTGGAATAGCCATCGCATCGCCCCAGTTGCTCACTCACACCGAAACCCGCCATACTCATAGATCACGCTCGGCGTAGCCTTCCCCGCGGGATGCAGCACCACCACCGCCTGCCCCTCCCGAACCGCGGCGCATTCCCGCGCCGCGACGCGTTGCACGCCGTGCTGCTCCGCACCGTCGGGCCCGCGGAACGTGTATTCCAACCTCGCCCAGCCGCGGCTGATCCGGCAGGCCTTCAGCGTGCCCGACGAGGCGACGCCGTGGCGATGCAGCCAGGCGAGGCGCCAAGGGCGGAGGGCACCCGCGTGGAACATCGCCGCGACGAGGGCGAGCCATGCCAGCGCGATCGCGGCGTCGAGCGTGAGCACACCCGGCGAGACGCGGGCGACCGACGAAGCCTTGACCCGGAGAATGGGACCCACATCGAGGATCCGCAGCATGAGCGTGGAGGTCGGGCCCGGCGGCGCGTCGGCGATCGGCCTGCCGCGCGGGACGCCGGCCGCCGCGAGGGCGTCGAACTCCGCGGGCGTGATCCGCGTGCGCCCGACCCAGGCGACGCGGTCGACGTGATAGACAAAGGCCGCCATCGGCTGGGCTTCCCCGCCCGACACATCGGGCCTCCAGATGGCCGTGGCGCACGCCGCCATCTCTTCGCCCAGAAGCGCGACGGCGACCGTGGTCGCCGTCGGCCAGGCCAGCGCGATCCCGCCCAGGAACACCACGACGGAACCCAGCCCCGCGGCCAGCGCCCAAAAGCGACGGCGCGGATCCGTCCACCGCACGCGGCGCGGGCGCGGCTGAAGCTCAATTGGGATAGGCGAGGCGGCGTGTGACATGGATGCTCTTCGTCGATCCCCCGTCTTGATGCGCGGCCAGACGGATCCCGCTCACTCGCACTTGAACCCGCCATACTCGTAGATCACGCTCGGCTTGCTCTTCCCCTCGAAATGCAGGACCGTCACGGTCTGGCCCTCATTCACTTCGTCAAACGCACACCGAGAGACGCCTTCGACTCCTTCATGCCTCTCCCCATCAGGCGTTTGGAAGGCGTATTTGATATCGTAGGTGGTGATTCGCCCATTGAAGCTCTTTTTCTTGGAGATCACGACCCCTCGGGCGGGCAAACCCATCTTGAACAATCGGCGCAAGCGCAACCAATAGTAGACCAACCCAAAAAAGCCCCCGAACCCCGCGGGAACAAACATTACCGAGCAGCCCGCAGGCATTGCGATATATGCCGAATCACCTGCAAACTCGGACGAAGACATATTCCAGCGGAACGGACCCAAGTTCCATGTCCGCATCTGGATGGTCACTTGGCCGCGCCCGGCGGGCTGCCCATTGGATGCGTCAGGGCCCAAGCCCTCGTTCCGCAGGCGTGCAACTTCGGGGTGGCTGATATAGGTGTTGCCGCGAGATTGGACGCCGTCAAGATCAAACTCATAGTCGACCGAATAGGTCAACCCCAATCGGGTTTTAGGATGGGCCTTCACCGCGATCGCTCGGGCGGTGACGTTTGTTCCTCCCAGAACTAAACCGATATTCCCTACAAGTTCGCTCAAGGTCCAACTTCCAACAATGGCCATGATCGCTGTGATCAGCAGTCCGAATGCGAATAGTGCGTGCAGCGCTGGCCGCGCCAAGCGCACTCGACGCGGCTGGCAAAGCAACTCCGGTGGGATGCTGTAAGTAGCCTCGTTCATCGTCACCCCCGCTTCCCTCACTCGCACCTTCGCCCGCCGTACTCATACACCACGCTCGGCTTCGTCCTGCCCTCGAAATGCAGCACCGGCATCACCAGTCCCCAGCGCAGCAGCCTTACTTGAAGCGACGCGGTTCCCTCCCTCGGCGCAACAACTCGGGGGCTGTGCTGCAACTCATGTGGAATTGCCCACGCTTCGTCATGCATTTCCGGCCCCCATCTCGCTCACTCGCAGCGATATCCCCCGTATTCGTAGATCACGCTGGGCTTGGCCTGCCCATCGAGATGCAACACGGTCACCGACTGGCCCACTCGAATCGCCGCGAATTCCTGCATGCTCACTTTTTGCTTCGCCTCGCAGCTTTCCCCGCCCGGCTGCGTGAATGCGTATGTCACCGAACCCACCTTGCCGTCGCCCCGAGGGGGCTCCACGACGATGATCGTCCCCGGCGTTGCCAATCCCTCGCGATAAAGTGCTTCCAATCGAACGATGGGAATCCACATCTTGCGATAGCCAGCATAGAAAACCGCGCAGCCGATGAAGAGCACCAACCCGACAAACATCGCATACCCTGCGACTGACTCATCCTGGCTGATGCTGCGCGACCATTCGATCGGTCCCAGTTGCAACGTACGGACACGAATTGTCCTTGGTTCGTCGCGGTTCAGAGCAAATGAACTCCCGCCCAGCAACTCGTATTCAGCCTGCGAGATGCCAAATCGTTCATGCCTAGTTTGACCATCGACCGTAAAATCCACAGACGCAAGGCGTGAATCCAAGTCGCCCGCTTTGTGCTTGACTTCCAGAGCCTTCACAACTGCCTGCTGATCCTTTCCGAGCACCCCCCACAACGTCACGAGGACCAAAGCTGCCACTCCGAACCAGATCGGCAAAGTCCAGAGACCAAAGACCAATAATCGAGCCGCATATTTCAGTTGCGACTGCTGCTCCGACGGAATCGCCTTGCGTGGCCGCGCATTCAATTCTCGCGGCATGAGTTTTTGGTCTGCTTCCATCATCTCCCTCACTCGCACCTTCGCCCGCCATATTCATACACCACGCTCGGCTTGGTCTTCCCCTCGAAATGCAGCACCGTCACCGCCTGGCCCGGCTCGGCCCGGTCGTAGGCCCATTGGGCGACCTCGTGCTTGGCCTTGATCTCCCTGCCGTCGAGGGCGACGAACATGTACTCCACGCTGTAGCTCACGCTCTTGCCGCGGTGGACGTGCTTGGCCTCGATCACGCCCGGGGCGGGGAGGCCGACGCGGTAGAGCCGCCCCCGCCGCCAAGGCTCGACGTACATCTTGTAGGCGAAGACGCACATCACGCTGTTCCAGAACGTGGCCCAGAGCGCGAGGAATCCGACCTGCCCCCAGCCGTTGCGCGAGGAGGAGACGGCCTTGGTCGAGCGCAGCGAGCCCAGGCCCAGCGTGCGCACCTGCATCGGCGCCGAGAGGCCGTTGGGCACGGGCTGGACCGCCTGCCCGACGGGCAAGCCCGCGGCGGCGAGCCCCTGGAATTCCGCTGGGGAGATGTCGCTCTTGTCGTGGAGCGTCTGCCCGTCGACGACGTAGTCGAACGCGGCGTAATGCGTCCTGCCCCCCTTGCTGGCCGTGGACCAAACGCCCACGGCCTGCGCGGGGACGACCGGCGCGAAGAGCATCCAGGCCACGTAGGCGATGAGCATGGCCGCGGCGCCGATGCCGATGAGCGTGTGCGGGAGGATGAAGATCCTCGCGCCCAGGCCGCCCCAGAAATCGCGCGTGTGGACCCAGCGCACGCGGCGGGGGCGCGACTCGAGCTCAGGCGGGAGGTTTGTGGATGCGTCGGTCAAGGGGCGCGATCCTCCGCCGGGCGATCCGGCCCGAAGGCGACGCGGAGACGGACATGCTCACACCGCGAACATCGCCTCGACGAACTTCGCGGGGTCGAAGGGCTCGACGTCGTCGGGCGTCTCGCCCACGCCGATGAACTTCACGGGCACGTTGAGCGCCTCGCGGATCGCCACGACGATGCCGCCCTTGGCGGTGCCGTCGAGCTTGGAGAGGAAGATGCCGGTGATCATCGTCGAGCCGGAGAAGACGCGGGCCTGCTCGATGGCGTTCTGCCCCAGCGTGGCGTCGAGGACGAGGATGACCTCGTGCGGGGCGCCGGTGCCGGGCAATCGCTTCTCGATCACGCCGCGGATCTTGGCGAGCTGGCGCATCAGGTGGTCCTGAGTGTGCAGGCGGCCCGCAGTGTCGACGATGAGCACGTCGACGCCGCGGGCCTTGGCCGCCTCGCAGGCGTCAAAGGCCACGGCCGCGGGGTCGCCCCCCTGCTTGCCCTTGACCACGTCGACACCCAGCCGCCCCGCCCAGACCTCAAGCTGCTCGACAGCGGCGGCGCGGAAGGTGTCGCACGCGGCGAGCATCACGCTTTTCTTCTCGTCGTGCAGGCTCTTGGCGATCTTGGCGATGCTGGTGGTCTTGCCCGAGCCGTTGATGCCCACCACGAGGATCACCGTCGGCCCCGCGCCCGGCGCGGCCATCTTCAGCCGGCGGTCCTCCGCGGGCCAGTAGGCGACAAGCTGGTCCTTGATGAACTTCAGGGCCTCGTCGCCCTTGGTCATCTCGCCGCGCTCGAGGAGACGGGCGGAGAGGTGCGGCCGATCGGCGGGATTGTAGCCATTTGCGGCGGATCGCCCCCACTCACTTGTCCTTCAGCGCGTCATCCAGCCACGCGTCGCCCGTCGGTTTCGGCGGGGCCTTGGGCGGTTGGCCCGCGGCGTCGGCCGGCGAATCCGGCAGGTTCACCGGCGCGTCGTCGCCCGCGCCTGGCAGTTCCTTCGCCGCCTCGCCGCCCGGCTCGCCCGCGAGGCGCTTGGCCGCCTTGTCGAGCACGCCGTTGATGAACGCGGGGCTCTGGTCGGTCCCGTAGATCTTCGCCAGCTCCACCGCCTCGTTGATGACGACCTTCGCGGGGGCGTGCCCGCTGGCGATCTCGTGGTAGGCGAGGCGCAGCATCGCCCGGTCGACCGGCGGCTGGCGGTGCGTCGGCCAATCGGGCGCGAGCTCCGCCACGATCGCGTCGGCCTGCCCGCGCGTCGCCCAGGCGGCCAGCGCCAGGGCCAGCCCCGCCTCGCAGACCTCGGCGGAGTCGGGCGAGTCGGCCAGCCCCTCGCGGATGCTCGGCTCGTCCTCCTCGCCTCGGAGGTCCAATTGGTACAGCACCTGCATCGCCAGGCGTCGGATTTCGCGTCGGTTGGGCATGGGTGGGTCGGTCGTCGGGGCGGGAGCGGCGCTTGGCCGCGTGAAACGAATCGGGCTCTGGGCAGACGTGGTGTCTGCGTTGCATCGGGCCGAGCATCATCTTCCGAAGCGACCCCGCAGGCAAGTCGCCGGCCCAGGTTTGCCCGCGCCATTTGACACCCGCCCCGGGCTTCCCGACACTCCTGCGTCGCCTCCCCCGGAAGCCCCGCCCCCGACTTTGCCCCCGATCCACGGACGTAGCCATGAGCCTCCTGGTCTTCCAGCATCACGCCGACGAGTCCCCCAGCCGCCTGGGCACGATCCTGGCCGACCAGGGGCACAAGCTCCGCACCATCAAGCTCCACGAAGGCCAGGCCGTGCCCGACCTCGACGACGTCGACGGCATCGTCAGCATGGGCGGCCCGCAGAACGTCGACCAAGCCGAGCAGTTCCCCTACCTCAAGGACGAGATGGCCCTGCTCAAGTCGGCCCACGACAAGGGCCTCCCGATCGTCGGCGTCTGCCTTGGGGCGCAGCTCATCGCCGCGGCCCTGGGCGGCAAGGTGGCCGCGATGGCCCAGCCCGAGGTCGGCTTCCAGAACGTCAAGCTCGCCTTCCCCGGCACCGTCGACACGCTCTACCAGGGCATCACCTGGGACAACTTCCAGTGCCACCTCCACGGCCAGGAAGTCACCACCCTCCCGCCCGGCGGCACGCCCCTCGCCGGCTCGAAGGCCTGCAAGACCCAAGCCTTCAAGGTCGGCCTCACCACCTACGCCTTCCAGTACCACTTCGAGTGGGACCTCAAGGACCTGGCGATGGTCCCGCGCGACCCGATGGCGAAGGCCGCGGGGCTGACCACCGAGACGTGGGACGCACAGGTGAAGGACCACTACGACAACTACCGCCGCCGCGGGGACCGCTTGAGCGAGACGATCGCGACGATGCTGTTCCCGATCGACAAGCGCCGGCGCGGGTGAATGTGCGAGTCTTTGTGAAACCAAAAACCCAGGCGCCGCAGTGCCTGGGCTTTGGTTGATTCGAATCTGGATCTTCACTTCTTCTTGTAGACGATCGCGATCTCCACGTCGCTGACCGTCATCGCCGCCTTCCAGCTCTTGATCGTGACGTAGTTCACGCCCATGTGCAGGTCGATCGCCCGCGCGGGGTGCCGGCGGACGTTCTCCACGGGCGTCGGCGGCATCTTGTTCTCCGGCTCAGGGAAAATCAGCCGGTGCGGCGGCTTGGTCGCATACGGAGTGTAGGCGTATTGCCGGGCGAGGTCGATCCCGTTGAGCTTCAGCGTGTAGTTGTTGTAGTCGGCGCAGTCGGGCGACACGGCCTGCACCCAGATCCGCTCGATCGTCCCCGCCTTGGCGGCCGCGGCGATGTCGTCGCCGATGCTCACGCGGATCGTCACCTCGCCCAGCGCCGGCACCGTCACCGGCAGCGTGGCGTTGGGCTTGTCGGGCGTCGCGGGGCCGTGGCTGACGAGGTAGAGCTTGTCGAGCCCTTCGAGCGTCTTGAGCTCGCCGACTTCGCTCATCAGCGAGGCGTCGTGGACCTCCAGGCTGCCCCCGCCGTGGACCTGCATCGCCTCGGTGGGGTTCTCCAGGCGCATGGTCCAGTGCATGACATTGTAGATGTAGGTGCCCGTCGCCCCCTGGCGGAGGTAGTTGCAGGCCATCGCGCGGTAGGCCTCCTTGGGGAACGGCCTGCCGGGGTACTGGAAGTTCCGGTCGCACCCTGCGTAGACCGCGACGCCGGGGACCTTGAGGACCGTGTCGGCGACGTCGCGCTCGGTGTCGACCTCGAAGGGCGTGCTAAGGCAGAGCAGGTCGATGTAGCCCAGGCGGACCCACGCGGGGACGTCGAGCCCCTCGAGCCGGGCGCGGTAGAGCGAACAGGGAATGGTGACGGCGAGTTCGATGCGCTGGGCTGGGCTCCGTGGTTTGCCGCCCTTTCCGGGGGTTCCGGGGGTTCCGGGGCTTCCGGGGCTTCCGGGGGTGCGCTTCGCCGCCGCGGCGTCGAGGACCTCTCGCACCTGGCGGACGAACTCGGTCATCACCGGGGCGCACTCCTCGCGGTTCTCGCCCGGGAAGAACCGGCAGTTGCGGGTCATGTCCAGCTCGACGCCGTCGACGTCGTAGTTCTCGACCACGCCGCGGATCATCGCGAGGCAATGCTCGCGCACGGCGCTCTTGCGGTAATCGAACTCGGTGAGGTTGCGCGAGCCGTCCATCGCGCCCGACTGCGAAACGCGGTTGTGCAGGTTGTCGTAGTAGAACTGGTCGACCCAGGGGTGGAAGACGCCGTCCTTGTAGTGCGTGTCGTTCATGCGCACCGAGGCGAAGAAGTCGAGCCCCTTCTCCTTCGCCCGCGCGAGGACCATGCCCCAGGGGTCCTTCCCCTCCGCCTTCATCTTCTGCAGCGACTCGATGCAGGGGTCGACCATCGGGTGGTCGTACAGCCGGGTGAGCTCCGGGCCGATGACCGAGCCGGAGAAGTCGGCGTCGATCATCAGGAAGAGCGCATCGACCTGGCTCCCTGGCGCGGCGGGGGGCAGCATCTTGTCGACGGCGTCGAGGATGTCCCGCGTCGTGATCGGCGGGCGGGCCTGGAAGATGTTGCCATAGTCGTTGTTGACGATGATGCGGCGATGCTTTTTGTTCATTTTTAGCTCAATAATGAGGTTTTTGTGTTTTGGTGGACACAAATTTAGGGTCAAATTCGATCATTTTTGTGTCCAGAATTTGTGTCCAACCACTTGCAGTAGTCGTTGCATTTGTGTCCAATCGAGATCCAGAAGAAATGGGTGGCAAGGCGATCGGCAAAGCGCCGTCACTGCGTCGGGATGATTCCCACTCCTCGGGGTTCAAGACACACGCGAACGCGACTGAAATGGCTGCCGACATCGGATGAAAGATAAGCCCGGATGGCAAAGAAACAACTGACATGGTGCGCATCTGGCGGACGCCAGCGGTGGCGGAAAATGTACCGAGGAACTCTCCACTACTTCCCGGTGGAACCGGGAGAGTCGAAGCTGGACAGCTATCGGCGCTGCGTCACGCTCTGGGAATCTTTGAAGGTTGATCTGGACAAGCAGGTGGAGCCCCTTCGCCCCGACTACGCCAAGGCAATCGCCAATCGGCAGGCAATGCTGGATTGGTGGAACGCGAACCCCGCCGAGCCGGTGGCCGCGTGGGAATTGAAAGTGTTGCGATCGGAGATTGCGCGACTAGACACCGAAGGCAGGAAACCCGATCCGCCGCGTTTAGACCTTCATGCGGAAAATCCAATCGCGCTTCTCAGCCAAGAAGCTCAGCGGTTGTGGCATGAACGGCTGACCAAGCCCAAACCGCAACAAGTAGTGGCAGGGACCATTGGGGATTTGACCAACCGCTTCTTGGACCACAAGCGGGCATCGGCAGCGTCAGGCCAGCTTTCGATGTACAGATACGGGTCATTGAGGAGCCATCTCGGGATCTTTGAAACATGGGTTTCCCGCGACAAAACCGTGAAGTCCTTGGATGCCCTCTGCCTGCTCGATTGGCGTAGTCATCTGATTTCATTGAGCACGAAAAAGTCCATCTCAACAACCACGGCATGGGACCGGATGCAGGCGGTGCGACAGTTGATCAAATTCGGGTGGGAATTGGGGCTGATTGACCTCCCGCGAAACATCGCCAGCAAGGAGCTTCGAATCGCCCACCACAGCGGCTCTGTTCAGGCAATGAAGCCGGGCGAATGGATGAAGTGCTTTGAGGCAAGCACGGATCGAACGAAGTTGTATTGGCTCTTGATGGCCAACTGCGGCATGACTGCGACCGACATGGCCGAACTGAAACCGGACGAAGTGGACTGGAAGGAAGGACGAATCGTCCGCAAACGGAGCAAGACGAGGCAAGTCGAAAACGTACCGACCGTAGATTACAAGCTCTGGCCAGAAACTCTTCGGCTCCTCAAACAGGAGCGAAGCCCGAGCACGGAGCGCGTCCTGCTGAACGCCAATGAACAACCGCTGCGAGTCCTTTGGCAGCGAGAGAACGGCCAGTTGGTGAGTGGGGACAGCGTGTGGCGAGCCTGCACCTACGCGATGACCAAGGCGACCGTGAAGAACCGGCACCCAAAAGATGTCCGAAAAATGGGCGCAACGCTTCTAAGCAACAGCGAACATGAAAAGCATGTTGGGATGTATTTGGGTCACGCAGGCCGATCGGTGGCTGCAAGGCACTACGTCGAGACGAGCAAGCCTGATTTCGATAAGGCGATCGATTGGCTCGGGCGACAGTTGAACCAAGGCCGGTAGCGCATTTCCAAGCGGACACGGCGTGGCTTTAGAGAGGTCGGCCAACAAAAGCCGGGCATCGAGTGTCGCTCGGACCCCGCGACTTCTGGTCGTTCGTTCGTCTGAGCCGCCCAGCCCAGTTCCATCGTCAGGTCCGCCACTGGCCATCTCCGAGCCACCCAGCAGCCCAGACAACCCACTGCCCCGAGGCCCGCACTTTCCCTCAACGCTGGCGGAGGCCTGCCTCAAAAAGTGCTTTCGCTTTTGGCATCTCCGAGGCTAGAACGACGCCCAGAAGGCGACCTCGGTGGCGAAGACGCACGAGG
>JAPLMQ010000098.1 GCA_026386955.1 Planctomycetota bacterium
CAACAAGCAGATCCCCGCGGATCTGGCAATCATTGGAACGGACGCCATTGGCGGATACTTGTGCTTGGCGGTTCGCGGCGAGTCCTTGGGGGCGTTGTTCGTCTGGGACCAAAACCATGAGTATCTGATCGAATACGATGCTGGTTCTGAGCCCAACTATGCCAACGTGGAAAGGATTGCTTCGGATTGGAACGAGTTTACGCGGGGCTTGGTGGACGACGGCAGTCATGATCCATCGAAGTCGCCCTGAGGGAAAAAGGGGCGGAAGAAATGGAGCAGGACAGGTCCAATTAATTCGCCCGACCCCTGTCCCATTTTCTTTCCCTATTCTCTTTACAATCGTTTGGAGGCCATGAACTATGGCAAAGATCATTGTCGTTGGCATGTTGGCATTTTTAATCTCTGCGTTTGCGGTGGCCGCATCCAACAACCAGAAGTCCGTCGAGAATACGCAGCCAGCGAGGCGAGTTAAAACAAACACAATAGGCATGAAGCTGGTGTATGTCGAGCCTGGCACATTTACCATGGGCAGCCCCCGCGCCGAGAAAGGGCGCCAAGACAGTGAAAACGAACATCTTGTGACGATTTCCCGTGGATTCTGGATCGGAGTGTTCCCCGTGACGCAGTCTCAATGGGAATCCATGATGAAATCCACGGTTTTGGACCAAAGGCCTCGGGGCGATGAATCTCCGCTTGCGGGAGTGGGGCCGGATTGCCCCATGTATTATGTTTCATGGCACGACTCCATCCGTTTCTGCAAGGAGTTGAGCGGGCGGGAGCACGCAAGGTATCGACTTCCCACGGAAGCGGAATGGGAATACGCGTGCCGGGCGGGGACGTCCGGACCATACGCCGGGTCGGGAATCTTGGACGAAATGGGGTGGTATAAAGGCAACTCTCCCAGATCCACCTCGGTCGTCGGGAAAAAAGCGCCAAATCAATGGGGGTTGTACGACATGCACGGCAATGTCATGCAATGGTGCAGCGATTGGTCATCCGATAAATACCCCAACGACCATGTCGTTGACCCACAAGGCCCGGAAGAGGGGGAAACACGCATCGCCCGCGGCGGGTCATGGTTCCATGCTGCCGAATATGCACGATCTGCATCCCGAGCAATGATTGGAAACCCGACGCTCAAGAATTTCTGCTGGGGCTTTAGGGTTGTGTTGGAAGAGAAATGAGGCCAGGCGAAATCAAGCTTGAAGGACCAGAAAAGGTGTGCCTGTATTCTCTTCTTCCTTTTTCTTCCCCAGGAAAACCGATCTATGCGCATGAATATTGAATCCTGGAGCATGATCGGAATGCTCTGTTGCCTTCTTGGGGCATGGGGGTGCAACGCGAAAGAGGAGCAGGCAATGCCCGCGCCTCAGCAAACAAGCTATGACTTTGAGATGGAGCCAGGACGGCTGGCGAAGATCCGAGACGCACTTCAGGAAATCAAGGTCGGGGACGATTACCAGAAGATCATTGCGGCGCTGGGAAAGCCTGATTACGACAGGAACCTTGTCACGAAGGACGGGCGCTTCGTTGCAAGGTCGTTGTTGTACTACACCAAAAGGTGGCAGAAGGATTTGGTCACTGAGGGCAAGGATCAGCGCGTCGACCTGCATTTCGACGCCAAAGACCATCTCATGCGAATTGCGTCGAGCGTTGAAGGCATCCCAAGCCGTCCAGCGGACACTCACTGACGTGTCAGGTTGCGGCCGTCGTCTTGTTAGCCGGAAGCGCAAGCGACGGGACGGGGGTGCCCCAGATCGCCGCTGCGCCCGATCACGCGACTCTGGGGTACGTAGTTCCGCGTTTACGCGGTCTTCGGGAAAACCAATGCCCGCCTGAAGGCGGAACTACGTACCCCAGACCCGCTCGCGCGGCGGCCCTCGGCGGTCTTGTGGGCCGGTCGCGCCGGGGACGGTGGTTCGAATCGCTCCTCCACAATTTCCGCCCGGCGAAAATTATTTTCCGCCGAATCCAACCTCCGTCGCCCGCGCGTCTGGGCAACAAGTCAACGCCTGCGCAGCACCCCTCAAAATTCCGAAAACGCCAAAACCCCCGATGCCTCCGTCGGTTGCAGAGGCCTCTTGCCGCTTTGTCCGGATTTGGCCGGACACCTGTGCGTATATACAGGGAGGCGCAACTTTTTATACCGACGAATGACCCTCGCCAAGCGGAGGCTCGGCGCCGAAGAATCCCCTCCGAAGGCCTCTGGAACCCCTCGGCCGCGCGAGGCAAGGACCGCAAGAAAGTGCCCCAAAATCCCAACGCCCGGCCAGGATTCGTTTTGCGTTTCATCGCGATCTGACCCATTTCTAGGCGGGTTTAATGGATGCGATCGAAGGGGGCGTGAAGCGGGCACCATGGGGGGCTGGCGGGGGCAAGGAGCGGCGTTGGAGCGGACCAGCGGCGTGGCTTGCGGGGGCGTCGGCGGAGCATTTTTTTGCCCCCGCGAGCCCCGAAAACCCGCGCCAGACATGGGCACAAGCGTCCGGGAATTTCCGGACAAGGCCGTCGCGGGATTCTCGCAAGTCCGCCAAGCGCGGGATCGCGTTTCAAGGGTTTGCGCGCGTCACCCGTCCGGCGTCAGCGGTGGCTGCTCCTGCGCCAACGAGTAGTCGCGCTCCGCCAAGGTCGGGTGCCCGCCCGGGCCGTAGCTCCCGGCCTCGCTCGTCGCGGGATCATCGCATGGCACGAACGTCGCCTCGATCCCGCTGTGGCTCACCCGGCAGCGCTGGAAGCCCGGCGTCGTGATCGCGTCGGGCCAGCGCTCGTCGATCTGGGCCGTGCCCCCGCCCGCGGAGCAGCGGATGATCCGCAGGCCGTCGACGACCTGCGCGGGCCTGCCGGTGTGGACATGCCCGCAGAAAAGCAGCTCGACCCGGGCCTCGCGCAGCAGGCCGAGCAACCGCTGGCGGTGGGGCGGATCGATCGAGAAATACCAGTTGTGGTACTCCTCGCGCTTGGTGATGTCCCACGCCGGCTCGTCGGGTTTCTCCATGAACGGCCAGTAGTGCATGACCGCGACGTGATGCCTCCTGGCCGGCTCGCGCGTGAGCTTTTCGAGGAACGACCAAAAGGCCTTTTCCTCGGGTAAATTCGAGCCGGCGACCGCGGCGTAGAAGCCCGTGAAGCGCACCTCGCGATGGACGAACGACCACTGGATCGGCCCGAAATGGGAGGCGAAGAGCGACAGCCGCGGCGAGGTCATGTTGAGTTCGAGGTCGCGGTTCCGCGTCGGGCCGGCGTGGAGGGCGTGCTTGTTGCCGACGTCCATGTTGCCGGGGATGACGTGCGTGGGCATGGGCAGCGAGCGGAGGTCTTCGCGGGCGAGGGCGTACTCGAATTCGTGCGTGTCGCCGTCGCGCGTGAGGTCGCCGCCGTGAAGCAGCAGTTCCGCGGGCGTGGCCGCGATCTGCCGGCGGACGACCCGCCAGTTCTGGTCGAGCGAAGGGCGGAAGCGGTAGGACCGGCGCGTGCCCAGGTGGGTGTCGGTGACGTGGAGGAACTGCCAGGGCGAGTCGATCAGCGTCATGGCGGGGCTCGGGAGACGTGATGTTTGATTCCAAGCCCACTGATCCCGGCGGTACTCCGTCGGGTTCGGTGGGGTCTTGGTCTCACGGCATGTGCGACGCGTTGAAGTCCGAAGTCTGGTGCCACATGTCATCGTACTCGTGACATGTGTCTTGGGAGAAGGGGGGATCCACCTTCTCGCGGAAGCGACAAAAACCCCATGAATCATGGGATTTTCACGAGAACGTGAAAGGATCGAGGCGAGGCCGTGGGACGTCCGTTGATCGGCACATGTCACGAGTACGATGACATGTGGCGCCAGACAAAGCCTTCCACAGGCTCGCGCCGACTGCGCGGTATTCGCCCGCAGACCCGTGCCCGGACCTGTGTGGTACAAACAAGCCGAATCCAAGAGATTCCATCAGGAGTCGATGTCCATGCACAACGTCAATCAATCTGAAATGCGATCGCGTCCTCGTCGGGCGCGGGCCGGTTCCGTTCTGATGACCATCTCGATCCTCGGCCTCACCGCCGCGCTGGCGTGGGCCCAGGCCGCCACCGCGCCCGCGACGGCGCCGGCATCGGCGCCCAAGCCCGCGGCCGCGCCGGCCCCGCCCCCGGTCCCGGCCAAACCCGCGGCCAAGACCGCCGTCGTCGTCGAGCCTCCGCCTGCGATCGACCCGATCCTCGCGGGCTCGCGCGGCTCTGGTTCTCTCGACGTAGGTTGGACCCTCGTTGAAGGCTCCGCGGGCTACACCGTCGCGCCCGATGAAACGCTCGCGATGCCGGTCCTGACCAACAGCGGCAAACGGGCCACAATCGAAGCCCGCACCGCCCCGGCCGAGGGCTACACGCTCCGGGCCAAGCTCCACGGCGGCGGGGCGACGTTCTCCGTGGGCTGCAAGGACGCCCGCGACCCCGGGATGTTCATGGCGGTGACCTTCGCGACCACCGGCGCGTCGGTCAGCGCCCGCGTGAGCGAAAGCTACCTCAAGCCCGTCGATCTGCCTGCCCCCGCCCCCGCCCCCGGGGCTACCCCCGCCGCAGCGGCGCCTGCTGCCGCCGCGCCCGCGCGTCCCGCTCCGCTTCCGATCTGGATGACGCGTCCGTTGCACCCGCCCGCGCGGGCCGACGCCGAGGGCGATGCCGCTGGCTACGTCGCCTCGCGCAGCGTCGCCTTCAACTACCGCCTGCGGGCCTACGAGCAGGTTCCGCCCGCGTGGCCCGAGAGCCTCCGCCGCCGCGTCGAGTACGACATGGGCAAGCTCCCGCTGGGCGACCAGAAGTGGGTCGACGTCCGCGTCGAGATCGCCCCAGGCGCCGTCTGCTTTTGGATGGACGATCGTTTGGTCAGCGTGAAGCGCGACGCGGCGATCAGCCCCGCGGGCATCGCGCGGATCGACGTGCAGAAGGGGGCCTCGATCGCGGCTGTCAGCCTCACGCCGCGCAAGCCCACGCCGGGGTTCCAGCCGATCGAACTCAACGGCTACGCCAACGCCCGCGCCCTGCTCGGCAGCGCCTCCGTCGCCCCCGCGTCGCTCCCGCCCATCGACGCGCCGACGGTCATCGAAGGCGTGCCCTTCGTCCTCTCGCGCACCAATGTCGAGGGTCTCGACCACATCGACGTCGGCCGGAGCGAGACCCGCCAAGGCACCCTCGAGGGCTACCTCCCCAGCAACAGCCCGCGCTACTCCGGGGCCGACATGCGCGATCCGGCCCGCATCCAACTCCGCGTTCCCAACGGCGTCTACGAATCGCTCTACGTCCTGGCCGCCTGCGACGACGAGGGCGACAGCCTGCCGACGTTCACGGCGATGTTCTACCGCCCCGAAGCGGGGTTCGCCGTGCCCTTCGAGGCCCGGGTGCCGCTCGCCTCGGCGAAGGCCTCCGAGACGTTGCCGGGCATCTCCGTCACGCTCACCGACGGGCGGAAGGCCAGGCTCTGCCTCGTCCGCGTCCCGCTCGACCCCGGCCAGCTTTCCTCCTTCGCCGACCTCGACATCGTCGAGATCGAGTTGACCAAGAAGGTCGCGCTCTACCGCAGCTATCCCGACCCGATCAGCTACGCCTGGCACGGCGCGGGCCTGCCCTCGGCGGTGCACATCTACGCCGCCACGCTCGCCGACGCGCCGATCACCTTCGACTGGTCGCCCGACTCCTTCGGCCACGTCTGGCAGAGCCCCGACGTCGCCAGCTACACCGCCACGCTGGTCAACCGCACCGGCAAGCCTCAGACCGGCACGCTCACCGTCGCGACCCGCAGCTACGACCGCGGCGAATCGACGAGCGTCAAGAAGGAAGTCAGCCTCCCCGCGGACGGCACGCTGGTGAAGGTGCCCGTGAAGTTCGAGTCGCTCAAGAAGTTCGGATACCACGACATCGACGCGACGCTCGACATCGCCGGCCGGCAGTGGGCCGAGCACCGCTCCTTCGTCCGCCTCGCCCCCGACACCCGCAGCCCCCGCTGGACCGACGGCAAGGGGGCGATGTTCGGCTTCTGGAGCTACATGGGCGGGCATTACACCCCGCGCCCCGAGCACATCGTCCGGCTGATGACCTGGGCGGGCGGCCGGCAGGACATGCACCCGCCGAAGGTCAGCACGCCCGAGGCCAACGCGATGCTCGACGCCCACTGGGGCGCCAGCCAGTCGAGCCCGTGGCACATCGGCGGGATGGCCTCGTGGTCGGGCGAGGACAGCCCGGACCCCAAGGCCGTCGAGGATTTCCAGGCCAAGGCGATGGCGGCGATCCACAAGGAGTTCGACGGCGTGGCCGAGCCGCGCCGGCCGGACTCGGTGAATTTCTTCGCCGAGCCGAGCCTCTCCGCCCGGCTCTCCGCGGGCAACATCCCCGAGTATTGGCAGGAGAAGCCCTACGAACTGACCGACGACGAGCGCCTCCGCCTCAAGCGACACTTCAACACCGCCAAGGCGGCCGCGGAGGCGGTGCGGCGCGAGTTCCCCGGCATCAAGATCCTCCTGCCCTGGGGCGACCCCGGCTTCGTCTGGCCGATCCTCCGCGCGGGCTTCCCCAAGGAGCTGATCGACGGCACCGCCATCGACGTCCCCGGCTTCGAGCGCATCCCCGAGCGTCAGCTCCACGAGCAGTCCATCCACCGCCTCTACGCCATGCGCAAGGAGTTCGAGAAGGCGGGCATCCCCAACCCCCGGCTGCAATTCTGCGAAGGCATCTTCGTCCCCACCGAGCCCGGCTCCGTCACCTGGCGCGAGCAGATGGACATCTACAATCGCTGGGCCCTCATCTCCATCGCCTACGGCGTCAACCGCTTCCACAGCGGCTGGTTCGCCTTCGACTGCGGCAACTACTACGGCTCGGAGCACTACGGCGGCTGCGGCATCCAGCGGCGCATCCCGTACTGCGACCCCAAGCCCGCCTACGCCGCCTACGCGACCATGACCGACCGCCTCAACGAGGCCAACTTCGACGGCTGGGAGAAGACCGGCTCGCTCTCGACCTACGCCCTGCGCTTCAAGCATGAGAAGCGCGGGAACATCTACACGCTCTGGACCCTCCGCGGGTCGCGCCCCGTCACCATCACGTTCGATGCCGACGCGACGATCAACGTCACCGACGCGATGAACAACACCCGCGAGGTCAAGACCGCCAACAAGGCCGCGACGATCACGCTCGACCAGTCGGTGACCTACATCACCTTCCCGGACGGGAAGGGCAGGATCGTTTCGGTCGAGGCGGGCGAGACGGACCACGCCGACGCCAACCCGGGCGAGGGGACTTCAGGCAAGCCGATCGCCGACCTAGGCGACGGGACGTGGAAGTTCACCAACGAGCGCGACGAGATCTACGAGCACAACCACTTCGCGGTGATGAAGTACGCGGGCAAGTTCTCCGCCGCGGTGGAGAAGGACGGGAAGCAAGGCGACGTGCTGGTCTCGACGCTGGAGAAGCAGGAGACGGAGCACCAGCTCATGCCTTGGTACAACGTGCTCCGCCCCGCGAAGCCGATCGCGCTGGCCGGCGCGCCGGCACGGCTGGGCATCTGGGCCCGCGGGGCCTCGGACTGGGGGCGGGTGATCTACATCCTGCGCGACGCGAAGGGCGAGCGCTGGGTGAGCATCGGCACCAAGGACCAGTACAACTGCGACGACGCGCACGACTGGTCCAGCTTCTGCTACGACGGGTGGCGGTTCCTCCGCTTCGAGCTGCCCGGGAGCGCCGGGTGGGACAACTTCCGCAAGGCGGGGACGATCTGGTGGCGGGGCGACGGCGGGCCGGGCGACGCCAGCGCGGGCGTGGTCGACCTTCCGCTGTCGCTCGAGGGGATCATCCTCGAGCAGAGGACGCATGCGCTCTACGTCAACGACATCCAGCCGGTGTCGTCGAACAAGATCGCGCTGGGCAAGCTCTTCGTCGAGTATGACGACCCCGCCGACGCGAGTGATGAGGCCGTGCGCCTCAGCAAGCTGCGCCAGCCGCTGCCCGCGGGGCTGCCCGACCTGCCCAACCCCATTGCGGAGATGAAGGAGGATGGGATCGCCGAGCCGACGAAGATCGTGAAGCTCGTCCCGCCCGACACGCAGAACGACGGGACGAAGGTGACGGTCCATTTCGACGAGGCGGCCGGCGCGGGGAAGTACTACGTCTGGGTCGGCACCTATCCCGACGGTCGCGGGGCCGTGAACATGACCCCGCGCGGCGCGAAGCCCGGTGCGCTGGTGGGCGGGCTGCGCCCGGCGGTGAAGTTCTACTTCTGGGTGACGTACGAGCTCGCGCCGGACGGCAGCGGCGCGCCGATCGCCGCCGCGAAGCCCAAGCCCGCGGCCGCCAAGACCGGCCCGAAGCTCAGCGCCATGTCGAAGCCCTCGGCCCCGATGGAGGCCGTGCTGATCGACATGTTCAAGGAGAAATGACCGCGTTCGGCTCGGCATCGATGTCCGCCGAGGCGAGCATCACGTCGAGACCCGGGTAGAATGCCTTCGTCCAGGGTGCGGGCGCGCTGTCGCCCGCAGGCGACGGGATGGTCGGGCCGCCATTCCACGAAACCTTGCCTTGCTTTCGCCTTTCGCGGGCGAAAGCGAAGGGAGTCGCAGTGGCCCAATCCAACAGTGGTTCAGGTTTGTCCCTGGCCTCGTCCTCAATCGTCAATCGACTTCGCGAGTTCTCCGTCCCGCTCCTGGTCGGCGTGGCAGGGGCGCTGCTCTGGGCCAACCTCTCCCCATCGAGCTACCACGCCTTTGTGCATCATGCGATCGTCGGCCCCGTCAACGTCGAGTTCCTCGTCAACGAGTTGTTCATGGTGCTCTTCTTCGGCATCGCCGCCGTCGAGATCACCGACAACCTCGTTCCCGGCGGAAGCCTGAATCCCGTCCGCAAGGCGATCACTCCACTGTTCGCCACCCTCGGCGGGGTGGTCGGCCCCGCAGCGACCTACTTGCTGCTGAACATGTTCTTCGGCGACGCCAGCCTCACGCGGGGCTGGGGCATCGGCACCGCGACCGACATCGCCCTCGCCTGGCTCGTCGCCCGCCTGGTCTTCGGCGAAGGTCATCCCGCCATCGCCTTCCTGCTCCTGCTCGCCGTCGCCGACGACGCGATCGGGCTCGCCATCATCGCCGTCTTCTACCCCGACCCCGCCCACCCGGTCTTTTTGCCCGCGCTGGGGCTCGTTGCGGCGGGCATGCTCGTCGCCTTCGCCCTCCGCCGGCTCGCGGTCCGCAGCTATTGGCCGTATCTCCTTCTCGGAGGAACTGTCTCGTGGGCCGGCCTGTTCCTGGCCCACCTCCATCCCGCCCTGGCGCTGGTCTTCATCGTGCCCTTCATGCCCCATCACCGCCCCGCGGCGGCTCCGACGGCGAAATCCACGGCCGACGAAGGGCATTTCACCCTTGCCTCGTTCGAGCATGCGTGGAAGATCGTCGTCGACTTCGGCCTGCTCTTCTTCGGGCTCGCGAACGCCGGCGTGCAATTCAGCGCCGCCGGCACCGTGACCTGGCTGGTCCTCGCCTCCCTTGTCGTGGGCAAGACGCTGGGCATCTTCGGCTTCGGGCTCCTTGCCTCGTGGATGGGCTTCGCCTTGCCCGCGGGCATGACCCGGCGCGACCTCTTTCTCGCGGGGGTGATCGCCGCCATCGGATTGACGGTCGCCCTCTTCGTCGCGGGAGCCGCTTTCATGGAAACAGCGCTTCAGGGGGCCGCGAAGATGGGGGCGTTGGGCAGCGCCTTGGCGGCGCCGCTGGCGTTCATCGTCGCCCGTGTGTGGAAGAACGTGGAACCCCGCGGCGAGCAATCGAAGATCAGCTGACCTCCGTCGCCCGACTTCAATGGTCCGAGATGCCCAGCGCCTTCGACAGCCGCGCCGCGGTGCGGAAGAGGACGCCATGCGGCGTGGGCGGGGCGGTGTTGTGCTGGAAGACGATCAGCGTCTGGTCGTCCTTTGCCGGCTGCCCCCCGCGGTAGCCAGCGACCGCGCCGAGGATCTGCCGCCCCAGGTCGGGGCTGTCGGCGGGGCGCAACCCGCGCACGAGCTCGAGCAGCCCGGCCTCGCCCAACTCCGCGTCGGTGTCGGGGGCCGTCGCCTCGATCATCGAGTCGGTGTAGAGCACCACCGCGTCGCCCAGCCCGATCTTCACGGCGAACTGCTCGTAGTCCGTCGGCTCGAGCACGCCGAGCGGAAGGTTGGAGATGCCGCCCAGGTCGGCCACCTGCCCGGGCACGTTGGGCTCGAGCGGCCGCCACACGCCGGCGGCGGCGTTGAACCAGAGCGGTCGCGGGTGCCCGGCGTTGCAGACGATCAGGTGGTGCGATGGGCCGAAGAACGTCGCGAGCACGGCCGTGGCGAAGCGCCCCGTCGCCTCGAGCCCGGCGAACTCGCGGTTGAGCGCGATCGCCAGCCTTGCGTTGTTGAGCAGGTTGAGGTGCTTGCCCATCAGCCCGCGCAGCCGCATCGCCAGGTCGCTCGCGTCGCTCCCGTGCCCGGCGACGTCGGCGATGACGAACCGGCTGATGTCGCCCGAGCCGCAGGACGAGATGTAGTGGATGTCGCCGCCCTCGGGGCCTTCATAGGGCTCGCAGAAGACCCAAGCGTCGAGCCCGCTCAATTCGAGCCGGCTCTCGGTGGCGCGGTTCCCGCCCCAGACCTCCATGCACTGCAGCCGCTGGGCGTTGGGCGTCGTCGGCTCGACTAGGGGAAGGAGGCCCAGCGACGAGCTCAGACGGCGGAGAAGCCAGCGGGGTTGTTCCTGGGTCGATTCGGCCATGCCATCCATGTTACGCTGGCGGGGCCGCGTCGACGCAGTTTGTCGACTGTAGACTCGTCGGCGTGCCTTTATTGGAGGACATCGCCATGACCACGACCACGAACCCCGCTGCCACCGCCGCCGAGCAGGCCCTCGCCGCGAAGGGGGGCAAGCCCGTCCGCACCGCGCCCTGGCCGGCCCGCAACCTCTTCACCGCCGCCGAGCGCGACGCCGCCGTCGCGCTCTTCGACAAGGTGATCGCCTCGGGCAGCGTCATCGGCTACAACGGCGAGGAGGAGGAGGCCTACCTCCGCGAGTTCTGCGACTTCATGGGAGGCGGATTCGCCGACGGGGTGAACTCCGGATCGAGCGCAGTCTATGTCGCCCTGCGCGCCCTCGATTTGGAGCCGTTCACCGAGGTCATCGTCCCGCCCGTCTCCGACCCGGGCGGCGTGATGCCCGTCGCGCTGCTCAACATGATCCCCGTGCCCGCCGACGTCGCCCCCGGAACCTACAACTCGGGTCCCGCGCAGATCGAGGCGCGGATCACCCCGCGGACCAGCGCGATCCTCGTCGCCCACATCGCCGGTCTCCCGGCCGACATGGAGGCGATCATGGCCATCGGCAAGCGGCACAAGCTGCCGGTGATCGAGGACTGCGCCCAGTCGCATGGCGCGTCGCTCAAGGGCAAGCTCGTGGGGAGCTTCGGCGACATCGCCGCCTTCTCGACCATGAGCGGCAAGCACCACGCGAGCGGCCCGCAGGGCGGGATCGTCTACACCCGTCGCGAGGACCTGGTCTTCCCCATCCGCCGCGCGTCCGACCGCGGCAAGCCCTTCGGCCTCCCGCCGGGCTCTCAGAACTCCATCGCGTCGCTCAACCTCAACTCCAACGACCTCGCGGCGACGATCGGGCGCGTGCAGCTGCGCAAGTTGCCGGGCATCGTCGCCGCCCGGCAGAAGACCGCCGACGCGCTGGCCCGCGCGTGCGAGTCGCTCAAGGCCGTGCGCCTCAACACCGGCATCCCCGGAGCCAACGGGGCCCACTGGTTCCTGCTGCTCAAGCTCGATCTGCCCAAGTTCCGCGTCGACAAGGCGGCGATCGCCGCGGCCCTGCAGGCGGAGGGCATCCCCGTCGGCGGCGGCTACTGGCACAGCCCGGCGACCTCGGAGTGGGCGGTGAAGAAACGGGTCTTCGGGACCAGCGGCTACCCGTGGAATTCCCCGCTCTACAAGGGCGACCCCAACGCGACGTGGGAGTTGCCCAACGCCAAGGCCGCGGACGACACGCACATCACGCTGGCGTTCCACGAGCGCGTGGGCGAGCAGGAGGTGGCGGACACGGTGGCGGCTCTGGCGAAGGTGGAGAAGGCCTACTTGAAGTGAGGTGATGGACGGGCCGCGGTTCGTGAAGTTGTCTGATCGCCGCGGTTCGCCAACAATGGTCGCCTCGATGCCGAATGCCTCCACGACATCCCAGCCCGCCCAAGGCGTCGCCGTCACTGTGCGCGGCGCCTCGCGCGTCTTCGAAGGCGGCGTCGCGGCGCTGAAGGACGTCGACATCGCCATCCCCGCCGGGCAGTTCGTCGCGATCCTCGGCCCGTCGGGCTGCGGGAAGTCGACGCTCCTGCGACTCGTCGCGGGGCTCGACCGTCCGCAGGCGGGGACGGTGCAGGTGGAGGACCCGCGCGACGCGGACAACGCCAAGCGGCGCGGGCCGATCCGCGACGACATCGCTTATGTCTTCCAAGACGCACACCTCCTCCCTTGGCGGAACGTCCTGCGCAACGTCGCGCTCCCGCTGGAATTGAAGGGCGTCGACCGCGCGACGCGCCTCGCCGCCGCCCGCGAGGCGATCGAGACCGTCGGGCTGACCGATGCGGCGACGCGATATCCCGCGCAGCTCTCGGGCGGGATGCGTATGCGCGTCTCGCTGGCCCGGGCCCTGGTGACTCGCCCGCGGATACTCCTGCTCGACGAGCCCTTCGCCGCGTTGGACGAGCTCACCCGCCAGCGGCTCGACGAGCAGCTCTACGGGCTCTGGCGGCGGGGGGGCATGACCGTCCTCTTTGTGACGCACTCGCTCTCCGAGGCCGCCTTCCTCGGTCAGCGGGCGGTGGTCTTCTCGAAGCGCCCCGCCCGCGTCGCCGCTGACATCATGATCGACCTCCCGCTGGACCGGCCGGCCGACCTGCGCACCGAACGCCACTTCAACGAGCTGGTCCTTCAACTCCATCGCACGCTTGAGCGGGAGGGCGGGTGATGCCCTGGCGCTCGGCGCTCAATTCGACGCTGAAGTGGCTGTTCCGCTCGGCTCTCCCGCCGACGGTGACGTTCATCGTCATCAATCTGCTGTGGGAGGCGTCCATCCACGTCTTCAAGGTCCCGCGGATCCTCGTGCCCAAGCCGTCCGAGGTCTACTTGGCCCTCTGGCATGAGCCCGAGGCGCTCCTGCGAGGAACGTTCTCGACGGGCGTCACCGCGCTGCTGGGCTTCGGGCTCAGCGCCGTCATCGGCGTAGCGGCGGGCGTGGTGCTCTCCAGCTCGCGCTGGATCGAGCGGGCCTTCTACCCCTTCACCGTCTTCCTGCAGACCGTCCCGCTGGTGGCGATCGCGCCGCTGCTGGTGGTCTGGTTCGAGATCGGCAAGAAGCCGGTGGTCGTCGCGGCCTTCATCGTCTCGGTCTTCCCGGTGATCGTGAACACGATGACCGGGCTTCGCTCCGTCGACCCGGCGCTGATCGACCTATTCCGGCTCTACGGCGCGTCGCCCCTCTCGCGGCTGTTCAAGCTGAGGCTCCCCGCGGCCCTGCCCAACATCTTCACCGGGCTTCGCATCGCCGCGGGCCTCGCGGTCATCGGGACGATCGTGGGCGAACTCTTCGCCAGCTACGCCGACGAGAACGCGGGGATCGGGATGCTGGTGCAGTCGTACCAGAAGGAGGGCGACCTCGACTTCGCCTTCGCCGCGGTCGGGCTGGCGTCGTTGCTGGGGCTGCTGATGTTCGGCTCGATCAACCTCGCGAGCTACATCACGCTCCGCCGGTGGCACGCGTCGGAGCAGGGACGGGCCGTGTGACGCGGCGCCATCGGGTACACTACCGATGTCGCTCCAGTCGACCTCGAAAGGATGTCCGATGCGTTTCCTGATTTGCAAGATTGCGGCGGTGGTCTTCGCGGCCTGCTTTATCCTCTGCGTCGCCGCGCCCGCGCTGGCGGAAGGGGGCGACAAGGTCCGCATCCAGCTCAACTGGTTCCCCGAGCCCGAGTTCGGCGGGATCTACGCCGCGGAGCAGGCGGGAATCTTCAAGAAGCACGGCCTCGACGTTCAGATCCTCAAGGGCGGCCCAAGTGTCCCCTCGACCCAGATGACGGCCGCGGGCACGGTGGAGTTCGGCGTCGCCGCCGCGGACGAGGTGATCACCCTCCGCTCGAAGGACGCGGACATCGTCGCGGTCTACACGAAGTACTTCCGCAAGACCTACGGAATGAGCGGCGTGAAAGTTGCCCCGTATGGCTCGGGGGCTATGGCGCAGTTCCTCGACCCTGCCAAGAACGATGTGGCCATGCAGTGCTTCGTCTTCTCAGAGCCACTCACGGCCCGCAAGCAGGGCATCGACCCCAAGGTCATGCTCATCGCCGACACCGGCTTCAATCCCTACACCGGCGTGATCATTACGCGTGGCGACTACCTCAAGAAGAACCCCGACGTCTGCAAGCGATTCGCATTGGCGCTGCGCGAGGGTTGGCAGGCCTACCTCGACAATCCCGAGCCCGCCAACGACGTGATGGCCAAGCTGAACACTGCGATGGACCGCAAGACCTTCACCGACGCGGCCGCGGCGCAGAAGTCGCTGGTCGAGAGCGCCGACACCAAGAAGTCCGGCTTGGGAACGATGACGATGGAGCGTTGGAAGACGCTCTCCGACCAGCTCCACGACCTGGGCATCGTCTCCGAGAAGATCCCCGCGGCCGCGTGCTTCGCCAACCCCTGAGTGATGGGACGACCGGCCCGCTGCGGCATTCTCCGTCCTGGCCCGACGTCCGCCATGCCTGACATCCTCCTCAGCACGCTCAACGCCCGCTACGCTCACGCGTCGCTGGGCCTGCGCTACCTGCTCGCCAACCTGGGCGAGCTGCGCCCGCGGGCGGAGCTGCTGGAGTTCGACATCAATCAGCGCCCGGTCGACATGCTCGAGGCGATCCTCGCGCGGAGCCCGCGCATCGTCGGGCTGGGCGTCTACATCTGGAACGTCGAGGCGACGACGCGCCTCGCCGCCGACCTCAAGCGCGTGCGCCCCGACATCACCCTCGTGCTCGGCGGGCCCGAGGTCAGCCACGAGACGCAGGGGCAGGAGATCGTCCGCCTGGCCGACTTCGTCGTGACCGGCGAGGCCGACCTAGCCTTCGCGAGGCTCTGTGGGCAGTTGCTCAGGGGCGAGCGCCCGCTGCTCAAGGTGATCGCCGCGGGCGAGCCGGAGGCGGCCGACCTGGCGCTGCCGTACGAGTTGTATGACGAGCGAGACGTGGCAGGGCGGGTGATCTACGTCGAGGCGTCGCGCGGGTGCCCGTTCAAGTGCGAGTTCTGCCTCTCATCGCTCGACGTCCCGCTGAGGCAATTCCCGCTCGAGCCGTTCCTCGCGGCCATGCAGTCGCTGCTCGACCGCGGCGTGAATCGCTTCAAGTTCGTCGACCGCACGTTCAACCTCAACCTCAAGGTGGGCAAGGCGATCCTCGACTTCTTCCTGGAGCGCCAGCGGCCGGGGCTCTTCGTCCACTTCGAGATGATCCCCGACCGGCTCCCGGCCGCGCTCCGCGAGACGATCGCGAAATTCCCGCCCGGGGCGCTGCAGTTCGAGGTGGGCATCCAGACCTTCAACCCCGAGGTCTGCGAACGGATCAGCCGGGTGCAGGACAATGAGAAGGCCGGGGAGAACCTGCGGTTCCTCCAGGAGCGGACGGGCGTGCATGTGCATGCCGACTTGATCGTCGGGTTGCCTGGCGAGGGGATGGAGAGCTTCGCCGCGGGGTTCGACCGGCTCGTCGCGCTGGGGCCGCAGGAGATCCAAGTGGGGATGCTCAAGCGGCTGCGCGGTACGCCGATCGTGAGGCACGACGGGGCCTTCGCGATGCGCTACAGCCCGCATCCGCCGTACGAGGTGTTGCAGACGGGCGCCATCGACTTCACGACGATGCAGCGGCTGCGCCGGTTTGCGCGGTATTGGGATTTGGTCGCCAACTCGGGGAACTTTGGCTCGACGACGCCGCTGTTGTGGGCGGGGAGTTCCGGGTGGCCTTTCGGGGGGTTCATGGCCTGGAGCGATTGGCTGCACGCGAAGGCGGGGCAGACGCACGGGATCGCGCTGGCCCGGCTGGCGGAGTTGCTGTTTGAATATCTCAGCCGCGCGGATGAAGCCGGCCTTGGGGGATGCGGCCCCGACATCGCCGCCCGCGCGTTGCTCGCCGACTTCAAGGCGGCGGGGCGCAGCGACATCCCGGCGTTTTTGCGGCCTTGGGCTCCGACGGGGGAGGAGCGCACGAAGCGCCCGGACCGTTCGCAGCCGCTCCCGCCGCGGCAATCGCGTCATGCGGGGCAGCGCGGGCCTCGGGATTGAGGCATTTATTCGCGGGCTGATTTGAGCTGCTGCGCTTTCGCAATGCAACCGGGCGTCGGTACCGGACCATTGAGCAATGCAGAAGGTGGCGTTATCGCACGAGCGCGAGGCGTGTGCACTGCGTATGGCTTTGTGGAGATCAATCGATATGCGTATTCGCTTCAGAAGGCCGTCCCTCACGGGGCAGCTCTCACTCGTAACTCTGGCGACTTTTACATTCTTGTTCGCTTTACTGAACGTATTGATATGGTTGCCAAATCAGGTCATTCAAGACTTTGTTCCGGAAATCGTGGTCATATCGATCTGCTTCATTGTCGACAGCCTAGAATTTCCATTGGGTTGGGTCTTTCTCCCAGGTCACCGTGACCACGAATTGAGTCATTTCGTTGTCTGGGTTCTTGCGATGGTTGCGAATGCCTATCTCTGGGGCTACGGAATTGCCGGGGTGCTGGCATTGGTCCGCCGGATCCGCGATGTCCCACAGCGACGTCGAGAACGGAGCATTCTGGCCGGGCTCTGTCCGGAATGCCTATATGATCTCCGAGGCAGCAGGGGAGGCGTGAATTGTCCTGAGTGTGGTGCGGCGATGATCGCGCCAGCGGACAAAGAACCAGCGTACAAGCCGTGATCGATCTCGCGGGCGACTCTCGCTCAGGGGCGCACTTTGGCATTTCGCCGCACCACCAGGATTCCGAACTTGTCGCGTTCGCGGAACGGCTCTTGGCCGCTGAGCGCCGCGAACTCGTAATTGGCTTGGATCCAGTCCATCAGTGAGATCGCGTAGTCGCGACCGAAGAAGTTGTAGCCGTACTCGGCCGTGTACTTGTGGGCGAGGAGGATGTAGTCGGGCGGGTGGGAGGCCAGCCCGGAGATCACGTGGCCCTCGCCAAACATCAGCAGGTCCGAGGGCATGAAGATGATGTAGGGCGTAGGGTTCGGCCGGCGGAGGAGGAAGTTGACCATCGCCCCCTCCGGCAGGACGGCGAGGGTGTCTTGGGGTCGAAGCAGGGAGGGGAGGTTGCGCACGACGGTGTTGACGGTCTCGCCGCGAGCGTCGGCCCGGAAGGCGTCGGGCCCTTCGCCGACGCGGACGGTGAGCCGGGCGAAGTGGTAATTGACGAGCGAAAGGTGCCACGCGAGGGTGACGAGCAGCGCCGCCGCGACGCCGGCGCGGAAGACCAGCGGATTCACCGCGCGGCGCGCGAGGGCCGTGGGCAGCCGGCCGACAAGCGCGGCCAAGGCGATCGCGGCGGCGGGCATGGCGAGGAAGTAGCCGTAGTTGCTCACCCGCGCGAAGAGGATCATCTTCAGTAGCATCATGAACGCGAAGACCGTGGCGACGACCGCCGTCGTGGCCTTTGCGCGGGCGGCGGGGTCGTCGCGCACCGCCATGAGCCGGCGGACGCCCAGGGCGACCAACAGCAGCATCGCGAGCGGGAGGGGGCGGGCGAGGTCGAGCCAGGGAATGACCTTCCAGGCCGCGAACAGGCCCGCGGCGACGAGCGCGAAGGCGGCGAGGGCGATTGAAGGAGTCGCCTCTGGGTGGCGGCGCGTCAGGTTGTGAGCCGCCCAGCCGAGGAGCCCCAACAGGGCGAGGATGCCCGCGGAGGCGATCGCGAGCCGGGCGAGGCTGTGGGCGGGGTCGAGCAGGCCCGTGCCGATCTTGAAGTAGAGCAGGGTCGAGAGGCGTGTGTTGAAGGAGTATCGCCACGAGCCGAGGGTGTTCAGCAAGGCGTCGTGCGCGGGCATGGCGAGGCTGAGGAGCCCGACCGCGGCGAGCAGCGGGAGGACGGCAGGCGCGAGCAGTGCCAAGGCATCGAGCGCGATGCGGCATGGTGACCGGCGGGTCGCCCAGGCGTGGAGCACGACGGCGAAAAACGCGGCGGAGCCCGCGGCCACGCAGATCTCCACCTTGGTCAGGAAGAGCAGTCCGAGCGTCAAGCCGCCGGCCGCGAGCCACGCCCTCGCGCCGGCGCGGAGGAACCGGTCGAGCAGGAGCAGCAGGGCGAGGCAGAGGAGGATGCCGTGGGTCGTCTCGTGCGAGTAGGGGCAGATGTAGTTGGAGTTGCCGATCCACTCGTAGCGGCTGAAGGCGAAGAGCAGGAGGAACGACAGGGTGCCGACGGTCGCGGCCGCGCGGCCCTCGAAGCGGCGGAGCAGGCGCTGGAGCATGGCCGCGATGCCCGCGACGATGGCGAGGTTGAAGAGCACGAGGGTCAGCAGGCTCGGGCCGGCGAGGCGGAACCAGAGCGTGTTGAGATAGGGCGAGAGCGGGCCGTTGAAGTAGGCGATGTCGCGGTAGAGGACCTTGCCTTGGACAAGTTGCCAGGGGACGTAGAGCTCGCGCCCGAAGTCGACGATGACATCGGGCCAGGTGCCCCAGGTCCACTTGGTCATGGCGCCGGCGGCGGCGAGGAGGAGCAGCGGGGGGGCGAGACGCGGGAACCAGCTCGCTTTGGCCGGCGCGGCGAGGGGCGTGGTCGTGTCCGGTGCGGGGTTCAGCATCGCGAAGAGAGGTCCGGGGAAGGGACGCATTCTACTCGCGGAGGCCTCTTGTTAGCCGGAAGCGCAAGCGACGGGACGGGGGTCGATCACTGGTCGGCAGGGATGGAGATGGCGGATGGCCGATTTGTCGTGATGAATGCGAATCGATGTGTGATTGGTCACCATTGTTGCAGTTCATCGTGGTCGTGAATTGAGCCACCCCTTTCCCGTCGCTTGCGCTTCCGGCTAACAAAACGGGTCCGCGACCAACTCGATGCGCGGGCGGAGCGCCTCATCGAACGGCAGGTCTTGCCCGTGGGCGAGGCCGGGGGCGAAGGACGCGAGCGGCAGGCTCAGGATCGGCTGCAGGGCCTCGTCGGCCTCGCGGAGCAGGCGGGCGACGTCGACGCCGCGATAGACATCGGGCAGGCCGCGGAACTTTTCGCGGGCCGAGAGGTAGACGCTGCGCACGCCCCGGGCGTTGCCGCGGCGGACATGCTCGAGCGAGACAGCGACCTGGATGAGCCCTTGGTAAAACCGCTTGCGCTCGCCCGAGGCCTCGTGCCAGAGGTCTTCCCAGGCCTCGTGGGCCTCGAAGAATTGGCCGAGGTTGAAGAGGTCGAGCCCGTGGTGGAACCGCTGCGCCTCAAGCGAGGCGTGCGGCGAATCGGAGGGCGGCAAAGTCGGGCGAACGGGCATCGCGTGATTGTAGGGGGCGGAATCCCATGGCGAGATTCGCCTCGTCGCGCCTCACGCCCCCGGAGTCGTCGGCGGCTTGGGCTTCTTCAGCCCGTCGAAGGTGAACTTCGGGCGCCACCCGAGCCGTTCGTGCGTCGCCTTCTGGTCGTACGTCGCGTCGTCCTGCGCGATCTGGAACGACTCCAGCCCCGGCGAGGGCAGGTCGAGGGCCTTGAGCACCGCGGCCCCGATGTCGCGCGGGTCGATCAGACTGGCGTAATACGTGTCGAGTTTCCACCCATATTTGCTGGTGAAGTCGTTGTCGTAGACGATCCAAGCCGGACGGAGGGTTGTGGTGACGATGCCCTGCTTTTCGAAGTAGGTCCGGGCGACGAGCTCCTGCATCATCTTGGTGAGGCCGTAGAGCTCGGTCTTGAAGTTGTAGGGCCCGTCGCCGGGGACGGCGTTGGCGTTGGGCTCGTCGCGCAGCACGCCGCAGGAGGAGATCAGCACGGCCCGCTTGACGTTGTGCTCGACGCAGGCGTGGTAGAGGTTGGCCGTGCCCTTGACGTTCACGTCGACGGCGACGACCGGCGTCTTGTACCCGTCGGGGTTCGGGGCCATGTGGCAATGGACCACCGCGTCGACGCCCTGGACGGCCTTGCGGCAGACGTCGAGGTCGCCGATGTCGCCCGTGTGCGACTCGTTCACGTTCTCGCCCGCGTCTCGCAGGTCGAGCCCGCGGACGAAGTGGCGTTCCTTGAGCGTGGCGGCGACGCCGCGGCCGGTGTAGCCGGCGGCTCCGGTGAGCAGCAATCGCATGGCGGGGGTTCCTGGGCGCGGCCGGGGTTTGCGGCGCAATTCCTGAAGCAGTCCGGGGCGGACTCACTCGCCGGCCGGGCGTTCC
Source organism: Planctomycetota bacterium (assembly GCA_026386955.1). Lineage (GTDB taxonomy): Bacteria > Planctomycetota > Phycisphaerae > Phycisphaerales > Phycisphaeraceae > JAPLMQ01. The sequence goes on from JAPLMQ010000098.1 coordinate 20,404, forward strand.
TTGTGAGGCTCTTTGTGCGCCTCTTTCGCGGGGTCCTTCCGCGGGGGGCGGTAGAGGTCGAGGTAGAACTCGAGCAGGTCCTTGCCCTGCACGCTCTTGGTCCGCGTGTGGTGGAAGGCGAAGCGCTCGAAGAGATCCTGGGCGGCCCCAAGCTCGAAGCGCGTGTCGAGGACGACCTTGAGGTAGCCGTGGCGCTTGCAGTGGGCGACGGCCGTCTCGACGAGCAGCCCGCCGATGGGCGACTGTTGCCATTGCCTCTCGACGCGGAGGCGGCGGATCTCGGCCGTGTGCCCCTCGTCGCGCGCGACGCCGATCATCCCCAGGATCGCCCCTTCGGATTGGGCGACCCAGAAGTGGTTCGCGGGGTCGGTGAGGTAGGCCTCGTCGATGTTCTCGATGTCGACGCCGGTGTCGTTCGGGGCGAGCTGCCCGCTGAGGAGCCCCTCGACGTAGAGGCGCGAGACGGCCTGCTGGTCGGCGGGCTTGTAGGTCCGGACGACAAGTCCCGCGGGGAGTTCATGGTGGGCGGCTTGGGTCATGGCGCGTCGTTCGGCCCCTGGGGGCCGCCTCTCTTCTTGCCCACAGCTTATCACCACGCGTCGACGCGATAAAACGTGAGGGCGTCGGCGGCGGTGTCGAGCACGGCCACGCTGTATTCGGTGGCGCGGTAAAGCGCGCCCGGATTGATGATCCGCGTCGGGCCGGAGCGCTCGTCGCGGCGGAGGTGCGAGTGGCCGTGGCAGAGATACGCGGGCTTGGCGCGCAGGGCGCGGGCCATGGCCGACTCGTCGTCGCCATGCAGGTAGACCAGCTCGCCCGCCTCGACCTGCATCCGCCCAACGGGGTCAGCCACGTCGAGCCCCATCGTCTGGGCGTAGAGGATCATCTTGTCGCGGTCGAAGTCGTTGTTGCCCAGGACGAGGCTCGCGGGCACGCGCGTCGCGGTGTCGCCCGACTTGGTCTCCGGGGCGACGACGATCATCGCGTCGAGCACGCTTTCGCAGCAGATGTCGCCCAGGTGGATGAGCCGGTCGATGCGGTGCTGCAGGAGAAGCTCGACCGCGCGGCGGGTGATCTCGCCCCGGCCGTGGGAGTCCGACAGCAGGCCCAGACGTGGCATGAGGTTCCCTCAGGGGCGGGCGGTTCCGGAGGCGGCGACGGCGGGGGCCGGGGAAGGCTCCCGGGAAGTCTACGGGGGCAAGAACCAAGTTTGAAGCCGGGGGCGGGCGATGTCAACCGGAAGCGCGGGCCTGTTTTTCTCGCTGCCGCGGGGGAGCTATGCTTGGGGCGTCGTCCGCCCGTGCAGCGGCCGGCACCTGAGAGCAACATGGCAGACATTCTCGCCAGGATCATCGCGGACAAGCGGGTGGAGGTGGAGCGGGCGAAAGTCGCCGAGCCGCTTGAGGCGATCCGTCGCCGCGCCGCCGACAGCGAGCCCCCGCGGAACTTCTTCGCAGCCGTCACCCGCCCCAAGGGCGAGCTGCGCGTGATCGCCGAGGTGAAGAAGGCCAGCCCCTCCGCGGGGGTGATCCGCCCGGACTTCAACCCCGTCGCGATCGCCGAGGCGTATGCCGCCAACGGGGCCGCGGCCATCAGTTGCCTGACCGACCAGAAATATTTTCAGGGCTCGCTGGAGTACGTCGCCCAGATCAAGAAGGCGGTGCCGATTCCGGTGCTGCGCAAGGACTTCATCGTCGACCCGTACCAGATCTACGAGGCGCGGGCCGCCGGCGCCGATGCGGTGCTGCTCATCGCCGAGTGCCTGGGCGAGGCCGAACTGCTCGACCTGCTGATCCTCGCGACGGAGCTGCGGCTGACCACGCTCGTCGAGGTGCACGACATCGAGAGCCTGCTCAAGGTGCGCCCGCACATCGGCTTCCCTCACCCGACCTACACGCTCTTGGGCATCAACAACCGCGACCTGCGGACGATGACAACCGACCTGAGCCACACGCTCCGGCTGCTGAGCCTGGTCGACGACCCGTCGATCCTCGTGAGCGAGTCGGGCATCCGCACGCCGCAGGACGTGCAGCGGCTGCGCGAGGCGGGGGTGCACCGCGTCCTGGTGGGCGAGCACCTGATGCGCCAGCCGGACGTGGGCGTGGCCCTGCGCGAGCTGATGGCGAAGCCGTGAAGCGGCCGCGGCATGTTCCCGCAATATGCCGAGAACCGTGCCACATCGCAGCCGAAGGCTGCTATGTGCGGATGACCGGTGAGCCCTGGTTCGACGAGGGCTCTTTCGCACGTCTGTATGCGAAAGGAAGAGGACGGTCGCCTGTGGGTGCCGACGTCTCCGGTTGACCGGCACACAGCAGCCTCCGGCTGCGGTGTGGCACGTCCAAGTTCATTTGAGCATCGCAGCAGTCGTGCCTACTTCAGACCCATCGTCGCCCGGCGGACGGCGAGGCAGTTCACCGTCAGCCCGTCGTACGAGAGATGCACGCCCTTGGGCAGCTTGGGCTCGAGGTCGGTGTAGCGGATGTCGTGGGCCATGTGGGTGAGGTAGGCCTCGCGCGGGGCGATGCGCTCGATCAGCGCCAGCGCCTGCTCGACGGTCATGTGCGTGGGGTGGGGCGTGTAGCGCAGCCCGTCGATGACCAGCACGTCGAGCCCAGCCAGCAGGGGGAACGTCTCGGGCGGGATCAGCGAGACGTCGGTGCAGTAGGCGAGCGAGCCGCCGCCCAGCGGGTTGCCCGCGGCGTCGGGCAGGTCGACGCGGAAGCCCAGCACGGGCTCCTTCCCGTGCATCAGCCGCACGGGCGTCCAGCGGCCCCCATGCAGGTCGAACGCCCCGCCCGGCTCGACCCGGCGGAGGTTGAGCTTGGGCACCCAGGACTGGTTGAGGTTCTTGTGGGCCTCGAAGACGTACTTGAACATCGACTCGAGCGTCTCCTGGGCCGAGCGCTCGACGTAGAGATCGATCGGGCCGTTCATCACCGAGTTGAACCGGCGGAGGTCGTCGAGGCCAAAGATGTGGTCGGCGTGGGTGTGGGTGTAGAAGACGCCGTCGACGCGGTTGACTCGGTTGCGGATCATCTGCATCCGCATGTCGGGGCCGGTGTCGATGACGAACTGCCGTGGCGGGGCGGCGGGGGCGGAGCCGCTGCCGTCGGTGTCTCCCGCGGGATAGCGGACCAGCACGCTGGGGCGGGTGCGATGGTCGCGCGGGTCGTCGGAGTGGCAGACGTCGCAGTCGCACCCGATCATCGGCACGCCGGCGCTGGTCCCCGTGCCCAGAAAAAGAAGTTCAAGCGACATGCAGGGATTCTAGCGTGTGGCCACCCATCCTTCGCCGCACTACCATGTTTTCCGCGAGCCCCCGGTTCCCCCGGTCCCCCGGGCTCCCCGCCCGCCTCGGCCCCAAGGAGTTTCGATGTCCGGCACGAACGACAGCCCGGCCAGGGAATACTTCAAGAACATCGTCGACTCCATCGTGAGCATCGTCGCCGGCATGCGCATCACGCTGCGGTACTGCTTCTCGAAATCCGTCACGATCCAGTACCCCTACGAGAAGCTCGCCTTCGCCCCGCGGTTCCGCGGCATCCACGAGTTCGAGGCCGACAAGTGCATCGCCTGCGACCAGTGTGCCAAGGCCTGTCCGGTCGACTGCATCTATATCGACAAGTCGGCCCCGCGCAAGATCGACAAGGCCACGGGCAAGGCCGCGGGCGGCGAGCTGCTGCGCTTCGCGATCGACTACCAGAAGTGCATGTTCTGCGCCCTGTGCACCGAACCCTGCCCCACGTCGTGCATCCACATGGGCAAAAACCACGACCTCTCGAGCTACAGCCGGGCCGACATGGTGGTGGAGTTCCGCGAGCTAGACCGCAAGGGCCTGCGCACGCCGCTGCCGATCTGGGCGGAGCGCAACGCCGACATCCCGTGGGTCAAGTCGGAGAAGGACCGCATCCTCGCGGGCCGTCTCGCGACGAATGAGGCCGATATTCCGGCGGTGTGAGTGCGCTGACGAGGTCGAAGTCCATGTCGACTCAAGATCCCAATGCCGGCCAAAACTGGAAGCGCGTTTGGGATGCCCGCCTTGCTGCATTGAAGCCGATCCTCGGCGCAGCAGGCGATGGCGTCTTTCATGCGTTGGCGCCCACCAACGCCGATGTCGTTCCGTTTCCGAATCACCTTTCCGGCGCGACGTATGTGACCGCCGCCTTGACCGGAGAGGACGTCGGTCAGAAGCCGAACAGCCTCGGCAATTATGAGTTGATGATCTGCGTGCGTTCGGATAATCAGGCCGCGATCAACCTGATCTCACGACTCGCCCAATACACGTTCGACGCTGTTTTGGAGCCTGGCGACACGATCGACATCCGGACGGCGATGGGCGATTCCACGCTGCGGGCGTTGCTGTTCACCCATCCAAGCGATGCCCCCGCGACCTTCACTATGGAAGGGCGAAAGTGCGGCCTGCTCTTGTGCGTCGGCATCACCGAAGCCGAGGTTGCATTTCGGCACGCCAACGGGGCCGATGCGCTCATTGAGCGATTGCGAACCGCGCATGTCTTTCCATACACGGTGCCGAACCGGAAATCAGTCGTTCCTGAATTGAGGGGATTTTGGGGGCAACTATGGGATTGGGCGAAGAATCGAGATCGTGCCTGATGGCTTTTGCGATGATTCGATGCGCCTTTGCGTGGCCAACTTGCCTTGAGGCTGAATCCCGTCGCCTGCGTTTCCATTGAACAAGACGGCCTCATCAGACCCCTCACAGCCTCCGCGTCAACTTGAACGTCGGCACCTCAGGCCTGCAATCGAACCGCACTTGGTGCAGGTATCCCACCGCCCGGCTGACGTACAGCCGGCTGCGGTCGACCTCGAACGCCCCGGCGTCCCATTGGCGGTTGGTGACCGGGAGGATGATCGCGCCGTAGAACGGGAGGCGGACCTGTCCGCCGTGGGTATGGCCGCAGAGGATCCAGCTCGGCGCGAAGCGGGTGAGCATCGGGACGGTGTCGGGGTTGTGCGAGAGGACGATCGAGGGGGCGTCGGCGGGGACGCCGGTCCACGCCGCGCGGGGGTCGAACAGGCCCGACCAGATCTCCTCCATCCCGATGACCCAGAGCGTGCCCTCGCCGCGTCGGATGGTGGCCGAGCGGTTGCGCAGGACGGTGCAGCCGCGCCGGGTGAGCCCCTGGTCGAGCTTTTCGAGCAGGGCGAGGTTGGGCAGGACGATGTTGCTCTGGTGGATCCCGCAGTCGTGGTTGCCGAAGGTGACGATGGTGGGGGAGGTCAGCTTGCCGATGATCTCGATCGCCACGTCGGGCATGGGGCGGGGCTGGGTGACCAGGTCGCCGGTGACGACGACGAGGTCGGGCTTGAGGTCGTTGACGCGCTCGACCACGCCTTGGAGGTAGGGGATCGACGCGGCGTTGCTGACGTGGAGGTCGGTCAGGTGGGTGATGCGGAAGCCCTCGAAGGCTTCGTGCAGGCCTGAGATCTCCATCGGGAACTCGTGGAACTCCGGCCAGAACGGCTCGACCCAGCGGGCGTAGCCGGCGGTGGCGCAGGCGCCCACGCCCAGCCCGGCGGCGAGCTGGAAGAACCGGCGGCGGCTGAAGAGGCGGGCGCGGGACGCGGTCGGCGCAGGCGTCGGAGTCGACGCGTCAGGTGCGGAAGTCGTCATGTCGGGCTCGGGCGGCATCGTTCGGTCCTGGCGGCGGCGATCGCGCCGGCGCAATGGCGGCGGCGGATCTTGATCCGGTGAAATTCCTGCTCGATTCTGCTTGATTCTGTTTGATATAGATCGGCCAGACGGGCGTTTCAGCGCCACGCCGTGCGCGGGAATCCCCACTGGGCCGCGAGGGCGTCGGCGGCCTGCTCGGGGTCCTCCTCGGGCGACCGGCCGGCGTTGCGGAGGAAGGCGTGGGCCAGCTCGTGGGCGATCACGTAGCGGACGAACTCCGGGTGGTTCCGCCGCAACGACCGCTTGAAGACGACCGACCGGCTGACGCTGTGCCGCGAGGGCTGGCCGACGGGGACCTGCATGCCGCGCCCGGGGCCGGATTCATAGTCGGCGATGAGGAACCGCGCGTCGAGCATCAGGTCGAGCCGGACCTCCTGCGGGAGGGCCTCGACGACCTGCCGCGCGTGGTCGTGCAGGACGCCGTCGAGGGCGAACGCGGCGAGCCAGGCGTCGATGTCGGCGGGGGTGCTCATGCGTGGGGGATTGTAGATCGGAAATCGGGCGCGGGCGCGACGGTGGCATTGAAACCAGGCCCATCGATCCCGACGGTACGCCGGAGGGTTCGGTGGGGTTCGGTTCGCGTCGGCGCCGCCTCACACCGACGACGTCGCGAGCACCGGCAAGTCGAGCCCGTCGAACCGCCCCGCCGCGAACGCGTGGTGCGCGAGCCCCGCGATCATCGCGGCGTTGTCGAGGCAGAAGGTCATGGGGGGGACGCCCACCGCCAGCCTCCGTTCCGCGCCCAGCTCGGCGACGCGCGTGCGCAGGAGCGAGTTGGCGCTGACCCCGCCCCCGATGAGCAGGCTGCGCGACGGCCGCCCGCGCGAGGCGAGCAGGTCGAGCGCACGCCCGAGCTTGATGATGAGCGTCTCCACCGCCGCCCGCTGGAACGAGGCCGCGAGGTCGCCCTGGCGCTGCGGACCCAGGTCGGCGGCCGATCGCTCGAACGACGCCCCGGCCCCGCGGCCGGTTGGCGTCCCGCGGACCTTGTAGAGCAGGGCCGTCTTGAGCCCGCTGAAGGAGAAGTCGAGGCTGTCGGGCCCGAGCAGCGACCGCGGCAGCTCCAGCGCCGGGTCGGGCTTCGTGCCTGCGGGGAGGCGGGCCTGCGCCTCGCGGGCGAGCTTGTCGAGCAGGGGGCCGCCGGGGTAGCCCACGCCGAGGATCACCGCCGCCTTGTCGTAGGCCTCGCCCACCGCGTCGTCGATCGTCCTGCCCAGCAGCGTCATCTCCAGCGGCGAAGCCACCTCGTAGAGGCTGGTGTGCCCACCCGAGACGACCAGCCCCAGCGCGGGGTAGGCCAGTTCGGGCGTCGCCTCCGCTGGCGGAAGACGCAGGTGCGGGGCGTAGAGGTGGGCCCGGATGTGGTCGACGCCGAGCAGCGGCTTGCCCAGCGCCCAGGCCAGCGCCTTGGCGGCGCTGACGCCCACCAGCAGCGAGCCGACCAGCCCCGGGCGGTTGCCCACGGCGACGGCGTCGATCACGTCGATCGCGACGCCCGCATCTTCGAGCGCCTGCGTGATCACCGGGGCGATGCGCTCCAGGTGGGCCCGGCTGGCGAGCTCGGGCACGACGCCGCTGTACCGGCTGTGCAGTTCGTGCTGCGACCAGACGACGTTCGACCGCACCCGCCGCCCGTCCTCGACGACGGAGGCGGCGGTTTCGTCACAACTGGTCTCGATGCCCAGGATCAAGGTCACGGGGAGGCCATCCCGTGCGACGCGCGGCAGCGGCGGTCGGAGCGGTCAGAGCGGTCAGAGCGGCCGAGGCTCACTTGGCGGGCTCGGGTTGGGTCGTCGCGGGGGCCTTGTTCTCGACGACGATGGCCCCGCCGGTGAGGTCCTTCGCCCCCGGAGTCGCGGGCTGGGTCGCCGGGGCGTCGAGCTTCGCGAGGCTCGCCTCGATCTCGGTCAGCCGCTGCTTGAGGAGGTCGCGCTGGCTGGAGAGCGTCTCTCGCTTGGTCGCCCGAGCGAGCATGGCCGCGTTCGACTGCCCGACCTTGGGCCAGTTGTTGGTCGCCTGCTTGCCCAGGACCGCACGGACCGCGGCGGCGAGCTGCGGGTCGCCCATCTCTTATTCGATCGCATCGGGCGTCACCGCGGACGCCTCGGGCTTGGTGGCCCAGGCGCGGAGCACGTCGGCGTCCCGCCGCACCTCCGCCATCTTGCGCACCTGCTCGGCGTTCATCGGCACGTAGCAGCCCTCGGAGGGGTCGACGCCCCAGACCTCGGAGCCCTCGCGCTTGTGGATGTTCCGCCCGTTGGGGAGGTAGTAGTAGGCGTTGGTGATCTTGATCGCGCCCTCGTCGTTGTCCAGGGCCATGACCTGCTGCACGCTCCCCTTGCCGAAGGTGCGCGTCCCGACGAAGAGGGCCCGGTTGTTGTCCGAGAGCGCCCCGGTCACGACCTCCGACGCCGACGCGCTGGCCTCGTTCGCGATGACCACCAGCGGGACGTTGGGGAACTTGGGCCCGTCGGTCGCGAGCGTCACGCGCTCGGGCACCACGCGCCCCTTGACCGAGACGATCCGCTGCCCCTTTTCGAGGAAGGCGTCGGAGACGGCGCAGGCGGTTTCGAGCAGGCCGCCGGGGTCGAAGCGCAGGTCGAGGATCAGCCCCTTCACGCCCTGCTCCTCGATCGTCTTGAGTGCGGCCCGGAAATCCTCGATCGACTTCTCGGTGAACTGCGTGAGGCGGATGTAGCCGATCTTCGCCGAGGGGTCGAGCATGAAGTCCCAGTGGCTGTCGGCCTTGCGGCGGATGCCCTTGACCGTCTGCACGTTGATCCGCCCGCGGTTGATGGTGATCTCCTTCTCCTCGCCCGTGAGGTGGCGGATCTTGAGCTTCACCGGCGTGCCCTCGGGGCCCATCAGCTTTTGGATGGCGTCGTTGATCTTGAGGTTGAGCGTCGAGGCGCCGTCGATCTCCAGCACGATGTCGCCCGCCAGCACGCCCGCCTTCCACGCCGGGGAGTCGTCGAGCGGGGAGATGATGCGCAGGTGGTTCTCGAATACGTCGACCTCGGCCCCGATGCCCGAGAACGTCCCGCGGATCTGCTTGTCGAACGGCGCGAGCTCCTCGGGGCTGATGTAGACCGTGTACGGGTCGTTGAGCGACTCCACCATCGCCCGCACGGCCATCTGCACCATCTTGGGCTGGTCGGGCTCCTCGACGTATTGCGAGACGATCTCGTGGCGGACGTCGACGAGCAGGTCGATCTGCTTGTAGACGTTGCTCCGCGTCGCGGGGGTGTTGGCGCCCAGCGTGAACGGGGCGACCAGGAGGACCAGCGCCAGGCACTTCAAAAGACGATGCGTCATGGACCGGCTCCGGGGCGGGCGTGGGCGGGGGGGGTTCGCCGGGGATTGTAGAGGTCGGGGCGGGCGGGTTCAAAGGGGGACATGATTTGTGCCCAAGCGCGGATTCGCCCGGGCTTGCCGCCGCCCCCGTCCCCGGCCGGCGTCGGCTCCCGCGGTATACTGACGGATCTGAATGCGGGGCTTGGCAAGCCGCCCGGCCCGCTCCACCCGAATCCCCGGTGAGCCCCCATGATCCAGCGACGCAAGACCCGCCAGGTGACGGTCGGTGACAAGGACCACGCGATCATCCGCATCGGCGGCGACGCCCCCGTCTCGGTCCAGACCATGACCTCGGGCTACACCTACGAGATCGACAAGTGCGTCGCCGAGATCCACAAGCTCGCCGCCGCCGGGGCCGACATGGTCCGCGTCGCCGTGCCCGAGCGCAAGGACACCGACGCCCTCAAGCAGATCCTCCCGCAGGTGAGCGTGCCGATCGTCGCCGACGTCCACTTCCACTTCCAGCGGGCCCTCGAGGCCGTCGAGGCGGGCGTCCACAAGATCCGCCTCAACCCCGGCAACATCAACGACCTCGACCAGGTCAACAAGGTCATCGACGCCTGCAAGGAGCGGAAGCTGCCGATCCGCATCGGCGTCAACGAGGGCTCCATCGTCGAGCGCCGCGACAAGCAGAAGCGCATGAAGGAGCTCGGCGGCGTCTTCTCCGACAACCCGCACGGCCACCTGCTGGCGATCATGATCACGAAGCTTGAGGAATACATCGACATCTTCCACAAGCGGAACTTCGAGGACATCGTCATCAGCGCCAAGTCGATCGACCCCAACATCGTCATCAGCGCCTACACCGAGATCTCCAAGCGCTTCCCGTACCCGCTCCACCTGGGCGTGACCCACGCCGGGCCCAAGGAGACGGGCACCATCCGCAGCGTCGTCCCGCTCGGGCACCTGCTCGCCAGCGGCGTAGGCGACACGATGCGCATCAGCTACGCCAACGACCCGATCTACGAGGTGCAGGACGGGCTGGAGCTGCTCTACATCCTCGGGCTGCGCACCCGCATCGGCGCGGAACTGATCGCCTGCCCGACCTGCGGGCGCATCCAGGTCGACCTCTTCAAGCTCGTGCAGGACGTGCGCAAGAAGCTGGCGGAGGAGATCACGCTACCGATCAAGGTCGCAGTGATGGGCTGCATCGTGAACGGCCCGGGCGAGGCCGAGGGCGCCGACGTGGCGATCTTCGCCGGCGACCGCCGCGGGATCATCTACGTCCAAGGCGCCCGCGTGGCGAATGTGCCCGAGGAGGAGATCCTCCCGGCCCTGCTCGCCGAGTGCCGCAAGTTCCAGGGAGCGGTGCAGCGCGGCGAGGCGAAGCTGGGCGAGAAGAAGGTCGACATCCTCCCGCCCGACCCCATCGGCGAATTGGGCAGCGGCTTCGACAAGATCGCCGCGGGCCAGGTCGAGAAGATCACGCCGCCGGAGCCGGACGTTGAGTTCGACGCGGACGCTGATGCCGATGACGACGACGAGGGCGGAGTCGACACAGGCCCGGGCGAGCACGACGCCCACCTGATGGACGACGACCAGCCGTTCCGCACCGTTCCCTGCGGCGAATGCGGCTGGCCCGTCTGGGAGGAGGCCGAGCGCTGCGGCCATTGTGGGCAGCAGTTCCCCAACCAAGCCTTCAACGACGCCCGCGGGGGCAAGCCGCGTGTTTGGGCGGTCGAGTCCATCGTGGTGATCGTCTTGATCTTGGTGGCGCTGCTGGTCAACGCACCGTTCTTCTGACGAAGCGTCGCCCTCACACCACTCGCTCGATCCCTACATTCCCCCGCATCGCCGGCGGCTCGCACCCCGGCTCGACGCGGATCGTCCGCCCCGGGCCCTCGAAGACGTTCGACTCCAGCAGCAGGTCGTGCCCGCCGGCGTGGAAGACGATCGCCTGCGCGCACTCGGGCCCCGTGGCGAAGATGTTCCCGCGGATGATGCATGGGCCGTAGGTCCCTTCGGGTTGCCAGCGCGTGAAGTACATCTCCGGCCAGCGCTCATAGTCGCCCGTCTCCAACCCCTTCCTTCCCCGCCAGGGATCGCGCTCGCCCTTGGTCGTGTTGTTCACGAAGACGTTGCCTTCGAGAATCAGCCGCTTGGGCTGGTTGATCCAGCTCCCGCGCCCGCCGTCGCGGAAGGTGTTGCCCACGATGGTCACGTTGGTGCAGGACCGCTCGACGCTCATGATGCGGGAGCCGTTGGTTCCGTCGATCGTGTTGCCGGTGACCGTCGCGTTCTCGCAGTGCTCCGCGAGGAAGAACGCCCCCATGCGCGAGCCGGCGATCTGGTTCCCCGTGAACGCCACGTCCCGGCATCGCTGGATGTGCATCGTGTCGCCCAGGGCCTTGAGCGAGCAGCCCGCGACGCGCACGCCCCGGCAGCCCACCAGGTCGAGCCCGCCCTTGCCCGGGCCAGCCCCGGCGGGGGCGTAGAGGTGGTAGTAGGCGTGGTGCAGCCGGTTCATGCAGAGGACGCCGGGGCCGGAGGAGCCGTCAAAGCGGATCGGCTTGCCGCCCACCCGCTCCGCGATGCGGACCCACGAATCGCCCGCCTCGACCACGGCGTACTTCTTCCCGCGCACCACGTTCCGCGGGAGCTGGCCTCCCAGGAAGCAGACGCATTCGTCGTTGTGGTCGCTCGCGCTGACCCTGATTCCCGCCTTGGCGTTGTCGAGCGCCACGCGGTCGTCGCCATCGCGCAGGCTCGCCGGGCCGCGGATGTAGCCGTCGGGGAAATGCCGCTGCGCCATCGCCACGTCGGCGGGGGCGTATTCCTCCGGCCAGACGAGGATCTGCCAGAGCAGGCCGTAGTCCCACATGAACTTCCCGCAGTCGTCGAAGTCGCAGCGGTCTACCAGGATGCGTGTCGCGTGGGTGTGGACCTTGTCCTCGCCTTGGAGCGCGCCCGAGACATGGAGCACTGCTCCGCCGACGCGATTCCCGCGGATTTCGCTGAAGGTGAGCTGGTCGGTGACGCCGCCGGGGGAGGTTTCGACGACGATCCCGCGGGAGTTGGCGTTGGGCGCCCAAGTGTTGCCGGGGCGGCGGTGGTCGAAGCAGTGCCCGACGAACTCCCCGCCGTGCCATTGGAAGTCGACGACGTCGCGCCCCGCGAACATCACCCGTCGCGCCCCGTCGCCGAGCGACTCGGGAAAGCGGAAGACCGCGCCCTCGGCCCGCACCGAGACGTGGGAGGGGATCGGCACGGGAGCCTCGCCCGCGATCGCGTAGACGCCCGGGGGGATGACGACGGTGCATCGTCCGAGTTTCCCCGCGGCCTCGAACGCGGCCCGGAACGCGGCGGTGTCGTCGCGCGAGCCGTCGCCGACGGGGCCGACGTCCGACAGGTCGATCACGCCTGGGCGGGGGTGGGATGGGGGCATGCGGGGCATCGTACCGATCCCCATGGAATTGTCCTCAAGGGCCCAGCGATCGGCGACAGGTTCGTGTGTTCGGATGCCGCCCGATTCGGCGGTCGCGACGTGTGTCGGCCAGCGCTTGCTCAGCGCCTCATCGGGAGCGGCTCGCACGGACCCCAGGTTGACACTTCCGGGGCACGGATTAAACTTGCATCATGACGCAAATAAGCAAGAAAAAACCCCGCACGCCCCGCGAGGCCGCCGGCTGCTGCGGGCCCATCGACGAACTGCTCGACCCCGACCTCTTCAAGGGCCTTTCCGACCCGACGCGCCTGCGCCTGTTGGGCTGCCTCGCCAAATGCCGGCGGGCCTGCGCGGTCAGTGAACTGGCTGAGTGCTGCTCCGTCGACCTCTCGGTCGTCTCCCGCCATCTCGCGCTCCTGGAGCGGGCGGGCGTCGTCGAGTCCGCCAAGCAGGGGCGGACCGTCTTCTATTCGGTCCGATACGCCGAGTTGATCCTGAAACTGCGCTCGCTCGCCGACGAGTTGGCTCGCTATAGCCCCCTGAGCGCCCGGGCCGTGGGCGGAGAGGCCTGCTGTGCCAAGCGTTGACGCGAAGCTGCGCGTGCTCTTCCTCTGCACGGGCAACTCCTGCCGCAGCCAGATGGCCGAGGGCTGGGCGCGGTCCCTCAAGCTCGGGACGATCGAGGCCCATTCCGCGGGCGTCGAGCCGCATGGGATGAATCCCCGCGCGGTCCGCGTCATGGCCGAGGCGGGCGTCGACATCTCCGGACAGCGCTCCAAGCACGTCGACGAGCTGCGCGGCATTCCCTTCGACTACGTCGTCACCGTCTGCGGCCACGCGAGCGAGGCCTGCCCCGCCTTCCCCGGCCCGGCCCGGCGCGTCCACGTCGGGTTCGACGACCCGCCCCGTCTCGCGAAGGAGGCCGTCACAGAGGAGGAGGCGCTCGGCCACTACCGCAGGGTCCGCGACGAAATCCGGGTTTTCATCGAGTCTCTGCCCGGGGCCTTCGCGGAACTTCCGCAGGGAACGGCCCGATGAGGAAGTGCGCCGCCGAAGCCATGGGGACGTTCTGCCTGGTCTTCGCCGGGACCGGCGCGGTGGTCGTCAACGACCTCACCGGCGGCGAAGTCTCGCACGTCGGCGTCGCGGTCACGTTCGGCCTGGTCGTCATGGCGATGATCTACGCCGTCGGCGACGTCTCCGGGGCCCACCTCAATCCCGCGGTGACCCTCGGCTTCCTGCTCGCCCGCCGGGTCGATCCGCGCCGCGTGCTTCCATACATCCTGAGCCAACTGGCCGGGGCCTTGCTCGCGAGCGCGTTGCTCTATTTCATGTTCGGCAACCGCGCGAGCCTCGGGGCCACGATCCCCGTCGGCTCCGCGGGGCAGTCGTTCGTCCTCGAAGCCGTGCTGACGGCCATGCTCATGTTCGTGATCCTCTGCGTCTCGACCGGATCGAAGGAGGTCGGGACCATGGCGGGCATCGCCATCGGCGGGGTGGTCGCGCTTGAGGCGCTCTTCGCCGGGCCGATCAGCGGCGCCTCGATGAATCCCGCGCGATCGCTCGCGCCGGCGCTTGTCGGCGGCAACCATGCGGCCCTGTGGGTCTACCTCACGGCCCCGTTCCTGGGCGTCGCGATCGCGGTCCCCGTCTGGTCGCTCATCAAAGGCGAACGCGTGAAAGCGGGCCCGGTCGAGCCTGCCACCGACCCCGTGAAGGCCGGATTTTGACCCCTCCGCGCCCCTCGGCTAGCCTCCCGCCCATGGACATCCTCGACTACGGCCAATCGTTCCTCATGGGCAAATGGACCGAGAACCGCGTGCGGTTCTGGGTCGAGTCGCGCACGCGGATCATCGACGAGCGTACCGGCCGCACGGAGGACTACATCCAGTGCGCCTCGTGCAAGAGCGAGGACACCTTCGCCACGAAGGACCTCTTCTACGCCGACAACTACGACTTCCTGCCGATCTTCGGCCCCGAGTTGGGCGTGATCTTCCGCCGCAAGGCCTACATCCATCCCCGATACCGCGACGTCCAACCTGTGAGTGAGATGTGGGGCGGACAGGACTACCGCCTGCGCGTCGTGCCCGAGGGCAAGGGCCCCGGCGCGGCGAGGCTGCTCAAGACCACGGCCGAGATCCGTCGGGCCACGCACGAAGGCTGGCCCTTGGTCGGCCAGACCGAATACGCCGACGCCGCCACCGGCCTGCGGGCGATCCTCGAGCACCCCATCAAGACCATGAACATCCACGACGAGCGCGACCTCTATCAGGTGGACACCGGCCCGCTCGCCTTCGCCGACCTCTCCACGCGCCCCGAGCGGCTGGTCGACACGCTCAGCCTCGCCTTCGTCGCCTACAACGCGCCGGACTGGACCGACGTGGTGATCGAGGCGGCTACGCCGATCGTCGAGGACGGGGCCGAGCGGACCAAGATCCACCACTACTCGAAACGGCAGACGTTCAAGGCCCAGAACCGCGTCTACGCGTTGGGTGGGCCCAACTAGCCGGCTGCGGATTATTGCGGGAGCGGCTCGACGCTCACCCGCAACGGCAGGGCGCCGCGGGTTCTCTTTCGCGGATCGGCCCCGCACGACTTGAGCTGGTCCGCCTTGAACTCAGCGACCTCGAGACTCCCGGTCCACACCGCTGCTCGGCCGGTCACGTGGGCCTTGAGCATCAACGTGATCGATTTCATTCGGCCGTAGTTGAACACCTTCCGGAGAGCCCCGACGACGTGGTCCATCCCGTTGATGTCGTCGTTGTGGAGCAGGACGACATGGGGCGGCTGCCGTTTGGTGCGAGTCTCCGTTCGTGGCTTGCGTTTGGTCTCCGCCGTGGGCGGCGGGCCGGTCTCGATGGGTTCGGCAGTCTCGGCGGGAACCGTGGTCGCTTCGGTCGCTGGCATGGTGGTGCCCCCTTGGAGCGACGGCCCGCTGCAGATGGCTGCACGCCCCGTTGCGCCGGATCGGTGAAGTCGATGCGATCTCAATTATACTTCCCCCGTGGTCGTGCCCGCGATGGAAACTCGTCGTGCGGCCACCGACCATGTGGGATCGAAGCGACATGGAGACAGGCAGGCTCGAGGCCTTCAGCGACGGCGTCATCGCGATCATCATCACCATCATGGTGCTCGAGATGAAGGTCCCGCATTCGACGGAGCTCGAGGCCCTGCGCCCGATCGTCCCGGTCCTGCTCAGTTACACGCTGAGCTTCATCTACGTCGGCATTTACTGGAACAACCACCATCACCTCTTCATGGCCGCGGAGAAGGTCAACGGCGGCATCCTCTGGGCCAACCTGCATCTGCTCTTCTGGCTCTCGCTCATTCCGTTCGTCACCGGGTGGGTGGGGGAGAACCACCTGTCGTCGATCCCGGCAGCCCTCTACGGTGTGGTGCTGCTGATGGCGGCGATCGCGTACTACGTCCTGCAGCTGGTCATCGTCTCGAGCCACGGGCGGAATTCGATGATCGCCGAGGCGCTCGGGGCCGACTTCAAGGGCAAGGTCTCGCCGGTGATCTACCTCGCGGCCATCCCGTTCGCGTTCGTCAGCCCGTGGATCGCCCACGGGCTCTACGTGGTGGTGGCGATGATGTGGCTGGTGCCCGACCGCCGGCTGGCCCGGGCGATCGAGGCCTGCGAGGCGGGGAAGGCGAATGAGCCGAAGAGGTGAACGGGCGATGGCGGCGTTGCTCGACGCAGCGGCCGCGGCCCCGCGCCGTAGAATGACAGCATGCCCGATCCGGACACCCCGAAATCCCCCGGAAGCCCCGGCAACCCCGACCCGCACGATGCCCGGCTTGGCCGGCTGCGGCAGTGGCGCAACCGCCCCGAGCGCGACGTCTCGATGCGGTTCCTCGCGACTTATTTCAAGCAGGAGGTCGAGCGCCCGCACAAGCAGCTTGGGGCCTTGGGCGATGTCTGGCGGAGCCTTGTCCCCGCCGATATGGTCGGCCACACCCGCCTCGAATCGCTCGCGCGGGGGATCCTCCGCGTGACCGTCGATTCGAGCAGCCGGCTGTATCAGCTCGACCGGCTGCTGCGGGCAGGGCTCGAGCAGCAGATCATCCAGGCCCACCGCGGCCCGTCCTTCCGCCGCATCCAACTCCGCGTCGCGGGCGACGGGCGCGGGGAGCCGAGGGGCAAAGTGGGCCCGCCGCAGCGCGACGGGGAGGACGACCGCTGACGACGCCTGCGGAAACGATGCAGAGGCCAGCCAAAGGCGGCGCCACGCGCCAACGGCCGCCTCGCGCCGACGCGGGCCAAATCGCTATCGTATCGCCATGATTCGTCGGCTCCGTCAACTTGATGTCCCGAGCTTGGCCGTCGTCGTGCTCTGCGCGATGGTTGCGATCGGCGCGATGCCCGGTTGCTCCGGACCGGGCCCGGTCGCCGCCACCCGGCCCGCGGCGAGCCAGCCCGCGCCGACGGTCGACGCGCCGGCCGCCACCGCACCCGCCCGGCCGTCGGTCACGATCGCCGCGACGCAGCCCGTGAAGGGGGCCGACCTTTTCCCGCTCCGCAAGGCCGCGGGGATGTACGACATCACCCGCGACGACAAACTCACGCCCGGCGTCCCCTACAAGCTCGAGCCCGACGCCGCGAACGGGTGGACCCTCGCCATCGGCGACCTCCGCGTGGTCAACCTCCGGCTAGACCCCGACGGAAGCGTGCTGGTCACCCGCGAGGACGAACTGGGCGACAACCTCTCGGTGACCTACACCCCGGCGATCCGCATGCTGCCCGCGACGCTCACGCCCAGCCAGCCGCAGGAGTTCGACTGCCAATTGGTCGTCCGCAGCATGAAGGACCAGTCGGTGCGCGACAAGGGCGACTGCCGCTACACGGTGGAGTACCTCGGGACGCAGCAGGTGCAGACGCCCGCGGGCGAGTTCACCGCGGCGATGGTGCGCACGACCCGGCAGATGAACCTCAACCTCGCGAGCGTGCGGGTGACGATGCTCACGGCCTACGTGCCGGAGAAGGGCGTCGTCGTCCAGCGCGTCGAGGAGGTCCGCCGCATGCTGGGGCTCTTCTCCTCGAAGTCGAGCGAGGAATCGCGCTTGGCGCGATGACCCATTGATCGAGGTCGATGCGTCGCGCGGCGAGAAATCCCAGGCACGCGGCGCCTGGGATTTCGTTCGCATTCACGACATCTCCTGGCGACCCTGGATCGCATCCGCGAGCACGGCCTTGCTCACGGCCTCCAGGCTCACCCCCGTGGGCAGGCCCCGGGCCAGCCGGGAGACCTTCATCTTCAGCTTCGCCAGGCGCGAGGCGAGGTACATCGACGTGCCGTCGCCCTCGAGGTTGGGGTTGGTGCCGAGGATGACTTCGCGGATCGGCGTCGTCCCCGCCCCGGCGTCGGGCATGTGCGAGACCTCGACCCGCTTGACCAGCGCGTCGATGTTCAGTTCGCCCGGGCCGACGCCCTCCAGGGGCGAGAGCCTGCCCATCAGGACGTGGTAGGTCCCGCGGTACATGCCGGTGGTCTCGAGGCTGACGACGTCGCTGGGCTGCTCGACGACGAGGACCAGGCCGCGGTCGCGCTGCGGGTCGGCGCAGATCGGGCAGGGGTCGGACTCGGTGAGGTTGAAGCAGATCGAGCAGTGGTGGACGTTGGCCTTGAGGTCGCGGATGGCGGCGGCGAGGTCGAAGGAGTCCTCGGGCGACTGCTTGAGCAGGTGGAAGGCGATGCGCTCGGCCGAACGCTTGCCGATCCCGGGCAGACGCGTGAGCTGCTGGATGAGCCGGTTCATCGCGGAGGTGTGGGAGGCTTGGGACATGGGGGAATCTTAGCCGGGGGAAGGCGTGGGCGCGTGGTGCGGACGGCCTTTTGTAGGGTGGCGCTGAGCGTACTCGCGAAGCCCACCGGCGCGACGTGTGTGGCCGTGGAATCCTCCAAGTGAACGGATCGGCCGCGATGGGCTTGCGTGGGAGACGATCGCATCGACACGCGCCTTGTTTGACCGGGCGCCCAACCGTTGGGCTTCGCGGAGTACCGCTCAGCACCACCCTACAAGACATCGCGATCCGCGGAGCCTCACCCCACATTGAGGTTCGTGAGCATCTCCGCCAGCTCCTGCCGCTTCGCGTCGATCTGCTTCTGCAGGTCGGCCACCGCCTTTTGGATCTCCTCGATGCGCGTCTCCTGCGTGTTGAGCTTCTCAAGGTAACGTTTGCCCAGCGTCGAGTCGCGCCCGCTGGTCTCGATGTTCTTGCGCAGGCGGTCCTGCTCCTGGGTGATCTGGGCCAGCTCGTTGCGCAGGTTCTGCTGTTGGATCTGCAGTTCGACCTGCTGCCGCTTCACCGCGATCACCTTCGCCAGCGCGTCGCGCACGGCCGGGTCGATCTGTCCCGCCTTGCTGAAGACCACCAGCGCGTCGACCGGGTAGTCGAGCAGCGCGATCGCCTCGCTGACGGGCTGCTGCTCCTTGACGACGAAGCTGGCGGTCTTGCTCGCCTCGACGTTGACCAGGAAGCGGTAAAGCTGCGGCGTCTTCTCCTCGAACTTCGCGGGTTCCAGCAGGTTCCGCCCGTTGATGAACGGGTGCTCGACGACGATTTTCTTCGCCACGTCGGCCTTGTTCTTGATCAGGTAAGTCTGGCTGAAGACGTTGAGACGGACGATCTGCAGGACGCCGCGGATGATCTTGCCCCCGGTGAGCTGGCTCTCGTTGCTCACCGAGGGGTCGACGGTGACGGCGAGGTCCATCGCGTAGCTGATGAGGCGCTTGTCGCCCGGGGAGAGGAAGTCGATCATCGCGTCGCCGGCGTAGGTCCCGCCGTCGAAGACGGTGATCGGCCCGCCGAGCATCTTGAGGTTGGTGTCGTTGGTGAGGTAGACGCCGTTGAGCGGGCGGTTGGGCATGACGCCCTGGTTGTAGATGCTGACCTTCTCAGCCGTGATCGGGCTGGAGATGATCGGGAGCATGGCCGAGCGGCGGCGGGGCATGTCGACCTTGCTGGCGAGGGTGTACTTGAAGAGCTCGCCGACGGAGACGCCCGAGGCGATCTGCTGGGCCGCCTGCTGGAGTGCGACGCCGGAGCTTGCGGCGGAGGAGAGATCGTCCATCATCATTCCGCCGCGGGCCGCCATCATCGGCGCGGGGGCCGCGGGCCTTCCGGGCGCGTTCATCTCCCGCCGGGCCGCCGCCTTGCCCGCCATCATCGGCGCGCCGTTGGCGTTGTCCGCCCCCAATGCCTCGGCCTTCTCGGCCAGCGCGATCCCTTCCTCATAGATCCGCGGCTGCAGCGAGGCGTACATCGGCGGCTTGACGTTCGGGCGCGGCATGTAGAGCGGCGTGTACAAATCCATCGTGAAGCTGATCGGCCGCCCGGAGACGAGCGAGAGCTGCACCGCGTTCCAGTCCGACTCCGAGGTGTTCTCCACCAGCGACCAGCCTTGGATCAACGGCTTCTGGGCCGAGAGGTCGAGCCGGTACGACGTCTTCCAGACCGGCGTCTCGATGAGATAGCCCACGCGGACCTGCCGCTTCCCCTGCCCGGCGAAGCGGATCTCCACCGGCTTGCTCTCCGTGTCGCGCGACGTCGCCAGCAGCGCGAGGGCCTTGTTCAGCTCCTGCTGCAGGTGGTTGTCGGCCAGCGCGATGTTCGACACGGTCGAGAGCGGGATCGAGCGCATGCCCGTCTCGGTCGCGAGGGTCAGGATGAACTCGGTGACTTGGGCCGGGGGCTGCCCGACGACCTTGGTCTGCTCGTCGAGGCTGACGATCGAGCCGGCGATCTTCTCGGTGGTGGTGACGATCACCTGTACGCCGCGGAGCTGGCGGAGCAGGTCGGGAAAGGAGGGGCTGCCGCTGAGGTCGACGCCGAAGCCCTTGAGCGAGCGGGCGACGGGGTCGTTGCTCGGGTAGTTCACCGACGTCACGGCTCCGCCGCCCTCATCGAGCACGATCATGCTCTTGAGGACGTCGTTGATCTGGTCGGTCTTGAAGCGCAGGCGGAGCACCGCTCCGCCGTCGACTTCGCCGGTGTGCTCGAAGTAGCCCACGCCGCTGGAGAAGAGGACGGCCTTGGTGACGGGGAGATCGACCACGGGGAGGTCGGCCGCGGGCTTGGCAGGCGCGGGCGGAAGCGGGGCCTGCGCCTGCGCCGCCGCGGGAATCACCGCGGGGGCGATGGGGGCGAGCGAGACCAAGGCGCCGACCAGGGCGAGGCCGAGCGAGCGGGGCGAGGTGATCGGGGGCATGCCGTCTCCTTGATGATGCGTGGGGGCGTGGACGATCCGAAGGCGTTGTGGCGTACGTAGTTTAGACACGCGAGAGGGGCCACGGTTCCCAGCGGGGAAGAAGAATTCCCTCTCTTCTCCCATCAGACGAAGTCTGATCAGAGCCGGACTCTGTGAGTCCGTTGATCAGGCGCAAGGCGGTACTCCGCCGCGCGCGACGTGCCGCACTCGCGGGGGTGGTCCGATGAAAGGCGCTGCGTGAGCGCGGATGTTTCCGGGGTTTCCAGAGCTTCCGCAGCACTCATGAAGACATGCGAGCGGAGTACCGCTTTCGCCCGAGCTTACGGACACACAGTGTCCGGCTCTGATCAGACTTCGCCTGATGCGACAAAGACCCGACGTCAGCCCCACATCGCCACTCCTCGCCTTTCCCGCCTCACCCCGGCATCTCCGCGGAATCCAGCCAGATCGTCACCGGGCCGTCGTTGTGGATCTCCACCTGCATGTGGGCCCCGAACACCCCGCGCCCCACCGGCGCGACGCCCAGCGCCGCGAGCTTGGCGGCGAAGGCGTCGACCAACGGGCTGGCGACCTCCGGCCGGGCGGCGTCGGTGAAGCTCGGGCGGCGACCTTTCCGCGCGTCGGCATAGAGCGTGAACTGCGAGACGACCAACGCCCCGCCCGCGACATCGAGCAGCGAGCGATTGAACTTGCCCTCGTCGTCGTTGAAGATCCGCAGGTTGGCGACCTTGTCGGCCAAGCGGTCGACCTGGGCCTGCGTGTCGGCGGCCCCGATGCCCACGAGGATCGCGAGGCCCGGGCCGATGGAGCCGGTGACCACGCCGTCGACGGTGACGGAGGCGCGGGAGACGCGTTGGAGAAGAAGTCGCATGGGCGATTCCGTGAAGTCGCGATTGCAGACGGGAAGTCCCAGGCACCGCAGTGCCTGGGCTTTGAGGACGACGTCATTGAAGGACGCGATTCAACATCTTTGACTTCACCACCCAAACCGCTCCTCGCGCCAGGGGTCGCCGAGCATGTGGTACCCGTTGACCTCCCAGAAGCCGGGGCGGTCGCGGTCGACCAGCTCGATCCCGGTGATCCATTTCGCGCCCTTCCAGAAGTAGAGCCGGGGGACGATCCCGCGGACGGGGGCGCCATGCTCCGCGGTGAGCGGTCGGCCGTCGTGGTGCGTCGCGAGCAGACAGTCCTCCGCGGCGAAGGCGTCGAGCGGGAGATTGGTGGTGAAGTCGTCGTTGGGCTCGCTGCGGGCGTGCTCGATCACGAACTTGGCGGCGGGCAGCGGGCGGGCGAGATCGAGCAGCGTGCGCGTGGCGACGCCGGTGAAGAGGTTGTCGAGCCGGGACCAGTGGGTGACGCAGTGGATGTCGCAGCGGACATCGACCTTGGGCAGCGCGTCGAAGGCCTTCCAGTCGAGCGTGATTTCGCGTTCGACGAGCCCGAAGATGCGCAGGCTCCACGACTCGGGCTTGATCGACGGGACCCCGCCGTAGTGGAGCACGGGCCACTTGGCGGTCAGCGTCTGCCCCGGCGGGGTGCGCGACGCGGGCTTGCCCCCGCCGCGGAGGCAATCCGGGCTGATGATGACGGCGGGCATGGGCGGGCTCCTGAATCGGTGGAGCGGCGATTTTACCGACCACGGCGCGGACGTCTTGTCGCTGTGCCCTGCGGTGAAACATGAAGTCGGCGTGGGCCGTGCGAAGGCCTTGTCTGGTGCCACATGTCACCGTACTCGTGACATGCGGATCCACTGAACAGCGGATGGCCCAATCCAAGCCCATCGATCCCGACGGTACGCCGTCGGGTTCGGTGGGGTCGGTCGCACGAACACCGACCCCATCGAGATCGACAAAGACGAATCTCCAACGACTCACCAAGACACAAACCCCACGGAACGCGACGGCGTACCATCGCGATCCGTGGGCTTTAGTTGCAACACAAACCCGCCGCTCGCGCAGGCGCGCGGCGGCCGTTGGATTCAAATCGTGGAGGCGCAGCCCGAACTGACCCGAACCGAGGGGCTTACTTCGCCGGCGGCTCGGCGGCGGCCGCGGCGGGGCCGGCCTTCACGGGCGCGGCAGCGTCGGGCACCTTCACGCGCATGCCGCATTGCCCGCAGCGCACCGCCTTCCCGCGGGCAGCCGCCGGAGCGGTCAGGATCGCGCGGCAGCGCAGGCTCGGGCAGATCAATCGGATCGTGTTCGTGGACATGGGTCGTCCCTCCGGTCCAGATTCCGTCTCGGCGCGTGAAAGAGGCATCATCAGCTTCATCGACCCGATCGGAGCGAGGGTTAAGCTGTAGCGCCTGGGAAACCTGCGCCGTCTGACGCGCGCGATAACCCTCCGAGAAAACAGCGTCCGTCAAAGCCCAGGCACCGCGGTGTCTGGGCATTGACGGACGTTTGACGACCTCAACGCTTCCCAAACCGCCCCAAAGAGCAAATACCGTTCCGAAGCGATCGAAATTCACTCCCTTCGCTCGATTTTGCGTGCGGACCGCGTTTTTCAACGTTACAATCTGCCCATCGGGCCCTCTGGGTGGAGGGCCGCACCACACCCGCGGAGGCCAGGACGGCCTCCGGGAGAGGGACCGGACTGTCAGCCACGGCTTGCCTCTTGGCTCATAAGTCTTTTCCCAGCCATGCGTATTGACACGGGACAACATCTGCGGATCGACCAGCGCATGAAGCTGGCCCCGCGGATGATCCCCGCGAGCAGAGCGTCCGCGACGACCGCGAGAACGAGCGCCCGCTGGTCGTGGGCGACTCCAAGGCCAGCGGCAACCAGGCCGACGACTTCGAGCGCCTCGCCAACGTCTCCGAGGAATACGGCGACTCGTGGGAATCCAACCCCTACGACTCGGGCGACTCCTTCCGCCCGGCCCGCGACACCGGCGAGCCCGACAAGAAGCTCGAGGCGATCGCCAACACCGCCAGCCGCCCGCAGAGCCTCGCGGACCAGCTCCTCGAGCAGTGGGTCATGGTCGAGGCCCCGCCCGCGGTCGCCAAGGCGGGGGAGTACCTCATCGGCTTCATCGACGACGACGGCTACCTCCGCACCCCGCGCGAGACGCTTCTGGCCCAGGCGCCGGCCGACATCGCCGCCGAGGAGATCGACGCCGCCTTGCCCCTGCTCCAGCAGAGCCTCGAGCCCGTCGGCATCGCCGCCCGCGACCTGCGCGAATGCCTGCTCATCCAGATCGACTCGAAGATCCACGCGGCGAACTTGTTGGCACAGCTGCGAGGCGGCGCGGGGAACGCCCGCGACGAGGACGACGAGGATTCCGATGGCCATTCCGGGGGCGCTTCCGGGGGGGGCGACTCCGATTTCTCCATCGAGCGCCGCATCGTCAGCGACTTCCTCAAGGACGTCGAGGTCAACCGCCTCCCGCGCATCGCCAAGGCCCTGGGCGTCGACGTCGAGCGCATCAAGGAGGCGTTGGGCAACCTCCGCCAGTTCCACCCGCACCCGGGGCGGCTGCTGGTCAACGAGCAGCCGCGGGCGATCATCCCCGACGCGATCGTGGAGTTCGACGAGGAGAACGACTGCTACATCGCCCGGTTGTTCAACGGCCGCCTGCCAGCGGTCCACATCAGCCCGCAGTACTTGAAGCTCGCGAAGGACGCGCAGGTCGACCGCAAGACGCGCGACTTCGTGGGCAACAACATCCGCACCGCCCGTTGGCTGCTCGACGCGATCCAGCAGCGACAGCACACGCTCCTGCGCGTCATCAACGTCGTGCTCGAGGCCCAGCGCGAGTTCTTCGACTTGGGCCCGCAGTCGCTCAAGCCGCTGCCCATGACGCAGGTGGCCGACCAGTTGGGCATCCACGTCGCGACGGTCAGCCGGGCGGTGAGCGGGAAGTACATCCAGACCCCGCGCGGGATCTTCCCTCTGCGCATGTTCTTCTCGGGCGGGGCGGAGACGGCCGGGGGCGAGTCGATGAGCTGGGCGGCCATGAAGGCCAAGGTCCAGGAGATCATCGACGCGGAGGACAAGGCCAACCCGCTCAGCGACGACGAGCTGGTGATCAAGCTCAAGGAGGCGGGCATCGACATCGCCCGCCGGACCATCGCGAAATACCGCAGCGAGCTGAAGATCCCCACGGCGAGGCAGCGCCGGGTGTTCTGAGGCGGCGAGTCGCGGATCGATAGGTGAATGGTCGGCTGGCCAAAGCTCGGCCGAGCCGCGTGGGTGACGGACTTCGCGCTGACGAAACCACGCATGCCGCAGCTCATCACCCACCTCACGCCTTCGCCGCGCGACGCCAAGCGGGTCGCGGTGCGCGTGAACAACAAGCCTGTCGCGACGCTGCCCGCCTCCGCGGTCGCCGAGTTGGGCCTCGCCGTCGGCGGGGCGTGGGGCGAGGCGCTGGCGGAGCGCGTGCGCGACGCCGCGGCCTTCGACGCCGCGCTGCGCAAGGCCGCGAAGCAGATCGACCGCAGGGCCCGCAGCGCCCAACAGGCCCGCGACGCGATGGCCCGCCAAGGCCTCGATGAGGCGATGGCCGGCCGGGTGATCGACCGGCTCAAGGCGCTCGGACTGATCGACGACGCCGCACTCGGGCGGGCCCTGATCGAGGAGACGCTCGCCCGCCAGCCCGCGGGGGCCGCGCTGCTCCGGGCCAAGCTCCAACGCCGCGGACTCGACGAGGAGATGATCAACCAACTCGTCGGTGGAGGCGATGACATCCAGCGCGACGCCGCCGCGGCGAACAGCTCGGGCGATTCTTCCGATGTGCCGCGTCCTTCGGGACTCGCCGACGCCCGCCGGCTCGCGGTGCAGACGTTGCCCAAGCTCGCCCGCTTCGACGCCGCGACGCGCCTCCGCCGGCTTGCTGGGCTGTTGGCTCGTCGTGGGTTCGACGCGGACACGATCGAGTCCGCGCTGGACGGGTTGCCGGGGCGGGAGGCGCGCGAGCCGGACGTCGATTTCGAAGCGTCGGACGATCTGGCTGAGTGACGGCTCTCCCCGCCCCCCTCCCCTCGATTCACCCCTCCAAACGGCCGATAAACCCCCATAGCCAGCGGGCGTTTTCGCATCCACCCAGCTCCCTCGCCCGCGGCATGGAGTCAGCCCCTTGGAAGCCCTGGTCGTCACACGATCGATCCCCGGCCAGGAGCGCGGCATGGGCCGGCGCGGGCTCGAGCTCCTGCGCGTCCTCGCCGACGCCGGCTACGACATCCACCTCGTCTCGCTCGTTCCCCCGGGGCAGACGCCCGAGCGGGCCCGCGACCTCCGCGGCGTCTGCCGATGGGCCCACCTCTTCGAGCACGGCGTGCGCAAGCGTCTCAGCGCCGTCATGGCCTACGCCCGCCACGGCAGCTACCTGCTCGCCCGCGACTGGCACGCGGGCATGGCCCGCAAGGTCGCCGAGCTGTTGCCCCAGGTGCAGCTCGCGGTCTGCGTCGACGCGCTCTTCTTCGACATGATCGCCGCCGGCTCGATGGGCGCGGGCACGCTCGCGCCAGGCAAGAGGCCCACGATGCTGCTCGACCTCGCCGAGCCGATGAGCCAGCGGATGAGCACCAAGGCCCGCCAGGTCGGCCCGCCCGCGAGCTGGGTGCTGCACAACGAGGTCCTCGCCCTGCGCCGGCTGGAGGTGATCGCCGCGCAGACGGCCGACCTCACGCTCGTCGGCAACGACATCGACCTGCAGATGCTCGGGCAGCGCGTCAAGGGCGGATTCCTGCGCATGGTCGCCGACGGCGTCGACCTCAATGAGCCGCCAACGCTCCCGCAATTCGCCGGACTTCCCGACGCCATAGCCTTCTGCGGCGACCTGCTCACGCCCGCCCACCAGCGGTCGGCGACCTGGATGGCGAAGGAGGTCATGCCTCTGGTCCGCCGCGAGCGCCCATCGGCCACGCTGCGCCTGATCGGGCGCGGGTTCCGCTCGTCGATCCGCGCCCTCGCCGGTCGCCCCGGCGTCGAATTGGTCGACCTCAACCAAGGCGGGATGACGATGCGCCTGGCGATGCTGCAGAGCGTCGCGGGGGTCGCCCCGCACCGCCAGCCGCGCGGGGCCGCCGAGGCGACGATGCTCGCATTGGCCTGCGGACGGCCGGTCGTCGCCACGCAGGCGGCGGCGATGATCCTCCCTGGCGAGACGGCGGTCGCGCCGATCCGCGCCGACAAGCCCGGGCCCGTCTCCGAGGCGCTGGTGCGCCTTCTGACCGACCGCGGCCACGCCTTCCGCACGGGGAAGCGATCCTACGAATTGGTCGACGCCCACGCGAGCTGGCATGCGCAGTGGCGCCGCGTCGGCGGGATGTTGGTGGAGTTCAATCCCCAGGCGCGGGACACGAGCGATGCGCCCGCGCCTGCGGCGCGTGACGCGACGGCGTCTGAATCGACGCCTGTCTGTTCGCAGTGAGACGCATTCAATTCGGGACAGGCCCTCATCAAGGATGGACAACTGAAGTTGTCCATCCTTTTTAGTGGTCCACACTCAGGGGCTCATGGGCTCTTTGCGTTTCTCGACGAGTCTCACCGCCTCGATGCGCAGGGCCTTGTCGATCGCCTTGGTCATGTCGTAGAGCGTGAGGCAGGCGACGCTCACCGCGACGAGGGCCTCCATCTCCACGCCCGTGCGCCCCGCGACGCTGGCGGACGCCCGCACCCGCAGCCGCCCCGGCGCGGCGCGGGCGAAATCGACCGTCACCTGGTCGAGCCCCAGCGTGTGGCAGAGCGGCACGAGCTCGTCGGTGCGCTTCGCGGCCAGGATTCCCGCGACCCGCGCCACCGCGAGCGCCTCGCCCTTGGGCAGGTCGCCCTTCATCACGCGGTCGAGCGTCGCGGGCTTCGCGACGAAATCGCCCTCGGCGAGCGCGACTCGGCGAAGGATCGGCTTGTGCCCGACGTCGACCATCTGGGCCTGCCCGTGGGCGTCGAGGTGGGTCAGCGCGGCGCGGCGGCGAGGGGATTTGGTTCGCTTGGGCTTGATGGCGCGGGCTCCTAAGAAGTGCGGGCGATTGTACGTGAAGCCCTTGGACAACCCAGGATTTCAAGCCCACTGATCCCGACGGTACGCCGTCGGGTTCGGTGGGGTCGGGCTTGCGTCAGGTCCAGCCGCATCAGCGGACAAAGCGAGGCAACTCGTGGCACCCGTGCGCTTTTTCAATCCTCATCTCAGTAGTCATCCGCCCCCAGTGGTGCCTCTCGCGGCCTTGGGTAGAATGCCGCCATGCGTCCGACGCCTTCATCCCGATCCGGCTCCCGCGCCCGCTCGCTCGCGGGGCTGCTGCTGGGCGGCTGCCTCGCCCTCGCCGCGGGGTGCGTCGAGCGCACGATCACCATCACCTCCGAGCCTGACGGGGCCTTGGTCTATCTCAACGACGAGGAAGTCGGGCGGACGCCTTTGACCGTGCCGTTCCTTTACTACGGCGTCTACGACGTGCGGCTGGAGCATGAGGGCTTCGCCCCGCTCTGGACGAAGCACGAGGCGAAGTCGCCGTGGTGGGAGACGCCCGGGCCGGACCTGGTCGCCGAGGCCGTGCCGCAAAACAAGAGCAAGTTCAACTGGCACTTCGAGCTCACGCCGCTGGGCCCGTTGGACACCGAGGCGCTGGTCGACCGTGCCCGCCAACTGCGGGCCACGCTCCAGCCGGTGAACGTCGACCCCACGACGCAGCCCGCCGACGGCGCGAAGCGCTGAGCGTTCGCCGCGAGCGGCGTTGCCGCCGATCCAACTCAAATCACTTCGCCTTCTCGCCCTTCCCCGGCTTCGTGCACATCGGCGGCTTGGCGATCGCGTAGGTCTCGACGACCTTCCCGCCGATCACGTGCTCTTGGATGATCCGCTCCAGCACCGGCGGGTCGCACTGCCCGTACCACGTGCCTTCGGGGTAAACCACCGCGATCGGCCCGCCCGCGCAGACCGCCATGCAGAGCGTCTTCACCGGGTAGACATGCCCCCGGCTCGTCAGCCCCAACTGCCTCAGCCGCACGTTGAGGAAGGCCCACGCCTCCTTCATCCGCTTGCGGTCGGCGCAGCCCGCCTCCTCCGTGTCGCAGCAGAGGAAGATCTGGCGCTCGCTCGCGGCGATGCCCAGCCGCTCGGCGATGAACCTCGCCTTGTCGATCGGATTGTCGCTGATCTCACCCACAACCCATGCCTCTCACGTCGTCACGCGCCCTCGCCCGCCTCGAGCGGCGCGACGGCGATCAGGTGCTCCTTCACGACGCGCCCGCCGATGAGGTGCTCCTGGATGATCCGCTCCAGCACCGCGGGCGTGCAGCGCCCGTACCACGCCCCCTCGGGGTAGACCACCGCGATCGGCCCGCCCGTGCAGACGCGCAGGCAGTTCGCCTTCGTGCGGGCCACGCCGCCCGAATCCGCCAACCCCAGTTCCTTGAGCCGGGCCTTGAGGAACTCCCACGAGGCGAGTCCCTCCTCCTTGTCGCAGCATTTCGGCTTGCTCTGGTCGCAACACAAAAAGAGATGCCGCTTGAGCCCGGGGACGCCCAGCGTGCGGGCGATGTCGCCCTGGATCTTCAATTCGCGGCCGGTGGGGGATTGTTCCATGGCGGGCGGATTGTACGCCAAACCCGGGGGAAACTGGGTAGTCCAGTCCGCTATGATGCCCGCATGAGCCCCTCGAACACGCCGCCCACCAAGCTCGACCTGCAGAAAGACCGCGGGCTGAGCGTCACTTGGCACGACGGCGCGACCAGCTTCTATCCGATCGCCTATCTCCGCCGGATGTCCCCCTCGGCCGACGCGCGGGCCCTGCGCGACGAGATGTCGCGCAACCCGCTGACGGTGCTGCCCGCGTCGGGCGGTTCGTCCGGCAAGCCCCTCGCGGCGAAGGGGGCCGAGTTGGTGGGGAACTACGCGATCCGCATCCAGTTCACCGACGGGCACGACACGGGGATCTACAGTTGGGACTACCTGCACTCGATCGACCCGCAGAAGCCCGCGCCGACCAAGCCGACCTGAGTCGGCGGTCCGCATGGCGATCCTTATATAGACGCAGACTCAAGCCCGGCGGCTCCGCTCGACTTGATTCAAAGCCTCAAAGGTCCAAACCCATGTCCGACGCCCCCCGCGAACTGCAGAACGACGACGGATTGCCGATCCTCTTCGGCGTGCCCGATCCGTTCCTGATCAGGCTCAGCGTGCAGCCGGGCGAGGTCGACGCGCAGGGGCACGTCAACAACGCGGTCTATGTGCAGTGGATGGACAAGGCCGCGTTCGCCCACTCGGCTGCGGTGGGCTACGACTGGAAGGTCTACCAGAACCTCGGATCGAGCTTCGTCGTCCGCCGGCATGAGATCGACTACCTCGCGCCGGGCTTCGAGGGGGACCGGATCGTGGTGGCGACCTGGCCCACGCGGATGGAGAAGTTCACCGCGCTGCGGCGGCACCAGATCGTGCGCGAGAGCGACGGCAAGGTGCTGGTGAAGGCGCTGACGACCTGGGTCTACCTCGACACGAAGACCGGCCGTCCGCAGCGCATGCCCGCGGACTTGGTGACGGCCTTCCGCCCGCGCGCCGACGCGGATTGAGCGGCGGAGTTTCGCGTTCTTGTAGGGTGGGTTGAGCCACCACTACTGTCCGGTATTCCTTGCACAGCCGCGTCCAGCCCGTTGTGGCCGGCGACGCGGGGCGTGCGGCGGGCTTGTCGACGCCGGCCCGGGCGGCCCCTTGCGCGCAGCGTCAACC
>JAPLMQ010000301.1 GCA_026386955.1 Planctomycetota bacterium
GAGGATGCGGCCGTCGGGCAGGAGCGTGCCCTCGCCCGAGGGCTGCGAGGTCGGCGGGACGTCGAAGAGCGAGGAAGGTCGCGGCGTCGGAGGCTTGGGCCGCGCGGGCTCGGTGGCGGGCAGCTCCGCGGCGGGCTGGGCCGGCGCGGTGGTCGGGCCGGCGGTCTGCGCGCCGGGCTGCGTGCCAGTTTGCGCGGTCATGGCCGTCGGCCAGGCGGCCGGGAGCGCGAGGATCGCCGCGGTGGTCAGGGCACGTCGTTTGGCGGAGCGTCTCATCGCGGGCATCCTTTTGCGTCGAACATCAATCGTCAATCGTCAATCATCGGTCCACCGGCCCGGACTCGGGCAGGCGCCTGGCTCACTTGGAGAGTTCCTGGCTTCGCCGGGCCTTCATGCGCTCGATCAGCGCCGCCTCGGCGGGCGACACCGCGGGCGCGCCCCCCGCCCCCGAAGCTTCGCCTGATTTCGACGCCCCGCCGGCCTCGGCCGAAGGGGGCCGCGCCGCCGGGACCGCCATCTGCCCGTCGAGCCCCTCGCCCACGGCGATCATCCGCGAAGAGTCGCCCGACTCGATCCTCAACCCTTCGGGCTCGACGGCGATCACCTTCCCCGCGGCGGTGAAGTCGTCCGCGCGGACCTGGGCGGTGACGCCTTCGCGCGTGTTCTCGATGAACGCAACGCGCTCCTTGGCCTGCACGGCGGTGCCCGTCAGCACATAGACCCCCATGGAGGCCGACGTCGCCGGGATCAGCGGAGTCGGAGCCGGCGCGGTCGCGGCAACCATCGTCGTCGGCCCTTCGCTGCCTCCGCCTCCGCCCCGGCGGAAGATGTTCCGGCGATAGATCACGTCGTACGAGTCGCGCGACATCAGGATGGGCGGGCTCGCCCAAGCGCGCGCGGGGGCCGTGGCGGCCGCGTTGCCCGGAGACGAGCCCGAGCCTGAAGACGACGGCGTCGACCCCCCGGCCGGCGCGGTGGTCGCGGAAACGGTGGAGACGTCGGCCCCGGGCGCGGCCTTCAGCGCCGTCGCGCCGCCCGTCCCCGCCTCCAGTTTCGCCGGCGTGTCCTCATACAGTGTGCTCACGCGGACCTGCATCGTCAGCTCGTCGGAGCCCTCGGTCCGGGCCGCGATCTGCAGCTCGCGCGGGCGCACCGGTTGCTTGGCCGACTCCACCCGATAAAGGAACCGCGACATCGCCCACATCGACCCATCGGCCGCCGCCTGGTAGGTCAGCTCGTGCAACCCCTGCGCATCGGTGACCCGGTCGGGGCGGACCGACTGCATCGGGAGCGACGCGTCGCGCGACCACTCGAGCAGCGTGTTGAGCAGGCCCGCGCCCGTGTCGGACGCGCCCCGGCCCAGGCTCGCGGCCCGGAACTCCTTCCATTGCCGGGTCGCCTTCTGGCCCGCGGTGATCGTCTGCTGGCCGCGCGCCACCTGCGCTTCGAGCAGCGCCCGTTTGTCGGCCAGCGCGCTTCCGCTGTCGAGCAGCGGCTCGATGACGAAAAGGTCGAGCGCCAGGAGCCCGACCAGGGCGCCGGCGACGATCATGATGGTGCGTTCGCGCTTCGATCGCATCGGACGGCTACTCCTGGCCCACGTAGGCGAACGTCACGGCGAACGAGACCGCTCGCCCGGTCTTGTCGACCTGGTGCAGGTCGACCGGGCGGACATTGGTGAACCGCTTCGACGCCCGCAGGCGGTCGATCAGGTCGGCCGCGGCCTTCTCCGACTGGGCCTTGCCCGCGAGCGTTCCCGTCATGTCGTCGCGCAACGAGAGGCTCGTCGCCCAGACGTTGCCCGAGGTGGGGAACGCGAGGGTGACGGCGCGGAGGCAGTCGAGCAGGCGCGGGCGGTGGTCGAACCAACCGCGGGCGAGCGTGGTCTTGTCGATGCTGGCCCGGGCGGCGGCGAGGTCGCCCTTCATGTCGTCGAGCTGGGCCTGCAGGCGGTTGATCTCGTATTGCTGCCAGAAACGGTCCCCGAAGAGGTAGAGGACGAAGGCCAGGAGCGCGACGGCGAGCGCGATCGCCGCGACGCGCGGGCGGGTGAACCGGCGCGGAGGCGCGACGGCCAGCCGGGAGTGGAGGAAGTCGATCCCCGTGCACGATGCGCTGGGGGGAGAGACCGCTCCCGCCGCCAGCGCCGCCGCGGCGGCGCTTCCGGCGCCCGCGGTGCTTGACACCTTCCCATCGACCGGGAGGCCCGCGACGCCGGGGTCGACCCGCATCTCCATCCCGAGGCGACGGGCGAGATCGGTGAGTGAAGCGGCCTCGACCGCGGCGTCGTTCCAGACCAGCAACGTGCCCGGGGCCGTCGAAGCGGAGGTCGCCGCGACCGCCGCCGCCAGGACGCGCCTGATCTCGCCTTCGAGGGCCGGGCCCGTGCCGGCGCTCAGCCGCTCGAGCGCGACGACCGTGCCGCGGGACCGCACGGCGAGCTCCGCCCCGTCGGCTGCCAGGTGAAGCAGCGCCGCGCCACCCGCGAGCGAAGGCGAGCCCGCCCGCGGGGCCACATCCGCCTCGGCCAGCGCCAGCGTCGTGGCCGTCACGCGCTCGACGGCCAGCCCCGCCCCCGCCATCGCCGCGACCAGCCGGCTCAGCCGCTCGCGCGGGGTGGCGGCGAGGAGGACGCTCGACTTGGCGTCGGCGGCGGTCGAGCCGGCGAAGTCCAAAGCCCATTCGCTCGCCTCGCCGGGGTACTCGCGCTCCGCGGCGAGGCGCAGCACGCCCCCCACCGCCGCGGCCGGCGTGGGCGGAAGCGTCCGCGCCCGGATCAGCACCCATCGCCCCGGCAGGCCGACGACCGCACGCTTGGCGGTGAACCCTCGCTCCTTGAGGAACGCGCCAAGCTTCGCGCCCAGTTCCGCGGGCCGGTCCCACCCCGCGTCGGCGGGCAGCTCGAACCGGGCCGCGAGGGCGACGCGTCGCTCGCCGCGCGAAGCGTGGACCTCCGCGACGGCGATCGCGCGCTCCTCCACCGCCAGGCCGAGCATGCGTCGTGAATCCCTGCCGAGCATCAGCGTGCACCCGTCGAGTTGGAGGAGAGCCCTGTTCCCAGCCCCGTGCCCTGTCCGCGCCCCGTGCTGGAGGAGATCGGCCGGCCGGCCCGCAGGTCCGTGAGAATCTGCGGGTCGAGCGGCCAGCCCAGCGCGGAGAGGTCGCGGTAGTACATCACGCGCGGCGGATTGTCGCGCCGCCCGTAGATCACCGCCTGGCATCGCTTGAACGACCGGCCGGTCGCGTCGACGGCGACGATGTCGGCCGAGCAAGTGTACGAGTGGAAGGTCACCACGTCGCTGATGGCGCTCGCCTTCTCGCGTGGGAGGATTCGGACGAGGTCGGCCAGCCCGGTCATCCCGGTCGAGCCCAAGCGTGCGGAGATGATCGACTGCACGTCGCCGTCGGTCAGCAAGGGGAGGCTCGCGAGCACCTCGCGCGGGGCGGTGTTGAGGTTGACCAGGCCGAGCCGGTCGCGGGCGTTGCTGGTGGTCAGGCGGTCGGCGACGGCCTGGAACTCGGTGGGTCTCATGCCGGTGACGAAGTAGAAGTCGACCACGTTGCGGATTTGGTCCGAGCTATCCGCCCGACGGATCATCACCGCCGCCACGCGATCGCTCGACATCCCGCTCAGCAGCGCGGTGCGAAGCTGGCCCGGGCTCGCGAAGATGCTCACGCGCCGCCGCCCGGTGGAGTCGACGTTCGGCTCGGTGCTGTAGGCCGTGACGTAGGCGGCGAGCCCGCGGTCGACGGAGCCCAGGGTGGACGAGGGTGTGAGCGAGTTGGAGCCGAGCGGGCCGGAGGTCGCCGAGGAGGACTCGCCCACGTCGGTCCCGTCCGCGTAGGCGTCGGCGTCGTCGAGCACGCCATTGTGGTTGAGGTCCGTGCCGTAGAGCAGGTCGGGCGTCACGTCCTTGACGAGCAGGAGCTCCTCGACGGTCTCGAAGCGGTCGCCCTTGGCGCGGTAGGACGAAGGAAGCGATTGATAGTACGAGCTCTTGGCCCCGCCGGAGCTGGCGGTGTCGCCCGCGGTGCGCCAGTCGACGATTGCGGCGGCGATCGCCGGGGTCATGCGCGGCAGGCGCGAGAGCGTGCCGGCGCCGGCGCCGGTACCGGTGCCGTTGATGTTGATCCGCCCCGATTCATCGGTGAGGCCGAACTTCACGGCCGTGGGGTCGGCCGAGTCGTGCTTGATGATCCAGAAATAGCCGCCGCCCACCGGCGCCGCCTCGACCAGCAGCGCCCCGTCCTCCGGCACCAGCCCCGCGTTGGAGCGGACGCTGGCCTTGACGTACTCCAGCGCACCCCGCATCGCCGCGTCGGCCTGGAGCTGCGCGAGGTGGTTCGCCGAGGCGAAGGCCTCCGCCCGCGTCGAGCGGGCCAGCAGGAGCACCATGCTGGTGAGCACGATCACGACGCCCAGCGTGAGGATCAGCGCGCTCCCGCGCCGGCTGCGCCCGCAACGATCGCGGTTGGGTCGGCTCATCATTGCCCCGTCTCCGTCGCAAGCTCGGCGCAGGGCAGGCTGAAGACGCGCGTGAGGACGACCGGGCTCGCCCCCGCGTCGGCGTCGGCGGGGTCGACCGCCAACGTCACCTCCACCGCGAGCGGGAGCACGTTGACCTGCGCGGTGGAGTCCCAAACGTCGCCCCAGTTCGTGCCGTCGTAATAGCGCAGGTTGAAGGATCGCACCCCGCGGCAGATCACCTGGTCGTAGGGCGTGTCGGCGACGGTGGCGAGCTGCCGGCGGTTCTCCCGGCGAACCAGGACGTAAGAGTCGCCGGCGACCGCGGCCGGGGGGAGCACGGCCCCGGTGGCGTCGCGCCCGGAGGCGGCCGTCCCGTTGCTGCCGTTGTTGCCCGAGGCCGAGCCGGAGCTTGTCGCGCCCGCGGGCGCGGTCTGGAGTTCCGACGCCCTCACCAGCATGAGGGTCACCTGCACGATGTCGCCCACGCCGGCCGCGGGGCGCAGCGGCCCGGCGGCGCAGGAGAAGAGCACGCTGTCGCCGCTGCGGCCGGCCTCGAGCGTCGCGTCGGTGGCGATGAACGGGCCCTGCAGGATGCCCGTCGGGCGCGCGGCCGTGCGCAGGTCGCGCCCGACGGCCTCCATCGCCAGCCTCGCGGCCCGGGCCGTGTCGAGCCCCTCGGTCGCGGAGCGGCGGGCCCGGAAGGCGATGTGCATGGCCGCGCCCAGCGACGCCGCGAGCAGCGCCACGATCGCCGCGGCGACCAGCACCTCGAGCAGCGTGAATCCGGATTGTCGCGGCCGCGGACGGGGCATGCTTGGAACCTGTGACGAAGGAGAGACCTGAAGAACCTGCATCAAAAGACGACCTACAGACCCGTGGCGGTGGAGGAACTGGGATCGACCAGCGTGGTGACCACGACCGAATGCTCGTGCCGGGCGGCGGTCCACGTGACCTCGACCGTCAACTCGTTCATGGTCGAGACGCTCCAGGGCGCGACGACGGCGCTCCAACGGAAGACCGTCCCGCCTGCCGTCGCCGACGAGCCCGTCGCCGCGGGGTCGTTCGTGAACTCACCGCTGAACGGGCCGGTCTGCCACTGCCCGGTCGCGGCGAGCTCCTCGAGCTTGCCGCTGGCGAGCGTGGCCGCCTGGCCCCGGAGGCGCGCGTCCTGCCCGAGGCGAAGGGCGAGCGAGAGCCCGTTCATCGCCACGGGGAGGACGATCGCCATGACGATCAGGGCCGCGAGGGCCTCGACGAGTGTGAAGGCCCGGCGGCGCCGGTGGGGCCGATGGGTCGCGCGTCGTGCCGTCGAAGCTGTGTGATCACGCCCGAGCCTCATCGCGCCACCCCCACGCCGTCGGCCGCGATGCGGTACGGCTCGGAGAGCGAGGCGCAGCCGATCAATGTGCCCTGGCTCTCGCCGTCGGTGATGCGCCATTGGGCGACGTCGTGCCCGCCGTCGGGGTCGAACTGCACATAACCGCGCGCCATCGCCGTGGGGGAGTCGACCCATTCGATGGTCGTGGAGAGGGGCATGTCGAACTTCCGGCCGAACTCGTTGGCGACCGCCTCGTACGACCCCGCCTGCCGCGCGGTCAGGTGGTACGACCCACCCTGCGCGTCGACGACCAGCCGGTGTGGCCAGGCGGTCTGCGTGGCCCGTTCCTGGGCGTACTGGATCACCGCGAGCATCTGCCCCGCGGCGTCGGTGGTCCGCCGCCCGCGCGTGAAGCGCCCGAGCGAGGGGGTGATCGCCGCGGCCATCAGCGCCAGCACCGCCAGCACGAGGATCAGCTCGAACAGGGTGAAGCCGCGACGGCGCGCGCTCGCCGCAGCGCCCGGACGGAGGCGGGGCGAAGCGTCACTTGCCGGTCCAGTTGGAGATGTCATCCGTGTCCCCTTCCTGACCGTTGGGGCCGTTGGAGCTCAGGTCGTACCCGTCGGTGTTGTGCTGCCCGGGCTGGCGGTAGATGTAGGCGTTGCCCCAGGGGTCGTTGGGGAGCGTGCGCTTGAGATACGGGCCCTTCCACGCGGGCAGGTTGGCGGGCTGCTCGACCAGCGCCCTCAGGCCTTCCTGCGTCGTGGGGTAGCGCCCGGTGTCGACCTCGAAGAGGTCGATCGCCGTGTCGAGGCTGGCGATGTCGGTGGTGGCGGCGGTGATGCGCGATTGCTCGGAGCGCTTGGTGAAGCGCGGGAGGATCACCGCCGCGAGGACCGCGAGGATCACCAGCACCAGCAGCAGCTCGACCAGCGTGAAGCCGGCGCGGGCCTGCGAAGGACGGGCGACCGGGCGCGCGAACGAACGAATAGACGAGCGGGTCGTCATTTGTACATGTCCTGAAGGGTGTAGATCGGCAGCAGCATGCCCACGACGATCGTGCCGATGAGCGCCGCCATCACAAACAACAGCGCCGGCTCCGCCAGCGCCACCAACATCCGCAGCCTGCGGTCGAGTTCGCTCTCATAGACCATCGCCAGGCGGTTGAGCTCCTTGTCGAGCCGGCCCGACTCCTCCGCGACGGCGATCATCTCGATCACCGAAGGTGGGAAGAGCTGCTTGCACGACGAGAGGCTGCGCGAGAGCGTCGCCCCCTGCTTGACGTCCTGGATCGCCTGCCCCACCGCGTCGGCGAGGATCTGGTTGCCCAGCGCCTCCTGCGCGACGCGCAGGGCCGTCACCAGCGGGACGCCCGCGCCCAGGAGCGTCCCGAGCATGCGGGCGAAGCGCACCAACGCGAAGCGGGCCAGCACGATGCCCAGCCCCGGGAGGCCCAGGGTGAAGCGCTCGAACCACCGGCTTCCGTAGTCGGTCGCGAGGAAGCGGCGGACGCCCAGGACGATGCCGATCACCGCCAGCACCACCAGCGGGCCGTAGCGCGTCGAGAGCCTGCTCGCCGCGACGATCACGCGCGTGAGCAGCGGGAGCGCGGCCCCGAAGTCCTCGAAGATCTTCGAGAAGGTCGGGATGAAGAAGATCATCAGGAAGACCAGCACCGCGGCCGCGAGGCAGGCGAGCACGATGGGGTAGACCATCGCGGTCTTCACTCGCCCCTTGAGCTCGCTCTCGCGCCAGCGGAAGTCGGCGATCTGGTTGAGCACCAGGTCGAGGAAGCCGCCCAGCTCGCCGGCGCGGACCATGGCGACGTAGACCGCGGGGAAGGAGTTGCCCGCGCGGGCGAGCGCCTCGGCGAGCGGCTTGCCGGAGACGACGTCGTCGTGGATCGCCGTCCAGCGGGCCTTGGCGACGGGGTGCGTCGCCTCGCGCTGGAGGATCGAGAGCCCCCGGCTGAGCGGCACGCCGGCGGCGAGCAGGTTCGCCAGCTCGCGCGTGAAGGCCTCTACCTGGGCGGCGGGGACGCGCTGGCTGGCGCTCCACAGCCGATTGCCGTTGCCCGAGGCCGCGGCGGCCTGCTCCTCGCCCTCGATCGCCACGGGCGAGAGCCCGCGCCCGGCGAGGGCGTCCAAGGCGGCGGCCCGGCTGTCGGCGGCGAGCGAGCCCCGCTGGAGCTTTCCCTGGGCGTCGAGCGCGTCGTAGGTGAAGTTGGCCATGGTCGGTCAGGCCTTCCCTTCGGGCTTGAGGGCCGTCGACTCGTCGCGCGTCATCCGCAGCACTTCCTCGAGCGTCGTCCGGCCCTCGAGCACCAGCCGCTTGCCGTCCTCGCGCAGGCTGGTCATCCCGTTGCGGTTCGCCACGCGGCGCATCGCGATCGCCGGCGAATTGGAGAGCACCATCGAGCGGATCTCCTCGTCGACCTCCATCACCTCGAAGATGCCGCTTCGCCCGCGGAAGCCCGTGCCGCGGCATTCGCGGCAGCCGGCCCCGCGCCAGACCTTGACCGGGGCGCGCTCGCCGTATTCCGCCAGCAGCTCCTGGGCCTCTAGTTCGCCGGGCGTGACTTGCTTCGCGCAGGCCTTGCAGACGAGGCGAACCAGCCGCTGGGCGAGGACCAGCTCCAGCGACGAGGCGACCAGATACGGCTCGACACCCATCTCGACGAGCCGGGCGACGGCCCCCGGGGCGTCGTTGGTGTGCAGCGTGCTGAAAACGAGGTGACCGGTGAGCGAGGCCTGCACGGCGATTTCGGCGGTCTCGTGGTCGCGGATCTCGCCGATGAGCACCACGTCGGGGTCGTGGCGGAGGATCGAGCGCAGCCCGCTGGCGAAGGTCAGCCCCGCCTTGGTGGCGACCTGGATCTGGTTGATCCCGTCGAGGTGGTACTCGATGGGATCCTCGATGGTGATGATCTTGCGTTCGATGTCGTTGATGCGCGAGAGCCCGGCGTAGAGCGTGGTGGTCTTGCCGCTGCCGGTGGGCCCGGTGACCATGACGATGCCGTGCGGGAGGTCGAGGACGCGCTCGAAGATGCCGCGGTCTCGCCCCGCCATGCCCAATTTCTCCAGGCCCAGCAGCGGGGCGCCGCGGTCGAGGAGGCGGAGCACGACGGCCTCGCCGTGGAGCATGGGGATGATCGAGACGCGGACGTCGACCTCGCGGAGGCCGATCTTGAGCTTGATGCGGCCGTCCTGGGGGAGGCGCTTCTCGGCGATGTCGAGGTGGCTGAGGATCTTGATGCGCGAGACGATCGCCGCCTGGAACCGGCGGACCTCCGCGGGCGTCGAGGCCTCGACCAGCACGCCGTCGACGCGGTAGCGCACGCGGAAGCGGTCCTCGAAGGGCTCGAAGTGGACGTCGGTGGCCCGGAGGTCGATCGCCTCGGTGAGCACCTGGTTGACGAAGCGGATGATCGAGGCGTCGCCCGCGGCGGCGGCGAGGTCGGATTCGCCGTCCTCGTCGTGGTTGATGACTTGGATGCCCGAGGCGTCGGCGTCGGAGACCAGCGACTGCACCGTGTCGGCACCGACGCCCAGGATTTCCTTGAGCCGGCGGGCGATCTCCTCGCGCGGGGCGAGCACGGGGCGGAAATCGCGCCCGGTGGCGAGGCGCAGGACGTCGAGCCCGCCGCGGTCGAGCGGCCGGCCGATGGCGACGCTCACCACGCCGTTCTCCTCCGAGACGGGCAGGAGGTTGTGCCGGAGCAGGACGCGGGCGGGGAAGCGGGCGACGAACTCTCGCGTGGGCTTCTGGATTTCGAGATCGACCAGTGGCAGATGGAACGCCTCGCCGAGCTGCCCGAGCATGTCGAGCTCGGTCATGCCGCCCTGGGCGACCAAGACGTCGTCGAGCGGGCGGCCCTCGGCCAACGCAGCCCGGGCCTGCGCGACGCGGTCGTCGTCGAGCAGGCCCCGGCTGCGGAGTTTGGCGAGCAACTGATCCATGGCAATGGGCCTCGCTCGACGGCGATTCGTTCAAACGCCCTTGAGCGTAGGCGGGCGGACGCCCATGAAGGCGTCCGTGTGAAACCGCATCGGCAACAAGTCGGAATCGGAAAAAGATCCGTCCGCGCCCGGGGCAGCCAGGGGGAGCCGTTCCCCGGGGCGCGGACGGCACTGCTGTCGGTTCAAGGCTCGCTCAATCGAGCAGGCCGGTGGAGACGAAGAAGGCCTCCTGGCGGAGCGTGAGCAGGTCGCGCAGCTCCTTCTGGGCCTGGACGAGCTCGGTGTGGGACTTGGTGCGGGCGGCGCGGAGGGCCTCCAGCTTGGGCTTGATCGCCTCGGGGCCGGCCGCCTTGTCCTCGAGCGTCTTGCGGAGCTCCGAGGAGGCCTTGGCGACCTCGGACTGGGGCTGGTCGCCGCCGCCACCGGGGCCGCCGGCGCCAGGAGCACCACCACCACCCCCGGGACCGCCGCCGCCCGGGCCGCCGCCGCGCCGGCCGCCCATCATCCCGCCCATGCGGGACTGCATCTGGAGCGTCGTGACCTTCTCGAGCTTGGGCTTGATCAGTTTCCACTCGTCGTCGGTGGCGCCGGTGCCTTCCTTCATGCGCTCCTCCATGCGCTGGCGGAACTCAGCGGGGTCGAAGCCCCCGCGGCCGCCGCCGCGCTCCCCGCCGCCGCCACCTTCGGCCTTGGGCGCGGGCTTGGCCTCTTCCTGGCCCGGGGCGAGCGTGGCCGTGAGGCCCAGAGCGCCGATCGACAACAACGCCACCATCGCCATACGTCGGTTCAACATGTTCAAACTCCATCTAAGAGGGATCTTCGATCACGAATCACGGATGCGGGGCGACGCTCAACGCGAGCGGTCGTCCGAAGGTGCGGTTGCGGGTTCGATGAGCGAGGCGGTCTCGGCCGGCGCGGTCGCGGGGTTTCCGGGGGTCGCGGAATCGCCCGGCATCGTCGCGGGGCCGCTCGCGGGGCGATGGGCGGGACGGGTCGACGAGCCTCCGCCGGAGCGGTCCCAGCCCGGCCCGGGCCCGAATCGTGTCCGATCCCCGCGCCCCTCCGGGCGGCGAGCGAGGATCGCCTCATACTTCGCGCGTTGCTCGGGCGTCAGGATCGCCTTGGTCTTCGCCACGGCTGCGTCGAAGCGCTGCCGCCGCTGCTCGCCCAGGTCGGCATACCCCTTGGCGAAGGCGTCGTTCACCTTGTCGAGCTCGGCAAGGGCCGAGGCGGGCACGAGCTTGCGGATCGCCTCGTCGCGCTGTTTCTGTAGAGCCTGGCGCTTCTCGCTCTCCTCCTGCCAGCCCGACCGGCCGACGCTGCCCCAGATCTTGAGCATCTCGTCCTGCTGGGCCTGCGAGAGCGAGAGCTCCGTGACCAGCCACGACGGCCCGCGCTCGGGACCAGGGCCGCCACCTGGGCCGGGCGGGTGGTGCGGGAACGGCCGGAAGACCAGCCCGGTGGCGGCGCCGGCGGCGAACGCAGCCACGAAGACGACCACGACGATCAGCTTGGTCTTACTCACGCCCGCCCCCCGCCCCCGGGGAACGCAGCCCTTGGTCGGCGGACGGCCGGCGCGAAAGATCCGCGACCATCCAGAGCGCGATCTGCTGATCCTCGTCGGCGGCGGGGCCCAGCTCGTGCATCGAGAGCGCGGCGGCGGTCTCGGCGGCCGGCGTGGCGCTCGTGGAGATGACGGAGGAATTCGTCGGAGACCCGAACCACATCGGGCCCGTGGAGTCCGTGCCGAACGACTCCAGCTTCACGACGCAGGCCAGCACGACCGCGGCGGCGGCGGCGGTCAGCCAACCCGCCAGCCGCAGCGTGCCCGCGTCGGCGAACCGCTCGACCCGGCGATGCACCGACCGCCCCAAGCCGATGGGGATCGGCGTCGCCTCCGCCAGCGTCCGCAGCGAGGCGCCGAGCGACCGCAGCAACCGCAGCTCCGCGGAACAGGCGGGGCAGGAACGCAGGTGCGACTCCACGGCCGCGGCGGCCGGCGCGTCGAGCTCGCCGTCGTGGTACCGGTGCACCTGCTGTTCTTGATCGCATCGCGTCACGAAACACCTCGTTGGGCCGCATCGGCCCGGAATCTCATTCCCCGGAATTCGCTCCCGAAAGACCCGGCGGAAAAGCGTCCCGAAAACCGCCTCTCCGTCGTCCGTACTAGTCACCCCTCCGTCGATCCGTCCTCCGCGATTCCCCGCAGGGCTTGCCGGGCCCGGAAAAGCCGCGACTCCACGGTCCCCCGCGCGATGCCCAGCAGCTCGCCGATCTGGTCGTACGACAAACCCTCCAGCTCCCGCAGCACGATCACCTCCCGATGCTCGGGCGACAGGGCCGCGAGCAGGGCCGCCAAATCGAGCCGGGCGTCGGCCGCCTCGCCCCCGGAAC
The DNA here is from genome assembly GCA_026386955.1 of Planctomycetota bacterium. Classification (GTDB taxonomy): domain Bacteria; phylum Planctomycetota; class Phycisphaerae; order Phycisphaerales; family Phycisphaeraceae; genus JAPLMQ01. The sequence continues at coordinate 12,140 of JAPLMQ010000301.1, forward strand.
CTCCGGCCACAGGCTCAACCTTCACTGCGTCGAGCGACACCGTCGGCCGGCCCGCGCGGCGCTTCAGCAACGCCGCCTGCCGGACGAGGATACCCACCAGCCAAGTCCGCACCGCCGACCGCCCGTCGAACCGGGCCAGCCCGCGATACGCCCCCAGCAAGGTCTCCTGCACGATGTCCTGGGCGTCCGCGGCGTTTCCGGGGTGGCCCGGTTGCCCGACGATCATCACCGCCGTGCGGTGCAGGCTCGGGCCGTGCCGGGCCACCAGCGCATCAAAGGCGCCGTGGTCACCCTTGCGGGCACGCTCGACCAACTCCCGATCGGTCGGATCCAAATCAACCGGCCTCCCGGCTCAACGCCAACGTGCCCGGATCGTAACCGCGAACAACCCAGCCCCGCGCGGCGACGTTCCAACCATTAGTTGCGCCCGGGGCGGGAAAACTTCCCTGCCGACGAAAGATTTTTTGGGCTCGGCTTGGGCGTTGAAGACGTGAAGAGAAGAACGTCCGAGCCGCCGGAAGAGTGCGACAAATCCCGGCCCGCCCGGCCGGTTCTTCACAGCTTGATTCTTGATTCTGAATCAGAATCAAAACCCGCCGCGCGGCATCATGGTTCCCGCCTCGTCCGAGTTGATCCATAAATCGTTGCAATTACTGATGTTGCCATTCACACATTCCCGGAGGCGTTCTCCTTGGGCGCTCGCATGGCGGTCTTGATTCACGTTGAGTCACGCGTGAATCAAACATCCACAAAAATGGGTTGAACCGTAACTAAATGGGATCTATTCGATGGTCCGCCGGCCTTGTAGCAGGGATCGTCGCTGCCCAGCCTCTCCGACTTCGGCGTGAGGACGCCGCCGCAGTTCCTGCAATGCATGCGACCCACTCCCGGCCCGTCCGGCTCCGATCATTTTTTCGCCGCGGGCTTGGTCGCCGCCGTCGCCGCCGCGGGCTTCCCGCCCGGGGGCGCCTTCTCGGGCTTGGGTGCGGGCTGCGTCGCGGGGTCGCCCGGGGCGATCCCGCCGTACGGGGCGAGCGTGTACTTCAACGCCACGCGCTCCGCGGGCGTGGGCTTGGGCGCGGGGGCGACCAGCTCCACCAGCAGCGTCCCGTTCTTCCCCAGCTTCACCGTCGTCGGCCGCTCGAAGCGCACCTCCACGCCGAAGCCCCCGCGGTCGATCTTCACCGACTTGGTCGACACGGGCTCCGCGGTCATCGCCGCGCCGTCGTCCGCCGTCACGCGCGTCGGCGACTTGTTGTCCACCGCCCGCTCCAGGTACGGGATCATCTCGTACGCCAGCCGGACGTCGGACCACCTGCCTTCGTGCCCCCACATGAAGAGGACCGCCGCGTCGCGCGACTTGGCGAGTTCCACCGAGCAGTCGATCCCGTCGGGGCGGTACTTGTACGTCCGCTTCACGCGCAGGTGCGTCCCGCGGATCTCGCCCGAGCTGGCGAGCGTGTCGCCCTCGAGCCTCGCGTCGTCGTGCTCGCTGATGCCCGAGACGATGGGCATCCCGTCGAAGCGCTCGCCCACCAGCGCGTGGATGTGGTAGCCCTCCCAGAGCGTGGGGTGCATCCCCTTCCCGTAGGAGTCGTTGAGCGTGGAGGCGAGGACCACGCCCCGCCCCGGCACGGTGAGCTGGCAGATGATCCCGCCCCCGAAGCCGAGCTGCCCCTCGAAGGTCCCGCTCATCCAGTCGGGCGCGAGCCGGCCGTGGAACGTGAGGAGGTAGTAGTCCCTCCTCCGGGCGGCGAACCACTCGTGCCCGCCGTTGACGTCGACGGCGAAGTCGTCCCCGGGCTCGCCCTTCCAATGGCGCTCGGGCGTCTCCCAACTGGCGAAGGCCCGTCCGATCGGGGGCATGTGGGTGCGGGAGGACCAGGGGTTCGCGGCGACGCCCCGGCGATGCGGCGGCGAGCCGTCGAGGCAGAGAAGGTAGCTGTAGAGGTCGTAGTAGCGCTCCATCACCTTGGCGAAGCGCGGGTCGTCCGCGGCGTCGCCGAGGATCCCGCCGCCCTTGACCCAGATGTTCCCCGTCGCCGCCCAGTTGTCCATGATGTAGGAGCCGTAGTGCATGTCGTGGGCGAAGTGCTCCTGCGAGTCGCCCGAGCGGGAGATGCCCGAGCCCGGGCCCCAGCCCTCGGTGGTCCAGCGTTTCCAGAAGGTCTCGAAGCGCTCCTTCTGGAGGGGGTCGCCCGTCGCCTGGCTGCTGTACCAAAGCGCGACGTTGATCTGCGTGAAGGCGTTGCCATTGACCTTCTCGATGCCCGTGGCGACGCTCAGCCGGTCGCCCGCCATGATGAGCCCCTCGCGCAGGAGGGCCTTCAAGTCGTCGGGCACGTCGTCGCGCTTCATGAGCAGCCAACTGGGGCGGAAGATGTTGCAACCGTAGTAGCCCATCGCGTAGGCCCAGTTGGGCCAGGAGAGCGAGCCGCGGCCGTCGCTGGCCTCGATGAGGCGGAACCCGTTGCAGGCCTCCTCGATCGTCTGGTGCAGCGCCTTGCCGGGGTCGAGCGTGCCGGGGATCTTCGTCGCCGCGTTGGGGTCGTACGGGTGCGCCTTGACCCACGCGACGAGCTTCGCCTGGAAGGGGTGCCAGAAGGTCTCGCCGTCGACGACGAACGTCCCGCCGGCGATGGCGTTGGCGCTCGCCTCGTCGGGGCAGAGGACGCCCGAGGAACCCATGCCGACGTAATCGGCAAACGCGGCCTTCTTGCCCATCTGCAGCACCACGCGGACGAGGTAGTCGTTCGGCCCGTCGCCGACCTCGAGCGTGAGCAGCTTGCCGTCGTATCCGCCTCCCTCGAACCCGGCAGTGGCGTCGGCCCACTCCTGCCCGCTGGGCATGACATAGCCCCCCTCGGCCACGCCGTCGAAGAGCACCTTCTCGTCGGGCGCGGTGAGCTTCACGCGGCGGGTGCGCGGGAGGTCGAACTCCGCGAAGGCGAAGGAGAGCCCGGTGGTCCCCTTGGGCACGTAAATGTAGGACTTCTTGTAGAGGTCTCCGTGGCCGGCGGTCCAAGAGGGATGGCCGGCCACGCCGTAGATGAGGTCGGGCGAGAGACGGAGCGTGACGTAGTGGTCGGGGCACCCGGCGAGAAGGACGCGGTAGACGCCTTTCTTGCCGCCCTTGATGGGGCGGTCGAACGTGCGCTTGACGATGGTCGCGAGCCGCCCGGGGTCGGACCAGGCGCCCCAACGGACCCAGGGCGTGGTGCCGTGGGCGTACTGGTTGACGTAGCTTTGCAGCGTGTGGTCCCACCCGCCGAGGCGCTCGGGGTTGTTCGGGGCCGAGCAGCCGTCGTCGGGGATGAACTCGCGGACGACGGGGATGCCGTCGGGGTCGTAGACCTTGAAGAGGATCTCGCGCGGGCCGTTGGCGAAGAGGTTGATGTCGCGCACGTCGAGGCCGACGGCGAAGTCCTTGCCCTCGGGGTTGAGGACGTAGGCGGTGATGCCTTCGTGGAGGCGGAAGGTTTGTTCGTGCGGGCTTCCGGGGGCGGGGGCAATTCCGGGGGCGGGGGTGGATTGGGCTCGTGCCGATGCCGCCGTGAGGAGGAGCGCCAACGATGCGAAAAGGATCAACGCGAGCCGACGGCCAATCGACGGGGCCCGAGGCGTGGAGTCATCGCGCATGGGAGTCGTTTCGGTTGGATTGGAGTGGATCGATCCATCCATTGCATCACGCCGGGGATTGTCCCACAAGGCGGCGGAGGGGGAATCGAACTGGGATAGGTTGGATCAGAGCCGGACATGCTCTGGGTTAGACGGACGCGCAAGCGACGGATGTTTTCATCTCATCAGGCGAAGCCTGATCAGAGCCGGGGACTGTGTCCCCGTTCTTCGGGCGCTAGGCGGTACTCCGCCGCGCGCGAAGCGCCGCACGTGCAGGTGCGCCACGACCCATGTTGCGCCGCATCGACAGCGTTCTTTCGTTGGCGTCGTCGGCTTGACGGGGGCTTGGAGGGCTACTGACGATTCGCGCGGGCGGAGTACCGCCTCGCTCCATCTTCGGACACACAGTGTCCGTCTCTGATCAGAAAGGCATTCGCCCCTCCCCCCGCGATACAATCCGCTCTCCACGTCACTGCCGCGGCCCCCCTTCCACACCGCGAGGCCTCATGCATCCACTCTCCCCCGCCGCATCGCCCGTCCTCCATTCCCTCGCCTCGGTTTTGCTGATCGCCGTCTCACTCCTCGCGATGGCGACCGCGGCCCGCGCGGAATCGGCGGCGACGACCTCGCCATCGACCCAACCCGCCTCGGCAAAACTCTTCCGTCTCTGGACCTTCGGCGACGCCCATGTCGGCACCGACCTGGCCGCGGGGCGCGAGAGCCTCGCCGACGCGATTCGTCAGAGCGAAGGCTCGGCCGCTTCCGCGGGCGGCCCCGCGATCCCGTGGGACATCGCCCTCGACGTCGGCGACAACTCAGGCGGCCAAAGCGTCCCCAAGGACGACGAGGGCAAGGAGATCGTCCGCCAATTCTCCGCCCTCAAGAACCACCGCCGCGAGCAGGTCTACGACCTCTGCGGCAACCACGACCGCTCGGGCCTGAAGGAGCCCGAGGCCTGGTGGTTCCGCAAATGGATCGACCCCGAGGGCAAGAGCACCGCCCACTCCGGCGTCGACGCGACGAAGCGCCCCTACCCCATCGAAGGCACGTGGGAACGCTACTCCTTCCGCGTGGGCAACCTGCTCTTCCTCGTCATGAGCGACATCAACGAGCCCACGCAGAAAATCGGGCGCGGCGAGCTGGGCGGGAACCCCGCGGGCGTCGTCTCGCAGGCGACCTTCGACTGGTGGAGGAAGATGGTGAACGACAACCCCGAGTCGATCATCATCTGCGCCCATCACTATCTGCTGAAGAACACCACCACCGCGACGGGCGACTGGGAAGGCATGATCAAGGACTCGCTGGGCAACTGGAAAAGCGGTTACCACGGCTACAAGGAGAAGGGCACGCCCATCGGCGCGTCGTACCTCTACTGGGTCGGCTCGAAGCCCGACTCCGGCGCGTTCGAGAATTTCCTCGCGGCGAAAAAGCCGGCCGACGCCCCGGGCGGGAGCAACGCCGTCGCGATCTGGCTGGGCGGGCACACGCACCCGCTCTCGCCCGACGACAAGGCGGGCGGCAAGGAGCTGATCGCCACCAAGTGGGGCGTGAACTTCATCAACGTCTGTTCGCTCACGCAGCACCACGAGAACAAGGGCTCGGGCTTCACCACCACGCCCATGAGCAGGCTGCTGACCTTCACGCCCGGGAGCGACAAGGTGCGCGTGCAGTGCTACATGCACACCAAGGCCTATGCCCCGATCGGCTGGTACGACAAGGCCGAGCGTGTATTGACCCTTCCCCGCGCCTTCGAGGCCCCCCGCCCATGACTGAGCGCTCCACAGCGAACCGGCCCAACATCATCCTGATCATGACCGACCAGCAGCGCGGCGACTGCCTCTCGTGCGAGGGGCACCCGGTGCTGCTCACGCCGAGCATGGACGGCATCGCCGCGCAGGGCACGCGCTTCCGCCGGGCCTACTCGACCTGCCCGGTCTGCATCCCCGCGCGGCGGAGCCTGCTCTCGGGACAGTTCCCGCAGACGCACGGGCTGGTGGGCTATGCCGAGGGGATCGAGTGGCACCCGGCGGCGACCTTGCCGGGCACGCTTGCCGACGCGGGCTACCAGAGCGTGCTCATCGGGCGGAGCATGCACCAGCACCCCGGGCGGAAGCGCTACGGCTACGAGCAGATGACCATCTTCGACCGCGGGGCGGGCGACGACTACGGCGACTTCCTCCGCAGGAACTCCGCGGGCTACGACGCGACCTCCAGCGGCGCCTCCTGGCTGGGCGGGGGCGTGATGCACAACGACTGGACCGCGCGCCCGTTCCACCTGCCCGAGCCGATGCACTTCACCAACTGGGTCGTCGACGAATCGCTGCGCTTCCTGCACCAGCGCGACCCCTCCTGCCCGCTCTTCCTCACCGTCTCGTTCATCGCCCCGCACCCGCCTTTGCAGCCCCCGGCCTTCTACTTCGAGCGGTACCTGCGCACGGGCGTGCCCCCGCCCCACATCGGCGATTGGGCCCTGCCGCCCGCGTCGGCGGCCGATTGCGGAGGCGGCGACCCGGTCGCGCCGAGCAAGATCGACCTCCGCGGCGAGGCGCTGCTCAGCGCCCGCGCCGGCTACTACGGGCTCATCAACCACGTCGACGACCAGATCCGCCGATTGCTCAACTCCGTCGACGGCCTGCCCCGCCTCGTGGGCGACAACACCGTCGTCCTCTTCACCTCCGACCACGGCGAGATGCTCGGCGACCACCACCAATGGCGCAAGCAACAGGGCTACGAGGCCAGCGCCCGCGTGCCGCTGCTGGTCCGCGGGCCGCGGTCGATGGGGCTGGCGCAGAACGCCGTGGTCGACGCCCCCGTCTGTCTTGAGGACATCATGCCGACCTGCCTTGATCTGGCCGGCCTGCCGATCCCCGCGAGCGTCGAGGGGCGGAGTTTGTTGCCCCTGCTCCGCGGCGAGAGGCCCGCCTGGCGCGACCACCTGCACCTCGAATGCGCGGACAACTTCCACGCCATCACCGACGGGCAGCGGAAATACGTCTGGCTGACCAAGGACGGCCGCGAGCAGTTCTTCGATTTGGCGACGGACCCGAATGAGCTGCGCAATCTGGTGGCCGACCCGGCCTGGCGGGAGAGGGCCGCGGCGTGGAGAGGGTTGTTGATCGAGAAACTGAAGGGCCGGCCGGAGGGGTTCACGGATGGGGAGAGGTTGATCGCGGGGAGGCCGTACAGGTCGGCGCTGCCGCATGCGGGGAGGAAGGGTTGAGGGGGATTGTTAGCCGGACGCGCAAGCGACGGAGGTTCTCTTTCCATCAGGCTGCCGCATGGTGGGAAGACCGCCTAAAGGCGGAACTCCAAACCTAAGACCGCCTGAAGGCGGAGCCCTTGGATGTCTCGCCCATGATCGTGAACCTCGTGGCCTGCCACATCCTGACGGGCTGCTTCATGTTCGCCGTCGTGGGTCCGCAGAGGCTGCCGAAATGGGTCTCGCTGCCCTATCTCTATTTCCTCGGCCTGGGGCTTTGTCTGGCCGCGTTCAGCATGACCAACGCGATCCTGTCCGGCCGCGCCCACGACGTCGAGTCGCGCGGGTGGTTTTCGACGTATGCGACGATCAGCGGCGGTGCGGCGCTGGTTTTGCTTCTTGGCGCGGGCATTTTCGCCGTGGTCGTCCAACGCCGTCTGTCGACGAGGCGGCTCATCATCGGATGCGCTTCGCTATTTCTGGTTTCGCTGTGCGTGATGTTGGCGCTGTCGGAATTCCCCCAGCTCAACTGGTGGTGACTCATCGTCGCGGCACGTCGCCCGCCTCACGCCGCGACAGCGATCCGCCCACGGGCACCTCGCCGCTTCGACTTGGCGGGATGGATGACGATGTCGACGTCCTGGCCCAGCGCGTTGAGGAACCGGAGCAGGCGGTCGATCGAGAAGCCCCGGAGCTTCCCGTGCATGAGCGAGGAGACCTTGGGCTGGTCGACCCCGAGCCGGGCCGCCGCGGCCTCCTGGTTCAGGCCTTCGCCCCGGATCAACTCGCAGATCGCGTGGGCGATGTGAGCCTTGACAAGCGCCTCGCCGGGGTTGGGCGACTTGAGGTCGGCGAAGACGTTGCCGCTGCCGCGGACGATGGAGGAGTCACTTTTGCTTTCGGGCTTTTTCATGGGCTGCGGTCCACTTTTCGTAGTGCGTCTTGGCGAGCGCAAGCCGGGTGTCGACGAGGTCGATGTCGCGCTGCGGAGTCTTGATGCCCGTTTTCGACTTCTTCTGAAACACGTGGAGGACGTAGACGGCCTCCTTGAACTTCACCGTGTAGACCGCTCTGAACGTGTCGCCATCCGAATCCTCGACGACCTCCAAGACTCCCGCCCCCTTGTATCCCTTCATCGGCTTGACGGCGACGTGCATTCCGCCCATCTGCGCCTGGAACAAGGCGAATCCGATCGCGTCGCGAACCGCCTCCGAAAAGGAGCGGAGATCGTCGAGCGACGAGGCGATCCAAAACACGGGCTTGGGTTCGTGGCCGCCTGGCTTGCTCATTCATGCCAATTATAGCATGCCGCAGAGTCAAAGGCGACGCAAGGATGGGATTGGAGCCTGCTGCGTTCAGGGAACCTCCAGCCTGCGCGAAGACCGCCTGAAGGCGGAACTCCGAACCCAAGCCAACTCTCGACGCCCCCGGCCCGACACGTTACGCTTTGCATGGCCTTGGCGGTGGGTGGCCGGCGACTGTCCGGCGAGTGCGCGTGCGGTCGCATCGTCGCAACAAAGGAAGGGTCCGGGCGTGTTGATCTTCCTGGCGCTGGCGTTCTCCGGGTTCGTCATCCTCGTCGCCGGGGCCTTCATGGGCCACGACCACGAGCACGACGCCCATTTCGACCATGACGCCGGGCACGACCACGACGCCGGCCACGGCGAGCCCACCGTCAGCATCTTCTCGCTCAAGGTCGTCGGCGCGTTCCTCATGGCCTTCGGCTGCGGCGGGGCCGGGGCCCGCGGCTACAACTGGGGCTTCCTCGAATCCTCGCTCATCGGCCTGGGCCTGGGCTTCTGCCTCGGCGGCTTCATGTACCTGCTCCTGCGGATGCTCTACTCGCAGCAGTCCGATTCGCTGGTCGCCACCGACCAGGCCGTCGGGGCGAGCGGCGTCGTGACCGTGGAGATCGGCCCGTCCTCCGTCGGCAGCGTCAACATCAACCTCGCGGGCCAGTCGCGCACCTACCTCGCCCGGTCGGCCAAGGGAACGAGCATCCCCAAGGGGACGGAGATCACCGTGGTCCGCACGAACGGGAGCGAGCTGGTCGTCGAGGCCGTCGCGGCTCCCGCTCCGGGCAACAACGAACCACGTTGAACGCCCGCGCTGAACTCGCAAGCTGAACCGCAGGGCTGAACACGCACGTCGACTCCCGAACCGATCCGGCGGCCATTTTCCAACAAGAGAAAAACCCATGCCCAATCTCCTCAATTACATCATCCCCGTGCTCATCGTCATGGCGACGGTGGCCTTCTTCATCGGGCTCAAGGTCGCCGTCTCGCGGTACAAGAAGGTTCCGCCGGGCCGGGTGGGCATCTTCTACGGCATGAAGTACAGGCAGGTCGACGGGCGCGAGCGCGGGTTCCTGGTGATGTCGGGCGGCGGGCGCGTGCAGCGGCCGCTGCTCGAGGGATACCTCGAGATCCCCACCACCGCGTTCCAGGTCGAGATCAACGAGAGCGGCATCCCCAACAAGGACAACGTCAAGCTCACCGTCCCGGGCGTCGCGACCTGCAAGATCTCCACCATCCCCGAGAACCTCACCAAGGCCATCGACGCCCTGGTCGACAAGCTCACGCAGGAGAACGGGCCCAAGCACGGCGTGACCGACTCGAACCCCATCGAGGAGTTCGTCCGCAACATCCTCAAGGGGCACCTGCGCTCGATCATCGGCAAGCTCGACATCAACGAGCTGCTGCGCAACCGCGACGAGTTCAACAAGCGCGTCGTCGAGGAGTCGGCCGCGGAGCTGGCGGGCTTCGGCATCGAGCTTATGAACCTGGTGATCCAGGACATCATCGACGCCGAGGGCTACATCGACGCGCTGGGCAGGCGGGCGGTGGCGGACGCGAAGGCGGAGGCGGAGATCAAGGTGGCGGAGGCGAACCGCAACAAGGAGGTGGCGGTCTCGAACGCGAACCGCGAGGCCTCGCTGGTGAAGGCGGACAACGACGCGAAGGTGGCGGAGGCGAACAAGGAGCGCGACCTGAAGATCGCGGGGTACAAGAAGGAGACGGAGACCAAGAAGGCCGAGGCGGAGATGGCGGGCGAGATCGCCCAGGCGGCGCAGCAGCAGACGCTGCGGGTGGCGGAGGCGCAGCGCGACGCGAAGGCGGCCGAGGCGCAGATCCAGGTGCAGGAGAAGGAGGCCCAGCGCAAGGAGAAGGAGCTGGAGGTGACGATCATCAAGCCGGCGGAGGCGCAGCGGCGCGCGGTGGTGATCAACGCCGAGGCGGCGAAGAGCCAGTTGATCCTGCAGGCCGAGGCCTCGCGCGACGCCGCGCAGTTCAGCCGGCAGGCGACTGTCGCCGCGGGCCAGGCCGAGGCCGACGTGATCAAGGCCAAGCTGGTCGCGAAGGCGGAGGGCGACGCGGCGAGCGCCCGGGCGACGCTGGTCGCGCAGGCGGAGGGCACCGAGCGGCTCAACGCCGCGCTGGCGAACATGACCGACGCCGCCAAGCTCATCCTCATCCTCGACCGCTTGCCGCTGCTCTTGGAGAAGGGCGGCGACGCGGGCTCGAAGGTGCTGGGCTCGATGTTCACCCCCATCGCCGCGGGGCTGGGGGCGATCGACTCCATCCGCATCGTCGACATGGGCGGCAGCGGCAACGGCGTGAGCAAGATGTCCGGCTTGGTGACCGACACCGTCTTCCAGGTCCTCGGCCAGCTCAAGGCCAAGGGCATCGACATCAAGGCCCTGGCGACGAAGGCGGGCCTCAACATCGACGGGCTGGAGACGCTGCTCGACGGCGTCGCGCCGACGGGGGACAAGGCGTCGAAGGCGGAGAAGGGCGACGGCGTGGTGGTCGCGGAGTTGGAGGATGGGCCGACGACGACGGGCAAGCAGACGCCGCCGCCTCCGCAGCCGCCGCACAACCAGCCGCCCAAGCCCGGCAAGCCGCAGGCGTGAGGTGAGGGGGGCGGGGTGTGTTGTTTCTGGCGCTGACGGAATGAAAGCGAACACCGCCTAAAGACGGAACTCCGAACCAAAGGCCGCGCCGTTGGGAGTTCCGCCTTTAGGCGGTCTTCGTATTCTCTCGCGCACGTCCTTGCGCCATGAACGCAACCCCGACGCAACGCGCCCCGCTCAGTGCCGGCGCTTGCTCGACGTCGTGGTCTTCTTCGCGGGCACGCCCTTCTTGGGCGTCGTCGGCTGCGGCGGCTTGGTCAGTTGCGAGCCCTCCGGCTTGGTCGGGGGCGTCGTCGCGCCCTTGAGGCGCTCCTCGACCCACTGCTGCACCGGCGCGGGCGGGAAGGTCGAGTAACCCTCGAGGTCGCGCTCGGCCGAGGGGACGACGACGGTGTTGAAATTCGGATCGGCGAAGATCATCACCTGCGCCACCGCCTCGGGCTGCCCGGGCTTCGCGGGGGCCTTCAGGTCGATCGTGCCCCACGGGGCAGGCAGCGTCGGCGAGCCCAAGCCGCCACCGGAGTTGAACGCGCCGAAGGTGTAGACGCCCCCGGCGATGCCATCGCCCAGGAGCTTCTGCAACTGCGAGCGCTGCGACTCCGTCAGGTCGCGCTTCGCCCCGCCGGCCTTGGCGACGCTCACTGTGAGCCGCTTGTCGCCCAGCTTCGAGGCGAGCTGCCCCTGCAGGAGCTTCTTGGCGGCGGCGAGCGCCTGCGGAGGCGTGATCGTCACGGGCTCGGGCGGAGGCGTGACCAGCGGGCCCCAGCCCAGGTCGGCCCGGGCGACGACGCGCGGCTGCCCGTCGACGCTGCCGACCACCAGCACATCGCGGTGCCGGTGCTGCCGGTCGCGCCGGACCCAGAGGCAGCCGAGCCCTTCGGGCATGCCGCGCTCCACGGCGTCCCACCCCGTGCCGGGATGATCGATCCGCAGCCGGGCGATGTCGCCACGGGTGAAGAAGACGACCTGCTCGAGCCCCATGCCCGCGAGGTCCTCCGTGCGGGCCGGAGGCAGGCCGGTGGGGATCGTCGCCGCCTTCTCCGAGACGTAGGGCGACGCCTCCTTCGCGGGCGGGTTGGCGCCCAGGTGGCGCACGACGGCGATGGCGACCTCCTGGGGCGTCGTCGGCGCCGAGGCCGAGGGTCCGCAGCCGTTCAGGCCCATGGCGGCGAGGCATAGCAACAGGGGAAGCGGGTTTCTCTTGATCATGGGTGCGCACCGTTTGGAAGGGAATCGGATGGGTTCACTATACATCGGCGGCGGCAACGACCGCGACAACGATGGTGTGGGATTTCGTCAGTCCCGCCGCGCCGACCCGTCCGAGGCCGCGGCCGTTCCGCGCTCCAACGCCTTCGTCCACCGCCAGGCCAACATCAGCGGGAGCGAGCCGAACAGGCCGAACGAGCAGTCGATCAGCCGCCAGCCGAGCGGGATGCCGCGGACCTCGCCGGCGACGAGGGCGAGGGGGACCACCGCGGCGCAGGCGATCAGCCCGAAGTGGATCACCCAGACATTGCGGACCGGGTCGCGGATCGGCCCCCAGAAGACGACGGCGATGACCAGGTGGGCGAAGGCCAGCCAGTCGGTGCCGTAGGCGAGGAAGGGGTAGCGTTGGTTGGTGTCGGCCAAGCCGTCGCGCACCGTCCGCAGCCAGCGGGCGAGGGCCGAGGGGTCGTCGGACCCGAACATCCCCGCCAGCCAGCGCACCTCGGCCTCGAGCGGGAAGGCGGTGAGCCCGCTGACGACCAAGCCGGCCACGAAGAGCGCGAGGATGACGCGGATCCTCAGGAGCGTTCGGCGGGAGGCAGCGTCGAGGGTGGGCATGGGCGACTCTTCGGACGAGCGGGAACCCCGACGTCCGACTCACGCGGCGACGGCGATCCGCCCACGGGCGCCACGGCGCTTCGACTTGGCCGGATGGATGACGATGTCGACGTCCTGGCCCAACGCGTTGAGGAAACGGAGCAGGCGGTCGATCGAGAAGCCCCGGAGCTTCCCGTGCATGAGGGAGGAGACCTTGGGCTGGTCGACCCCGAGCCGGGCCGCCGCGGCTGCCTGGTTCAAGCCTTCGCCCCGGATCAACTCGCAGATTGCGTGGGCAATGTGGGCCTTGACCAGCGCCTCGCCGGGGCTGGGCGACTTGAGGTCGGCGAACACGTTCCCGCTGCCGCGGGTGACGGATGATTCACTTTTGTTTTCGCGGTTTTTCATGGGTTGCGGTCCATCTTTCATGGTGCGCCTTGGCGAGTGCGAGTCGGGCGTCGACGAGGTCGATGTCTCGCTTCGGGGTCTTGATGCCCGTCTTCGACTTCTTCTGGAACGCGTGAAGGACGTAGATGGCTTCCTTGAATTTCACCGTATAGACGACCCTGAACGTCTCCCCATCCCAATCCTCGACGACCTCCAGCACACCCGCCCCCTTGTATCCCTTCATCGGTTTGGCCGCGATGTGCTTTCCGCCCATCTGCGCCTGAAACAAGGCGAAGCCCATCGCATCACAAACCTCCTCCGAAAACGACCGGAGATCGTCGAGCGACGACGCCATCCAAAAGACCGGCTTGAGTCCGTGGTCGCCTGCCTTGCCCATTTATGCCAATTATAGCATGTCATGGGCTCTGAGGCAACGCGTTGATTGACGGGAGCGCCCTCCGGCAATCGCCCAAGCGTCCAACCAAGATTGCGTGGTCATTCCCGTCCCGGCCGGCTCGTCGGCGACGGCGCGGGCGGCCTCGCCGGCTCGCCCAGCATCCTTCGCTCCAAGTCGCTCCCGCGCAGGACGAACAGCCGGAAGGCCGAGTCGGGCCTGTCCGACACCTGGCGGTACGAGCCGTTGATCCACAGCAAAACCGGGTGCGACGTCGCGTAGGGCGCGAGGTCGCGGGCCCGCCGGATGAGCAGCGTGACCAGCTCGGGCGGGCGGCGCTGCAGCTCGGCCACGGTCTGCCGGGCGTACCGCGGCGCGAGCGGTCCCTGGAACACCGGCAGAAAGTAGAAGACCGTCGTCGGCGGGGACTGGCCCGTCACATAATAAAGCCCCGACTCGGCGCCGAGATCGTAGAACCGCTCGCCGGGGCGGAGCATCGCCTTGATCCTCGGGGCCTCGCGCCACGTCTCCACGAAATCGGTCCCGAAGCCCTTGGTCGACCACTGCTCGGGCGTGAGCTCGAATGAGCGGACGACGAACATCGCCATCGGGGCGACGACCATCAGCGCCGCCCAGGCGATGCTCCGCCGGTGGGCCTGCCTTTCGACGGGAATCAACTCCATCGCGAGCGCGATCGCCAATCCCGCGCCGAGCGCGTAGCCCGGGAAGAGGAGCTGGAAGTAGTGCGGGAAGAACTTCCCCGGGGCGAGCGCCGCCGCGAGGGAGCCCGCCGCCATGGCCGCGACGAGGAGGTGCGGGGCCGCGCTGGCGAGGCCGCGGCTGCGCCAAGCGATCGCCGCGGTGACCCACACGGGCAGCGTCGCGGGCAGGACCACCTGCAGGAAGGCGGGGGAGAGCAGCGTGCCCAGCGTGAGCCGGCCGCTTTCGATGAAGTGGGAGTTGAAGTAGAAGACCGCGTCGTAGAAATCATGCCAGCGGCCGCGGACGATGAAGTGGCCGGCGGCGAGCGCCCACGCGAGCAGGACGACCAGGCCCGCGAGGAGCATGAGCCCGAAGCGCCGCCGCCGCTCCTCCCACGGAGCGGGCAGCAGGACGTACATCCCCGTGGCCGCGACGACGGGGAAGACCGAGACGTGCTTGAAGAGCGTCGCCAGCGCGGCCAGGAGGCCCAGCAAGAGGGCGGCCCGTATGTTCATGGGGCGCGCGACGTGGAAGACCAGCAGCGCGAGCAGGCCCATGAGGCAGGGGTTCATCCACGCCTCGAGGTTGGGCTGGTTGGCCTGCAACGTCATGTTGAAGGAGCAGAGGGCGTAGACGGCCGCGGCCGCGAGGGCGGCGCGGATCGGCGCACCGGCCACGAGCATCACGGCATAGACCGCGAGCAGCGCCGCCGCCGCGGTCAGCGCGTTCATCAGGTAGATCGACCCCGGCCCCGTGCCCGCGACCGCCTGCGCCCCGGCGAAGACGAGGTGGGGCAGCGGCGGCTTGTTGTCCCAGATCTCGGTGTAGAGCCGTCGGCCGGCGAGCAACTCGCGCCCGATGACCGAGTAGGTGGTCAGGTCGCGGTCGAGCGGTTGGTGATACGTGTGCAGCCGCCCGAAGAGCGAGAGGGCGATGACGGCCAGCAGCGCGATCCAGCCGAACTGGCGGGGCCACGCGGATGGGGCGGACGCGGCCGGAGTGGACGGGACCGGGATGGCCGGGCCGGGCGGCGCGAGGGGATCGTGAGGGACGGGGTCTGGCACGGGTGGACCGGCTCCGGCGAAAGGATCGCGAGGCGAATGCGACGAAGGTCAAGCTAACAGCGCTCGCCCTGCCGTCAATCTTCGCGTGCCGGGGGATTCCACGGGCTTCCCGAACCTCCGCGCCTACCATTGGCGCGATGCCCACCCTCGAATTCTGCACCCAGATCGACGCCCCCGCCGCTGAGGTCTTCGCCTGGCACGCGCGCCCCGGCGCCTTCGAACGGCTCACGCCGCCTTGGGACGATGTCCGCCTCGTCGAGCGCTCCGGCGGGATCGAGGACGGCCGGTTGGTCCTGCTCATGCCCCTTGGCCCGTTCCGGCTCCGCTGGGTCGCGCAGCACCGCGACTTCATCCCCGGCCTGCAGTTCCGCGACGTGCAGGTCCAAGGCCCGTTCGCCCGGTGGGAGCACACCCATCGCATCGAGCCTGAGGACCGCAATTCCTGCACGCTCGTCGACCGGATTGATTACGATTTGCCCTTGGGCCGCATGGGCGCTTGGCTGGGAGGACCGGCCGTCGCCCGAAAAATCCGGCTCGCCTTCGCCCACCGCCACCGCATCACCCACGACGACATCGCCCGTCACTCCGCAGCCCGCGCGACACGTCCCATGCACATCGCCATCACCGGCTCCACCGGCCTCGTCGGCTCCGCCTTGGCGGACTTCCTCACCGCCGGGGGCCACCGAGTCGTGCGCCTCGTCCGCGGCGCGGGCGCGCCGCGACATGCCGCGCAAGACCACGTCGCAACTGAACAAGTCCGCTGGGACCCCGCCGCCGGCACGATCGACGCCGCCGCGCTCGAAGGCCTCGACGCGGTGGTCCACCTCGGCGGGGCGGGCATCGCCGACGGCCGGCTCGACGCCGCCCACCTCGCCCGCGTGCGCGACAGCCGGGTCGACGGCACCGCCCTGCTCGCCCGCGCGCTCGCCTCGATGCGCCATCCGCCCCGCGCGCTGATCGTCGCCTCGGCCGTGGGGTACTACGGCGACCGCGGCGAGGAGAAGCTCACCGAAGCGAGCCCGCCGGGCAACCGCGGGCTGCTCGCGCCGATCTGTCTCGAATGGGAAAACGCGGCCGACCCGGCCCGCCGCGCCGGCCTGCGCGTCGCCCATCTGCGCCTGGGCGTCGTCCTCTCGCCCCGCGGCGGCGCGCTCGCCAAGATGCTCACGCCCTTCAAGCTCGGCCTCGGGGGCGTCATCGGCCCGGGCACGCAGTACTGGAGCTGGATCTCCCTCGACGACGCCGTGGGCGCCTTCCACCACGCCCTCACGCGCGACGACCTCGCCGGCCCCGTCAACGCGGTCAGCCCGCACCCCGTCACCAACCGCGAGTTCACCCGCGCCCTGGGGCGCGTGCTCCGCCGCCCCACGATCCTCCCGCTCCCGGGCTTCGTCGCCCGGCTCGCGCTGGGCGCCGCCGCGGACGAACTGCTGCTCGCCAGCGCGCGGGTCGTCCCCGCGCGCCTGCTCGCCGACGGGTTCCAATTCCGCGACCCCGGCCTCGAACCCGCGCTCGCCCGGATGCTCGGGCGCGACACGCCTGAGGAGACGGCTTCGGACGCCCACCCGGCCACGCTGCACACCCGGCCCTGACCATGCCCCGCGACACCGACATCCAGCCCGACGCACAGTCCGACGCCGCGCCCGCACCGGGCAAACCTCGGAGCCCCTCATGCCCAACGACGACGTGCTGATCGTCGGCGCCGGCCTGGCGGGCCTCTCCTGCGCTCTCGCGCTGCGCGGCAAGGGCGTGGGCGTCACCCTCCTCGAGGCGGGCGACGCCCCCGGCGGACGCGTGCGCACCGACACGCTCGACGGCTTCCTCCTCGACCGCGGGTTCCAGATCTTCCTCACCGCCTACCCCGCCGCCCAGCGGCTGCTCGACTACGACGCGCTCAACCTCCGCCCCTTCGTCCCCGGGGCCGTCATCCGCTTCGACGGCGCGTTCCGCCGGCTGGCCGACCCCTGGCGGCGCCCGCTCGACGGCGTCCTCTCCGCGATCGAGGCGATGTCCAAGCTCGGGGAGTACACCGACGCGCTGCGCATCGCCCGCCTCCGCCAGCGCGCCCTGGACGGCCCGCTCGAGGCCCTCTTCCAGCGCCCCGAGGTCTCCACCGCCGAGTCGCTCGCGGAGCTGGGGCTCAGCCCGGGGATCATCGCGCGGTTCCTCCGCCCCTACTTCGCGGGGATCTATCTCGATCCGGAGCTGCGCACCTCGAGCCGGATGCTCGACTTCGTCTTCCGCATGATGGCGGCGGGCGAGGCCACGCTGCCCGCGGGCGGGATGGGGGCGATCCCCGCACAGCTCGCCTCGCGCGTCGGGCGCGACCGCATCCGGCTGCGCACGCGCGTCGCCGGCGTCGGACCCGAGGGCGTGACGCTCGCGGACGGGGAGTCGCTCTCCGCGGGCGCGGTCGTCCTCGCCGCCCACGAGCCCGAGACGCGCCGGCTGCTCGCGGCCCGCGCCGCGGCCTTGGGAAAGACGCAGGAAACGCTCGCCCCGCCGCGCACGTGGAACGCCGTCACCTGCCTCTACTTCGACGCCCCCGCCCCGCTGCCCCCGCCGCTGCATGAGCCGATCCTCTTCCTCAACGGCGACCGCTTCGGCAAGCCCGACGCGGGCCCGATCAACAACCTCGTCGTCCCCAGCGCGGTCGCGCCGAGCTACGCGCCGCCCGGGCGGGCCCTGATCTCCGTGAGCGTCCTGGGCGACCCACCCATGCACGACGCCGCCCTGCAGGGCATCGTCCGCCGCGAGCTCACGCAATGGTTCGGCCCGATCGTCGAGATGTGGCGCCTGCTCCGCATCTACCGCGTCCGCCACGCCCTGCCGCTCCAGCCCCCCGGCTCACTCGAGCCCGCGGAGCGCCCCAACGAGACCGAGCCGGGCCTCTACGTCTGCGGCGACCACCTCGACAACGCCTCGATCCAGGGCGCGATGGCCTCGGGCCTCCGCGCCGCGGAGGCGGTGCTGCGCCGGATGGGGAAGTGAGCGGGCGACGCGCGGGTGCGCTTCATCAATGAGCGTTCTCAAAACCCAGGCACGCGGCGCCTGGGCTTTGAATCCCGACTATTCCTTCACCCGCCCCGCCTCGAGCACCAACCGCCGGTCGGCCGCCGCGGCGACGGTGCGGTCGTGCGTCACCATGACGATGGTCTGCCCGCCGCGGTGAAGTTCGCGGAAGACGTCGATGATCTGCCGCCCGGTCTCGGCGTCGGGGTTGCCGGTGGGCTCGTCGGCGAGCAGCACCGCGGGCCGATTGATCAGGGCCCGCGCGATGGCGACGCGCTGGCGCTCCCCGCCCGAGAGGCGGGTCGGGCGGTGCTTGAATCGCTCGCCCAGCCCGAGGCGCTGGAGGAGGGCCGTCGCCCGCTCGCGCGCGTCCTTCTTGACCTTGCCCCAGCCGAAGACCCCGCTGGGGACCATCGCGGAGATGAGCACGTTCTCCAAGGCGGAGAGCTCGGGGAGCAGGTGGTAGAACTGGAAGACGAAGCCGACGCGGAGCGAGCGGTAGCGCTCGAGCTCGCCCCACGGCTTGCCGAAGACCGGCTGCCCCTCGAATTCCACGTCGCCCTTCTCGGGGCGGTCGAGCCCGCCCAGGAGATGGAGCAGCGTGCTCTTGCCCGAGCCCGACGCGCCCAGGACCGCGAGCCATTCGCCGGCGCGGACGCTCATGTCGACGCCACGGAGGACGTGCAGGTCGGCGTCGCCCATGCGGTAGGTCTTGTGGACCCCGCGGGCGGCGAGCTGCGGCTTGGCGTTGGATGGGGTGGGGGAATCGGTCATGTTCACTCGTACCGCAGCGCCTCGACCGGATCGAGCCGGCCGGCGAGGAAGGCGGGGATCGCCGAGCCCACCACGCTGCTGACCACCGCGAGGATGGCGATGACCGTCACCTCGGTGTGGTCGAGCCGGCTGGGGATCTTGTCGAAGTAGTAGATGCTCGGGTCCCACATCTTGAAGCCGAACCACTCGAAGAGCTTGTCCTGGATCTCGTTGATGTTCCAGACGATGCTCGCCGCGAGGCCCAGCCCCATGGCGGCGCCGACGATGCCGATCGCCAGGCCGTAGCCCAGGAAGATCGACATGATGCCCGCGCGGGACGCGCCCAGGGCGCGGAGGACGCCGATGTCGCGCGTCTTCTCCAGCACGATCATGTAGAAGATCACCGCGATCATCGCCACCGCGACGATGCTGACGATGCCGAAGAGCACGGTCAGCAGCCCCTTCTCCTTCTCGACCGCGCCCAGGAACGTCCCGTGCCGCTCCTGCCAGGTCTCCACCGCGATGAGCGGGAACTCGTGGCGCTGCATCAGGAACTCCTGGACGTACTTCTCCACCGACTCGCGCACGGCATGGAGGTCGGCCCCGGGCTTGGCGCGGATCATCACCTCCGTCACCCGCCCCGAGATCGTCTTGCCCGTGGGCTTGTCGGTCTCGGGGTCGCGCTCGGCGTGGGCCTCCATGTGCAGCTTGGCCTGCAAAACCTCGAGCGGAACGTAGACGCGGTTGGCGTCGATGTCGTAGAGCCCGCTCTTGAACTCGTTGACCACGAAGAAGTCGGCGTACTCCGGCTCGCCGCGGACGTCGCCGCGGCGGGTGAGCGGCATCAACGTCAGCGTGATCTTCGTGCTCACCGAGCTGTTGTTGAAGGAGTAGTTGCCCTTCGAGTCGCGCCTCGCCCCGGGGGGCACGGCAATCCCGGGGACCGCGCCGGGCAGGTCGCCCCAGTGCGACGGGGGCTTGAGCTTCATCGCGTATTCGCGGAAGTCGGCCTCGCCGATGCGCTTCACGGCCGCCTCGTAGCGGGCCTTCTGCGCGGCGGAGAGGGTGTCCATCGGCGGCATGCGCGACTGCAGGTCGTCCAGCACGTCCTTCGCGGACCAGTGGAGCGTGTCGCGGAAGCCGGTCACCGCCTCGAGGCCCGCGGGCTCGATGCCCAGCACCTCCACGGGCGAGACGCGCTCCGCCATCTTCGCCAGCGCGAAGCTGCGCAGGAGCGGCGTGGCTGCCTCGACGTCAGGCAGCTTGCGCAGCCCCTCGATCATCGGCTTGTAGTCGGGGAAGCCGGTGAGGTCGGCCCGGATGATCACGTCGCCGGTGAGGCGCTTCGCGGCCCCCTTCATCATCTCCAGGAAGCCGCCCATGACGCTGATGACGATGATCACCATCGCCGTGCAGAGCGTCACCGCCAGCGCGGCGAAGAGCGGCGCGAGCTTGCGGCGGAGGTACTTGAAGATGAGCAGCAGTTTGTACATGGGGAGGCGGTCGGCGGGGCCTGCAGGGGGATCGTCCACAACGGGCGGCGGACATGAATCCGCGCCCGGCGTCGGTGACGGATCATACAGGTTTGTTCAACTCGTTGAGGATGGCCGGGGCGCGTCCACCCTCACGTGCCCTGCGGGCCCGTCTCGCCCTTGCCCGCGGCCTCGCCCTGCGGCCTCATCAACGGGAACAGGATCACGTCGCGGATGCTGCGCGAGTTCGTCAGCAGCATCACCAGCCGGTCGATCCCGATGCCCAGCCCGCCCGCGGGGGGCATGCCCACGCGCAGGGCCTCGACGAAGTCCATGTCCATCTTGGCCATGGAGTCGTCCTCCTTCTGCCCGCTCAACTGCCGGCGGAAGTTCTCCTCCTGCACGTCGGGGTCGTTCAGCTCGGTGTAGGCGTTGGCCAGCTCCATCCCGGCGATGTAGAGCTCGAAGCGCTCGGCGATCGCGGGGTCCTCCCGCTTGGTGCGCGTCAGCGGGCAGAGCGGCGCGGGGTAGTCGATCACAAACGTCGGCCGCTGCGGGTCGAGCGAGGGCTCGACCGTCGCCTCCCAGACCTCGCTGAGCAGGACGTCGTGGTCTTTGGTCCCGATCTCGATGTGGAGGGCGCGGGCCTTGGCGACCAGCTTCTCGTGGTCGGACGATGCGAAGCCGTTGACCTTCTCGAAGGCCTCGTGGTACTTCACGCGCGGGAAGGGGAGCGTGTAGTCGATGGTCTTGTCGCCGAAGGGGAGCTGCTCC
Source organism: Planctomycetota bacterium (assembly GCA_026386955.1). Classification (GTDB taxonomy): domain Bacteria; phylum Planctomycetota; class Phycisphaerae; order Phycisphaerales; family Phycisphaeraceae; genus JAPLMQ01. The sequence continues at coordinate 33,231 of JAPLMQ010000301.1, forward strand.
GCGCCGCCGATCTCCTTCGCGAGCGTGTTGAGCAGCAGCTCGGTGAGGCACATCATGGCGTGGTAGTCGCCGAAGGCCTGGTAGAGCTCGAGCATGGTGAACTCGGGGTTGTGGCGGACGCTGAGCCCCTCGTTGCGGAAGTTGCGGTTGATCTCGAAGACGCGGGGCATGCCGCCCACGAGCAGGCGCTTGAGGTAAAGCTCGGGGGCGATGCGCAGGTAGAGCTGGATGTCGAGGGCGTTGTGGTGGGTGACGAACGGGCGCGCGGCCGCCCCGCCGGGGATCGACTGCATCATCGGCGTCTCGACCTCGACGAAGCCGGGGCCCAGCTCGGGCGGCGGGCTGGTGAGGAAGTCGCGGATGCGCTTCAAGATCCGGCTGCGCTTGAGGAAGGTCTGCATCACCTCGGGGTTGGCGTAGAGGTCGACGTAGCGCTTGCGGTATCGCTGCTCGGCGTCCTGCAGGCCGTGCCACTTCTCGGGCGGCGGGGCGAGGCTCTTGGTGGCGATCTCGAAGCCAGGGCCGCCCCCCGGAATGGCAACGGCGCCCGCGGCCTGGTCGGCGGCCCAGATGGTCAGCTCGCCGGTCTTGGTCGTGCCCAGCGGCCCGCGGGCAACGACGACGTCGCCCAGGTCGGCGATCTTCGCGAGGTTGAAGGCCTTCTCGTCGACCGACTTCTTGCTCACCGCGACCTGCAGGTCGCCCGTGGAGTCGCGCAGCGTGAGGAAGACCAGCTTGCCGATGTCGCGGTGGAGCACGATGCGCCCGCTGACGGCGACGACGGGGCGGGCGTCCTTGCTCGCGTCGGCCTTGAAGGCGGCGTCGGCGGCGTCATCGCGGCGGGCGCGGGCGTCGCCCAGCGCGACCAGCCCGTCGATCCGCCGGCCGAAGGGGTCGACGCCGAGCTCCCCGCGCAGACGGTCGAGCTTCCGGCGACGGTCGGCGACGGGGTCGCCGCCTTGGTGGGCGGCAGGGTCGGGGTTGGCGGGGACGGGAGCGGGCGATTCAGGAGTCTGAGACATGGTGGGGTCATCCTATCGGGGGACGGCGATCTTGTTGGCCTTGTTAGCCGGAAGCCCAAGCGACGGATGTTTGAATTGGTTTTTCGCGAGGTCCGAACGGTGTTGCGAGGTCTGAACCAACATCCGTCGCTTGCGCGTCCGGCTAACAAGACCCGGCGCAAAAAAACACCCGCCCAGGTCTTGCCCGGGCGGGCGATGGTTCGACCGGGGAAGTCAGTCGCGGACTCAGGCTTTGGCGGTCTCGGCGGCGACGGGGGCGGCCGCGGCGGGAGTGGCGTCGTCGGGGACGACGGTGCCCAGGCCACGCTGACGGTCGCGGAGGCGGCGGCTCTTGCCGACGCGGTCGCGGAGGTAGTAGAGCTTGGCGCGGCGGACGTGGCCGTGGCGCTTGACCTCGATCTTGGCGACCTTGGGGCTGTGCAGCGGGAGGATGCGCTCGACGCCCTCGTTGGCGACGATGCGGCGGACGGTGACCATCCGGCTGATCCCGTAGCCCTTGAGCTGGATCACCACGCCGTTGAACACCTGCACGCGCTCCTTGCTGCCTTCGACGATGCGCAGGTGCACGTCGACCGTGTCGCCCACGCTGATCTCGGGCAGGTCGGTCTTCAACTGGGACTTTTCGACGGCGCGGATCAGGTCTTGGCTCATGGCGATGCTCTTCTCTGTTCTCTGGCGGTTTTCAGGGCAAACCGGGATGTCGGTCGAACTTCATGGCGGGCGCAAAACGGGCCCGGCCGAGCGAGCCCATTAAGATATCGAAATCGCCCGGGGTTGTCCACAGGCCCCGGAAGCCCCGGAAACCACGGCCTTGAACGCGGATCACCCCCGAAACCCCACCGAACCCGACGGCGTACCGTCGGGATCGATGGGCTTGTTTTCGCGTTCCAATGCGGGCTTTCCTCAGGCCGTCGCCTTCTTGCAGGCCTCGACGCACTGGGTCAGGGCGGGCGTGGGGTTGTTGACGTCGCCCTCGTACTCGAGGACGACGGACTTGAGGTTCGGGCAGGCCCCGAGGGCCTTCATGAACTTGGGCAGGTCGAGGTTGCCCGTGCCGACCACGACGTCCTCGGGCGAGCGGTTGCGGTTGAAGATGAAGTCCTTGATGTGGGCGCCGTACATGCGGGCGGCGAACTTCTCGACCATGGCGACGGGGTTCTCGCGCGAGTCCAGGGCCCAGGCGGAGTCGAGGCAGATGCCGATGCGGGGCGAGGTGTTCTTCAGCACGTGCTCGAGCATCGCGCCGCAGCCCAGCCAGTGCTGCCCGCCGTGGTTGTGGATGGCGAGGTTGACGTCGTACTTGTCGGCCAGCTTCTCGGCGGCGCGGTAGGAATCGGGGGTGTTGTTGAGCCCGAAGTCGCAGCTGATGACCTTCGCGCCCGAGAGCTTGCAGAACTCGAAGCGGTTCTTCTCCACCTCGGGGTTGTTGTTGAACCCCTCGACGCCGATGGAGGCGATGGTGATGCCCTTGCTCTTGTAGGTCTCGATGACCTTGGCGAAGGTGGCGGGTTCGTTGAAGTTGATGTGGACGGCGCAGAGCTCCAAGCGGGAGACGCCGATCTTCTTCACGAGGTCGGCGACCTCGGAGTTCTCCTTGAACCCGCGGAAGCAGTAGCTCTGGACGCCGACCTGGTCTTTGAGGGAAGGCATGGGGACTCCTGAACGGTGGTGTGTGGCGAGGGGTGGATGAGGCCTTGGGCCGAAAATCAGACGGACGCATCAGACGAACGAATCGACCTCCGGCAGGTCGCCCACCAACGGGGCGAGGTATTTCCGGAACGACTCGGCGATGTCATTGTCGCCCACGAGGAACTTGGGGTCCATGTGGCGGGTCTTGGCGGCGACGTCGGTGAGCGGGACGAGCTTGTAGGCGACCTTGTAAGGCGAGTTGCCCACGCGCTGGATGGTCATCGACCCTCCCAACGAGCCCGCCAGCGCGGCCTTCGCGGCCGCCTTGCCCGAGGCGCGGGCCTCCTTGGCGTCGACCGGCGAGGTGCACCCGGCGAAGGACCGCTGCAGGTAGCCCAGCGTGTCGGCGCGGATGCGCACCTTCTTCTGGTGCCTGGCCATGCTCTTCTTGATCGCCTCGGCCAGGTAGTCGCCCAGGGCACCGGTGCCCGAGAGCTGCACGTTGCCGTGGGCGTCCTTGTCGAGCCCGCCCTTGTCCATCGCGGCCGAGAGCTTCTCGAGCATCGGCGTGCCGTCGGAGTGGTGGATGCCCTCGCTGACGGCGATGACGCAGCGGCCCAGGTCGGTGTAGATCCGCTCGACGTCGGCCAGGAACTTCTCGAGGTTGAAGGCGACCTCGGGGACGTAGATCAGGTGCGGGCCGTCGTTCTTGCGCCGGCGGGCGAGCAGGCTCGCGGCGGTGAGGAAGCCGGCGTGGCGGCCCATGATGACGTTGATCTTGATGCCGGGGAGCGCGCGGTTGTCGAGGTCGTCGCCGATGAAGGCCTGGGCGACGAACTTGGCGGCGGAGGCGTAGCCGGGCGTGTGGTCGTTCGACATCAGGTCGTTGTCGATGGTCTTGGGGACGTGGAAGCAGCGCATCGCGTGCCCCGCCTGCTTGGCGAGCTCGTCGACGATGCGGCAGGTGTCGGAGCTGTCGTTGCCCCCGATGTAGAAGAAGTAGCGGATGTCGTACTTGGCGCAGTGGGCCATGATCCGCTGGCAATAGGCGGGGTCGGGCTTGTCGCGACTGGAGCCCAAGGCGGAGGAGGGCGTGTTGGCGATGCGGTTGAGGCGGGCCTGCGGGACCTTCTGGAGCTCGATGGATTGGTCGGAGACCATGCCACGGACGCCGTGGAGCGAGCCGAAGATCTTGCCCACGGCCTTGTGGCCCCGGAGCCCTTCGACGACGCCCACGAGGGACTGGTTGATGACGGCGGTCGGTCCGCCCGACTGGCCGATGATCGCGTTGCCGCGCAGCAATTCCGGGCGAGACTTCGCCATCACGAGGGCTCCTCAAGAGAAAAACCCGGCGCGTCCGGCCTCCGGGGAGCGAATATCTTAGGGAATTCGTGCGATTCGCACCAGCGGAGGGGATTGACGGCCCCCTCACCCGCCCAACTGGCTCATCGCGCGGTTGCCGCGGGCGGAGTGCGTCTCGGGCTTGAGGGCCACGCAACGGCGCATCGCGTCGATGATCCGCTCCGCATCGGGCGCCGGCCGCAGCGCCGGCAGCACGTTCACCTCGCCCCCGTCGAACAAACAACTCCGCAGCTCGCCCGACGCCGTCAGCCTCAATCGGTTGCACGTCTCGCAGAACGGCCGGCTCATCGCGCTGATGAAGCCCACCCGCCCGCGGGCCCCGGGCAGCCGCCACACCCCCGCCGGCCCGACGCCCGGCTCGCTCTGCCGGTCCACCGGTTCCAACGCCCCGCAGGCCGCCTCGATCCGCGCCTTCACCGCGGCGTTGTCGACCGTCGCCTCCGCCGAGTGCCCGATCATCGTGCTCTCGCCCAGCGGCATGTACTCGATGAACCGCACGGTCCACGGGCGGCCGAGGCTCAGCCGGGCGAAGTCGACGACCTCGTCGTCGTTGACGCCGCCCATGACGACCATGTTGATCTTGATGCGCTCGAAGCCCGCCGCCTCCGCCGCGTCGAGCCCGCGCAGCAGCCGGGCCAGCCCGCCGAGGCTGCGGGCCCCGCCGCGGGCGATCCGCTCGAAGCGGTCGGCGCGGAGCGTGTCGAGGCTGACGGTCAGCCGCTGCAGGCCCGCGCTGCGGAGATCGCGGGCGAGCCGGTCGAGCAGCATCCCGTTGGTCGTCAGCGAGACGTCGACCGGCGCTTGCCCCGCGCCTTGCTCCGCCACCCGGCCCGTCGTAAGCCCCGCCACCCCTTCGATGATCTCGCAGAGGTCGGCCCGGACCGTGGGCTCGCCGCCCGTGAGCTTGAAGTGGTCGACGCCGATCGTTGCCGCCGCCCGCGCGACGGCGACGATGTCGCGCGCGGAGAGCAGGTCCGTCTGCTTGTGGAAGTCAACGCCGTCCTCCGGCATGCAATAAACGCAGCGGAGGTTGCAGCGGTCGGTGACGCTCAGCCGCAGGAGGCGCACGGAGGACAGGCTGCGCGGCCCCTGGGCGAAGGCGGGGCGCACCGGTCCGGGCTCGAAGAGGGGGAGAACGACAGTCACGCAGAGGATTATAGACCCCTGCCGCTGAACGCGCGCCATGCGTTCCCGGCCCGGAGCGCCTATGCTTTTGTCCCCGAAAAAACCCGCCGCTGCAGGAGGTTGGTGCGATAGTCGATGATTGCTAGAGTGTGGCCGCAACGATGTATGAGCTGACTTGTCCCTATTGCCGGCACGTGGCGACGTCCTCCTTTGTCCGCAAGGGGGCGATGGCGCGATGCGCGCAGTGCGGGCGCGACTACCTCGTCAAGCCCGAGACCTACCGCCGCCTGGCGACTATCGAAGCGCCCGACTCGCTCGAGTCCGTGGCCGCCACGGCCCCCGCGCCCCTGACCGCCACGGCCGGCTCCGCGACGGGCGCGCCGCCCGCCCCGTCGCCCGCGCCCACCGCCTCCCGCCCGCCCGCCGCCACGCCCACCGTCCGCGCCAC
>JAPLMQ010000256.1 GCA_026386955.1 Planctomycetota bacterium
GGGCCGCCGGCGCGTGTCGTACGCCGCCAGCTTCGGCCGCAACGACATCGAGCCCGAGTATCACCCGCAGATGGCCCGGCTGTTGGGCAAGATGGACGCCCTCTCGGTGCGCGAGAAAAACGGCGTCGACCTTGTGACGGCCTTGACCGGCCGGCCGGCGATGTGGCTGCCCGACCCGACGCTGCTGCTCGACAACTACGCCGCCATCACGGCCCCGCCGGCGCATGGCGACCATCTCTTCACCTACATCCTGCGAGAACGGGAGTGGGTCGAGAAGGCCAACCGCGTGGTCGCCGACCATCTGCAGGCTCCGGTGGTCGATCCCCATGCGGCGAAGATGTCTCCCACCGAGTGGATCGGGAGCATCAAGGGCGCCCGGCAAGTGGTGACCAACTCGTTCCACGGCACCGTCTTCAGCATCATCTTCCGCAAGCCGTTCGTGACGATCGGCCTGACCGGAAAGAAGGCGACGCTGAACGACCGAATGCTCTCGGTGCTGGGGCGACTGGGGCTGGAAGGACGCTTCCTCGCGCATTACGACGAGGCCGCCCTGGCCCGCTTGGTCGACACGCCCATCGATTGGGAGCCTGTCGAGCAGCGCCTCCGCGAATGGCGAGCGGAAGCGCATCAATATCTGACGGCGTCGCTCGCAGCCTGAGCCGTGCGGAATGGGCCGCAAGGCTGTTCGGCCGCTTGATGCAGCGGTATAATCCGCCCCCGCCTCCCACGGCCGGTTTCGTTCCCCGGCCGCCCGCCGCATTCCCTCCCCCGCCCAACCCAGGATTCGATTTGTGCCGCAGTACAAAGCCCTTTCCCCGGCCCAAGTTTCGCAGTTCCTCGACGACGGCTTCATCATCCTCCGCAACACCATCCCGCGCGAGATCGCGGCCCCGATCCTCCGCAAGGTCTGGGCCTCCGCCGGGGCCGACCCCGACGACCGCTCGACGTGGACCAAGCCGGTGGTGCACATCAAGGAAGTGATGAAGTGCGCGGAGTCCGACGCCGCCTACACGCCCTTCCTCGTCGACGCGATGGACGACCTCATGGGCCACGGGCGCTGGACGCTCAACAAGCACCTGGGCTGGTGGCCGATCACCTTCCCCGGGCACCACGCCCCTCCGTGGCAGCGGCCCACCGTCGGCTGGCACGTCGACGGGAGCTGGTTCCACCACCACGTCCACTCGCGCGAGCAGGGCCTGCTCACCCTCCACCTCTACTCCGACATCGACCCCGGCGGCGGCGGCACCGCGATCATCCCCGGCTCGCACAAATGGGTCGCCCGCATGCTCGCCAAGCACGAGCCTGCCGGGTGCACCGACCCGCAGGCCCAAAGCACCGGCTTCGGCGAGTACGTGCAGGAGAACCTCCACCGCGCCATCGAAGTCACCGGCCAAGTCGGCGACGTCGGGCTCATGCACCCCTTCATGATGCACTCCGTCAGCGCGAACACCGGCAGCCGCCCGCGCATCATCTGCAACCCCTGCCAGTCGTTGACGGAGCACATGAACTTCCATCGCACTGACCCCGACGAGTATTCGCCGGTGGAGCGGGCGATCGTCGACGCGGCGAGGGATTTGCTGGAGAACGTGGCGGCGAGGGTGTGAACGGGGCGGGATGGGGTAAAATCATCCGCATCGTTGGGCTCGACGGAAGCGTCTTCCGGCGCGCTCCACAACTTCTCCGGAGGTGCCCATTGCGGATTCTCGCCCTCGTCGCCGTCGCCCTCTTCGCCGTCGGATGCAACAGCTACGTCACCCCCGGCCGCGGCGCCGACATGTCGACCTTCGGCTTCAACCGCGAGGCGCTGACCGACGCCAGCGTGCAGAAGAAGCTCGAACTCAAGCCGCTGGCGAGTTTTCCGGCCACCCTCGCGGTCGTCCGCGTGCAGGAGAGCGGCTACAGCTCCTACCGGGGACACGGCTACGGCGAAGGGAAGTACAGCATCGTCACCGCCCGCGATTCCGAGGTGGAGACGGACGCGACCTTCAACCGCATCGCCCGCATGCCCCAGGTCACCGCCATCGCGATGTTGAACCGGATGGTCCTTCCCCCGAACCTCACGACCGATCTCCAACTGCGCGAAGCGGCTGCGACCCTGCACGCCGACATCGTGCTGATCTACACCGTCGACAGCGTCTTCCGCTCCAACGACGCCCTCAAGCCGCTCTCGGCCGTCACCCTGGGCCTCTCGCCCAACGTCGGCGTCCACGTCACCAGCACCGCCTCCGCGGTCTTGATGGACACGCGCAACGGCTACGTCTATGCGGTCGCCGAGGCGACCAGCAAGAAGGGGCAGCTCGCCAACGCCTGGACCGACGAGGACGCGGTGGACCAAAGCCGGCGCGCCGCAGAGGCGGAGTCGCTCCAGAAGCTGGTGGCGGAGATCGAGCGGACCTGGACCAACGTCGTCGCGCAATACACCCCGGCCCGAAAGGCCGGCTGAACCGTCGCTGAGGCTGCATTCGATCCACATTGGCGGAACGCCGCCCCATCGACATGACGTGCGGAGGCCCTGTCGTGAGCACCATCAAGATCATCAAGTCCAACCCGGCCCTCCGCGCCAAGGAGATCAAGGCCCTGGCCGAGTGGTATCGCGACGCCCTGGGCTTCAAGATCAACTTCTTCTGGGGCGAGCCGATCTCCTTCTCGATGGTCGAGCGCGGCTCGGTCGAGTTCGGCATCGCCGCCCGCGACGCCACCTACGGCCCGATCAGCGCCTTCGTCATCGTCGAGGGCGTGGACGAACTCTACGCGGAGTTCATCTCCCGCAAGGTCGCCACCAGCCGCGTGCCGACGGTCCAGCCGTATGGGATGAAGGACTTCGACCTCACCGACCCGGAGGGCAACCGGCTTTGCTTCGGGGAGTCGATGGAGTGCGAGCCGGCGAAGGGGTGATGGATCAGGACCAGGCCATGCTCCACATCCCAGACGAGTTCATGGCCGTGCGTTACGTCGCGGCCCGCATCCCCGACGGCGCGGGCATCGAACTCCTCGGTGACGGAGCGAACTGCCAGCGCTTCGCCTATGCGTTCCTCGCCCATCACGGAATCGTGCTGCCGCCCTTTCGCTCCAGCGATCTTTGGGACGATCGAGGGGAAACGAGCGTCGCCACCACGTTCGAGCCGCTCGACCTCCTGCTCTTCCACGCCCGGCCCGAGGCGTACGGCGCGCACGTGACTGTCTACGTCGGCGATGGCCGCGTGCTGCACTTGGCGGCTCATCGTGGGAGCCCGACCGTGGAGACCCTCGCGGAAGTCCAGGGACATGAACGCCATCGACTCCTCATCGGCGCCAAGCGGGCACTCCGCCGCCCCGCCGATTTTTCCACACCGCCTTGACTACCTAACATTTGCCGAATATATCTTGGCCATGATCTGATTCAGTCCAGCGAATATCCCATTTTTGAAGGAGGAACCCATGCCCGCATCCCCCGCGATGACCGTCGGCACCAAGCTCGTCGACTTCTGCAAGAAGGGCGAGTTCAAGAAGGCGATCCAGTCGCTTTACGCGAAGGACATCGTCAGCACCGAGGCCTCGTGCCCCGAAGGGCAGAGCCCCACTGCCAAGGGCATCGAGGCCTGCCTGGGCAAGGCCGACTGGTGGGCCGAAAACCACACCGTCCACAGCATGAAGGTCGAAGGCCCGTTCCCCAACGGCGACGACCGCTTCTGCGTCTACTTTGAGTTCGAAGTGACGCCCAAGGTCGGCCCGATGGCGAACAAGCGCTTCACGATGAAGGAAGTCGGCCTCTACACCGTCAAGGGCGAGAAGGTCTCCGACGAAGCCTTCTTCTACGCGATGGGTTGAGGACTGGCGCGCGGACGCGAACTTCTCTCGATCACGCACCCAAGCCCATCGATCCCGACGGTACCCCGTCGGGTTAGGTGGGGGATTGCGCGCTGGACCCCCGCAAAACCCACCGAACGCATCGGACTTGAAGGCCCGACGCGATCGACGGGCTTGTGGGTTACACTATGACCCGCGCGAGATGACCTGCGCAAGACGACCCGCGCGAGCGCCCTCGCCCGCGTGTCCCCCAACCTGAGACGCCACCATGACCAAGCCCATCGGCAACCAGTCGTTCAACCGCCCCCACAAGGACAAGGTCAGCCACAAGCTGGTCGACCGCTTCGGCCCGCAGCCCTCGACCAAGCCCGAGCCCAAGGAAGAGGAGAGCGCCAAGCCCAAGTACAAGGTCCGCAAGAAGAAGTGAGGCAAGGCTTCCAACCGAACGCTTGTTTCCCCCAAGGGTGGGCCGTTTAGGCGGTCCATCCTCGATCCAAGTCCCCAACGCCTCGTCCCGACGCGCCTCATGAGCAACCGCCAAGAAATCGCCCGCTGCCGCACCTTCGCGATCATCTCCCACCCCGACGCCGGCAAGACCACCCTCACCGAAAAGCTCCTCCTCTACGGCGGCGCGGTCAACCTCGCAGGCTCCGTCACCGCGCGCAAGAACCAGCGGGCGACGACCTCAGACTGGATGGAACTCGAGCGCAAGCGCGGCATCTCCATCAGCTCCACCGTCCTCCAGTTCGAGTACGGCGGGTTCCGCATCAACCTCCTCGACACGCCCGGCCACAAGGACTTCTCCGAGGACACCTACCGCGTGCTCACCGCGGTCGACGCCGCCCTGATGGTCATCGACGCCGGCAAGGGCATCGAGACCCAGACCCGCAAGCTCTTCGAGGTCTGCCGCAAACGCGGCGTCCCGATCTTCACCTTCATGAACAAGCTCGACCGCCCCTCGCGCGACGCCATCTCCCTGATGGACGAGCTCGAGAGCGTCCTGGGCATCCACGCCTACGCGATGAACTGGCCCCTGGGCAACGGCCCGTCGTTCCGCGGGATCTACGACCGCCGCGAGAAGCAGGTCCACCTCTTCGAGAAGGCGGCCCACGGCAGCTACCGCGCCCCCGTCGCCACCGGCGGCATCGACGACCCGCTCATCCGCGAGAAGCTCGACGAGGAGTCCTACACGCTCTTCCGCGACGAGATCGACATGCTCGACCACGCCGGCGCGGAGTTCGACCCACAGGCCGTGCTCGCCGGCAAGACCACGCCCGTCTTCTTCGGCAGCGCGATGAACAACTTCGGCGTGCAGCTCCTGCTCGACAACTTCCTGAAGCTCTCGCCCCCGCCCGGGCCGAGGCAGTCCGACGCCGGGCTCATCACGCCCGAGACGCCCGCCTTCTCGGGCTTCGTCTTCAAGATCCAGGCGAACATGGACCCGCGCCACCGCGACCGGCTGATCTTCCTGCGCGTCGTCTCGGGCACCTTCCGCCGCGAAATGTCGGCCATCCACCCACGCACCGGCCGCTCGCTCCGCCTCTCCAATGCCGCCACGCTCTTCGGGCGCGAACGCGAGACCGTTGACGAGGCCCACCCCGGCGACGTCGTCGGCCTCGTGGGCGGACGCGACCTTGGCATCGGCGACACGCTCACGGAGGACCCCGCGATCATCTACCGCGAAATCCCGCGTTTCCCGCCCGAGTGCTTCGCCTACCTGCACAACCCCAACACCTCGCAATACAAGCGATTCAACCAGGGCGTCGAGCAGCTCCTGCAGGAAGGCGTCGTGCAGGCCTTCTACATCAGCCGGGCGGCGCAGAAGATCCTCGTCCTGGGCGCGGTCGGCCCGCTGCAGTTCGAGATCGTGCAATACCGACTGCAGAGCGAGTACGGCGCCGAGTCTCGCCTCGAGCGCACGCCTTGGGAGGCCGCCCTCTGGGCCCGCCCCAAGGGCGGCTCCTCCAAGGCCAACGGCACTGGATCGGGCGCGGTCCGCGACGCCCTCGACGACGCCACCATGCCCGAGGGCGTCGCCCTCGCGATCGACCTGATGAACAACCGCGTGCTGCTCTTCGGGAACGATTGGCAGCAGCGCTATTTCCGCGAGCGCAACCCCGAGATCGAGCTGGCGGCGACGCCGTTCGACGCCCCGCAGGGCGCGGCGCTGTGACGACACTCGGAAACCCACGAACATAACCCCACGGATCGCGACGGTACCCCGTCGCGTTCCGTGGGGTTTGAGACGTAGAGGGAGATTGTCCATCGGAGGCCCAACCCCACCGAACCCGACGGAGTACCGTCGGGATCAGTGGGCTTGCGTTCGCCCCCGAATTCCCCACACTATTCCCTCCCGGCGGCCAACGTTGCCCCGCCGCCGCCCAAAAAAATCCCACCCCGCTCCACCCCACGGACCCCACCATGATCCTCGCCTTCGCCTGCGTCTTCTCCGACAACATGGTCCTCCAGCAGGGCCTGCCCTGCCCCGTCTGGGGCGTCGCCGACGCGGGCTCCCGCGTCGCCGTCGAGTTTGGGGCCCACCGCGCCACCGCCGTCGCCGACTCCGCCGGCCGCTGGTCGGTCACCCTCCCCGCCCTCGCCGCCTCCGC
>JAPLMQ010000292.1:0-43708 GCA_026386955.1 Planctomycetota bacterium
GATCGCTGCGCGCCAAGGCGGCGGGAAACCGAATCCCGCCGCGGAAAAACAGCGGGGAACGCTGCGCAGGCCGACCGCCCGGCCCGGCGGTCGACTGGTTTCAAGGGAAAAAGAAAACGAAGGCGTTATTCAGGACTCCCCCTTGTCTATGGATTCTCCTCCGGATGGCATCGCCTCCCGGAACGACCCACCCTTGTGTGGCCCGCGATTTCAGTGGGAAGACGCGAGGAGCAAGCTTGGATCAGCATCGCGGATTGGGTTCTCATCGCGCTTTGCTTGGTTGCTCCCGGCATGTGGTGCGTGAAGCGCGTCCAGCGGCGACGCAGAATGAGACTGCGCGAGCGGTTCCGACAATGCTGTCGTTGCGGCTACGACCTTCGAGCCTCGAAGGACCACTGCCCCGAATGCGGCGAGCCGATCGCGGCGGGTGACATCGCCATCATTGACCGCTAAGTTATGACGTGGAGTCGCGGGCCGGTCCGGTGCGGAGCACGTCACGGGTCAACGGGAGGGGAGCGATGGAACTGGTGATCTTTCGCCACGGGGCGGCCGAGGACGTCGGGCCCGACGGGGACGACGCGTCGCGCCGGCTGACGCCTGAGGGGCAGGAGAAGACCCTGGCGGCGGCGCAGGGGCTCGCGGCGATCATCGACCGCCCGAGCGTGATCCTCGCCAGCCCCAAGATGCGGGCGATGCAGACGGCCAAGATCCTCGGGCAGGTCTTCAAGCGCGAGCCGGTGGAGATGGCGCTCCTCGCCGAGGGCTCTCCGCCGCGGCTGGCCCAGGCGATCGGGCGGCGGGAGGAGCCGTCGATCATGGTCGTCGGGCACGAGCCGACGCTGAGCGAGCTGGCTGCGAACCTGTTGACTTGCGGGATCGCCCACAGCTTCATCGAGCTCAAGAAGGCGGGCTGCATCGTGCTGGAGGTGCCGGTGCGCGAGCCGGGGGTGCTGGGGCCGGCGAGGCTGATGATGCTCGCGACGTCGAAGATGCTGCGGGCGATCGCCGGGGCGGATTGAGACTCTGGAGAGGGTGGGCAGGTTGAGCTGCCCGTCCCGGCTTCAATCGATCTTTCCATTGAAAACCAATAGGGTTTGCCCGGCCCCGGTTCATTCGATATACTTGCCGGGTCATGCTTTGGGTGCAATCCACCATCTTCGTGCTTCGTTCGCCGGGTCGCGGGCTTTCTCCCGTGATGCCGGTCGTCGTTAGCTGAGCGGACGACCCGCACCCCTTCGGGCTGAACGGCTCCCACCCGGCCGCCCGACCCGTCGCTCGCGTGATCATCCCGGCCATTCCTGAAGTAGCTTGAAACGTTGACTCGTCCGTCCGCGGACCCGGCGCGACAACCGCGGCCGATCCCCGACACGGACGCAAAAAAAGAATCGATGCCCCGGGCCCCGATCCGTGCCGCCCGGTCTGAAGGAGACTCAAGGCCATGTCCAGTTCACCGACCCCCAAGCGCAAGCCATCCGCCCCCCGCGAATCCGCCGGCCCCGCCCAGCCCGCCGCCGACAAGCCGACCGAGAAATACATCGGCATGACCGGCGCCCAGATCTTCCACGAGATGATGGGCGAGCACGGCGTGAAGCACATCTTCGGCTACCCCGGCGGGGCGATCCTCCCGGTCTTCGACGCCATCTACGAATCCAAGCAGTTCAACTTCATTCTCACCCGCCACGAGCAGGGCGCCGGCCACATGGCCGAGGGCTACGCCCGCGCGAGCGGGAAGGTCGGCGTGGTCCTCGTGACCTCCGGCCCGGGCGCGACCAACACCGTCACGCCCCTGCAGGACGCGCTGATGGACGGCACGCCGCTGATCGTCTTCTCGGGCCAGGTCGCCACCAGCGCCATCGGCACCGACGCCTTCCAGGAGGCCGACGTGACGGGCATCACCCGCCCGTGCACCAAGTGGAACGTGCTGGTCAAGGACGTGCGCGACATCCCCCGCCGCATCAACGAGGCCTTCCACATCGCCACCACCGGCCGTCCCGGCCCCGTGCTGGTCGACCTGCCTAAGGACGTGACCGCGAGCGTGCTCAACGAGGCCGTGAACGCGGGCGTGAACCTCCCGGGCTACCACGTCCGCGAGCTGGGCACCTCGAGCGAGATCGCCCGGGCCGCGGAGATGATCAACCGGGCCGAGCGCCCCGTGCTCTACGTCGGGCAGGGCGTGCTGCTCTCGGGCGCGAGCGAGGTGCTGCGCAAGATCGCCGCCAAGGCCAACATCCCCGTGACGACCACGCTGCAGGGCCTGGGCAGCTTCGACGAAAGCTCGCCGCTGTCGCTGCACATGCTGGGGATGCACGGCAGCGCCTACGCCAACTGGGCGATGCGCGACGCCGATGTGATCATCGCCGTGGGCGCGCGGTTCGACGACTGCGTGACGGGCAAGATCAGCGCCTTCGCCCCGGGCGCCCGCAAGGCCGAGCGCGAAGGCCGCGGCGGGATCATCCACTTCGACATCGCCCCCGAGCAGATCAACAAGGCCGTGCCGGTGACCATCGGCGTCGAGGGCGACGCCCGGAAGAACCTGGAGCTGCTGCTCCCGATGCTCGAGCACCGCCCGCGCGAGGCGTGGCACAAGCAGGTGGGCGAGTGGCGCGACAAGCACCCGTTCCGCTACAAGCCCGACGACCGCGAGTTCCACATGAAGCCCCAGGCCGTGGTCGAGGAGCTCTGCCGCCAGACCAACGGCGACGCGATCCTCACCACCGGCGTGGGCCAGCACCAGATGTGGGCCGCCCAGTTCTACACCTTCCGCCACCCGCGGCAGTGGATCACCTCCGGCGGCCTGGGCACGATGGGCTACGGCGTGCCCAGCTCCATCGGCGCCAAGCTCGCGCGCCCCGACAAGACCGTCGTCAACATCGACGGCGACGGCTCGTTCTGCATGACCTGCATGGAGATGGTCACCGCGGCCCAGTACGGCATCGCCGCCAAGACCATCATCCTCAACAACGACTTCCAGGGCATGGTCAAGCAGTGGCAGGACCTCTTCTACAAGGAGCGGTACAGCCACACGCAGATGCACAACCCCGACTTCGTGAAGCTCACCGACGCGATGAACTGCAAGGGCTTCCGCTGCACGAAGATCGCCGACCTGCCCAAGGTGATGGAGGACTTCCTGGGGCACGACGGCCCGGCCGTGCTCGACGCGCTGGTCGAGAAGCACGAGCACGTCTACCCCATGCTCCCCGCGGGCAAGACGGTCGACGAGATGGTGCTGGGCAAGTGGGACTGAGGTCGAGCGCTGACATCGCTCGATCCACGCCCCGACGAATGAAGACACAACCAAAGCCCAGGCACTGCGGTGCCTGGGCTTTTTGTTTGTCACTTGCGCGCGGGGCGCATTGGGGTGCCTCACGACCCCGCGCCGCGCCGCGACTTATCCACATCTTGATTCTTGATTCTGAATCAGAATCAAAACCCTCGGATGAATCACCCCAATGCCGACGATTCAGCGATATAAGTATAAATACATTTATATTAATTGTTTATGGTCTTGTCGGTTTGGCGTGATGCTTGGAAAAGGCTCTCCGCGGCCTGCAGAACAGGGTTTTGATTCACGCATGTATCAACGTGAATCAACTTTCCACAAGGACCTTCGGGCGCGACGCGGATGGGCCAAGACGAGGGCGATCATAAGTCCATGGAGCGCGGCGCCCGGGCTCTTTCTTGGCTCGTCTCCCCTGGGCGGGGATCGCCATTGCACGCGCAGGGCCTCGCCGCCGCTACTCGATATCCAAGGGCTCGCCCAACTCCCGGGCTCGTTCTTCCGGCATCCACTGGGAAAGCCGCCCAGGCGTGAATCCATCGCGCAGGTTCAACTTGTGAAGAGGGACGGCACGCACTCCGGTCAACTTGTGCTTGCGGATGATCGTTGTGACGCGCGGAGCGGCCAAGAAGAATCGTGGCATGGGCCAAACCATGAACACGTCGGACCCGTCCCAGCGCGATTCGTCCACCAAGGCGTCCGCTTGCAGCGCGCCGGAATACTTCAAATGCCCGCATCCCGGGCATCTGTACGTCAACTGGATTCCCGAGGCCTCGCTGGCCATCCCTCCCCATCCCGTCACCACCATCTCCCACAGCGGCGGCAGGGCTTGGCGGGGGCTCGCGGCGCGGATCGGGCGAGCCTCGAATCCGGTCACATGCTCGTCGCGCAGCACCTCAATCGCCTTGGCCGTCAGGATGCAATCCGAATTCCAGGTCCAACGGAAGTCGGTGTCGACCTTCTTCCTGAAGATGACGCCCAAGGGAGGTATGAGTTTGTCTTGTGTTCCACAATGATCAGCCACGAGCGGGCAAACAACCCCGTCAGTGAGGGAACAATCGTCATCCCATTCGCCCAATTGCGATGTCGATCGCCCGCTGTACAGCCTCACGAATTTCGTCATGGTCTTGTGTTCCCCGGGATTTCAAACTCTTTGGAGATGAGCCCGTTCTTCGGAGCCGGGCATGTTCATCCAGCCTCACTTCGCGAACTGCTCCAACTCCCCAAGCCGGTCGAGCTCACTCAAGTAAAAGTGCATGTCGTTCCCGCCCCAGGGGAACCCGCCTTGGCGCTCCATCAGGAAGCGCAGGAACGGGTAGTTGTCCTCGAGGTACTTCCTCTCGCCGGTGAGCTTGAAGAGCGCCCAGGCGGGGAACATGTCGTTGCAGCCCCAGCCGCCGACCATGTGCCCGGCCCGGAACTTGTAGACCTTCTCCAGGCACTTCACGAGGAAGGCCTTCACCTCCGCGTTGCCCGTGAGCTCGATGTAGAAATAAAGCGCCCGGCCAGCGCTGCTCGCGCGAGTGCTCGTAGAGCCTGCAGAAGGCCAGCGCGGGCCAGCCGCACTCCCGGCTGTCGGCGTAGAAGATGTCGGGGCAGTCGCGCTGCCAGCGGAGCATGTTCTCGCCCACGGAGAACGCCGCCGCCTTGAAGTCCTCGTTGCCGGTCAGGCAATAGGCGGCCATCAGCCCGTCGGCCCACATGTGCGAGGGGTAGGTCGCGCCGTCGGTGTGCTCGGGGCAGTGGGCGGGCATCGTGCCCTGGCGGAGCGGGTCGGGGTCGAAGGCGATCAGGTCGACGGTGCTGTTGTGCCGGGCGTTCATCAGCGAGCCGCGCAGCCGGCCGGGGGCCTCGAGGCGGTAATACTCGCGGATGCCGTTGAGGATCGCGTCGTCCTCGTTGTTGTGGGCCCAGGAGCGGTTGGGCGAGATGTAGTCGCCGATGTCGAACATGCCCTTGGAGCCCGGGGCGTAGTTGACGTCGCCCTGCCCGCCGGCGCTGCCGAGCTTGGTCTCGACCGCGAGGTATTTCGCCTCGTCATACGCCAGCCAGCGGTGCAGGTGGAGCACCTCGCACGAGCGGACGTAGGCCGGGTCGAGCGTGACGTGGACGGGGAGCGACTCCTTGATCTCGCGGTCGAAGTAGACGGCCTCCATCTCCTCGGCGGTGCGCTGCCGGTCGGCGAAGGCGAAGTAGAGGTCGTGCTCCTTCGACATCCCGCGGCGCAACTGCATCTCCCCCGCGAAGGCCGGCCAAATGTCGTAGGTCATCATCCCGCGGTCGGCCCGGATCGCCTTGGGGTAGTTGCAGCTCATGTCGAAGAAGAAGCTGATGAGCGACTTCTCCGGCCCGTTCGCGGCGATGTAGGGGTAGACGTGCCGCAGCCCGCCGGTCATGTCGGTCCGGGCGTTGCCGGGGCGGAGGAAGTAGGGGTAGTCGCCGAGCTTCTCGCGCAGGTTCGCCAAGTCGCGCACGAGGGGGATTCCCTCGGCCGCGGCGCCGTAGCGCTCCTTGGCCGCGGCGTTGAGCGCGCCCGAGGCGAGCACCTCCACGTTCTCGGGCGCCTCGACGAAGCGCGAGAACCAGAGCTTCCCGTGGTTGCCCTGCCGCAGCGTGTGCACCGTCCTCTTCCCCAGCGTCGTGGGCAGAAGGAGCTGGATCGCCCCGAGCATGACGCCCGTCTCGGGCATCTCCGCGTTGCTGAACTTGTACGACACCTTCACGCCCGGCTCGTTGGCGCGGAAGACGTGGCGCACGCGGAAGCCCAACAACTCCGCGCCGTCGCCCGCGGTGTGCCGCCCGCTGCTCTCGATGACGACCTTCTGCGGCCCCGCCTCGACGACCTTCACGACGAGGTTCTTGGCGTTCGACGCGTAGAACCGCTTGCCCTTGGGCTCCTCGACGAGGATGTCGGAGTCGGGCCCGACCATCTGCTTGCCGTTGACCTTGTACGACTCGAAGAGGCTGAACACCTTCTTCGACAGCACGACCTCGAGCTTGGGCGTGGTGATGGTGATCCGCTTGTCGGTCTCCTCGACCTTCACGACCTTGCTGCCCGCGCGGGCCACGCCCTTGACCAGGTCGGCCCGGACCGTCGCGTTCCTCGGCACGGGGAGGTCGAAATCGAGCAGCAGCCACTTGATCGACCCGTCGGCGTGGGACTCCAGCACCCGCGTCTGCAGCGGGCGCAGCTTGCCGTCCTCGAGCGCGACGGCGAGCCCCTTGGCCTGCGTCAGCGCGCCGGCGGGAAGCGGAACGCCGTAGGAGACGGTGTGGCTGGCGATGTCGCGGTTGGAGGTGTTGCGGAAGCGCATCGAGAGGAGGGCGTCGGACATGAGGCTTGGTTCCATGAAGGGGGAGATCGAGGAGAAAAGGGAAATCCACGAGGACGAAAATCAGTCGGAAAGGCCGTAGCCCCAACGGGGCGTCTTAGCCAGAGCCCAGGGCATCGCCCTGGGTTGGCGGGGCCTTGTTGAATCCGAGCCCTGCAGGGGCGACTCAACGCATCCGTCGACGCGGCCTTTGAGTCGTCCCTACTGGGCTCCAGCCTCCATGCCCGTCGTGACCCAGGGCGTTGCCCTGGGCTCTGGCTGAATCGCCCCGTTGGGGCTTGAAGATCCTCCTTACGGGGGGGGAAGACGTGGCGACGGTCCTCTCGCCGGTCCGACCATTTCAGCACAGCATTGTCATGCTTCAGTCATCAACCCATCCGCAATCGTCGGCACAGCACTCCGGAGTGCGTCGCATCGCTGAACCACGCGCTCAGGAGCACCGTGCCGTCGGGCAGCAGCGCGGTCGAGGGCTCGCCGAAGTTGAAGCCGGTCCAGTCGTCGAGCCCCACGGCCTTGCCGTCCTTCGCCCGCGTCGCGGGCTGCCAGACCGCCTGCGGCGTCTGCAGGCCGAAGTCCTCGGGCGTCGGCGCCGCGATGGCGAGGTAGATCCCCGCGGCCGAGGCCGGGTTGCGCTGCACGAAGCAGAAGAGCGCCTTGCCGTCGGGCATCGCCGTGAGCGCGGTGGTGTGCCCGGGCGTGCCGGTCGAGCGCGTCGGCGTCCACGTCGCCCCGCCGTCCGATGAAAGCGCGTAGGCGTTGGGATAGGAGACCTTCCCCGCATCGCCCTTGGCGAGGTTGGTGTGCCACGCGACGCCCAGCAGCCGGCCGTCGGCCAGCTCGACGCACCAGGCCTCCGCGCCGCCCGACAAGGGCTCGGCGAATCGCAGCATCGCGGCGTGCGTCCAGCAGTCGCCGCGGTCCTCGCTGAGCACGACGACGACGCGCCCGCGGTCGACCTGCACGCGCGGGTCGAACGTGTTGTAGGGCGAGTAGGGGCCGACCCAGCGGCCGGAGCGGGTCACGCAGAGCGGGCCCGGGGCCTCGGCCGAGCCAGCGAGCGGGCCGCTGGTCGCGTCGCGCACGGGCATGCCGAAGGCGTCCTGCTTCGACCAGGTCTTCCCGCCGTCGCGGGACGTCGACCAGAAAAGCTCGTTGGAGAGGATTCCCTGGTTCTCCTCCGACCAGAACGATTCCCCCGGTTGGCCGATGATCGTCCTGCTGCCGTAGAGGAAGAGGTCGCCCGCGGGCGAGCGGCTGAGGTTGCAGAAGATCGAGTAGCGCCCTTGGAGCTCGGGCCAGACGGGGCCCAGTTCGGCCCACGTCGCCCCGCCGTCGACGGAGCGGGCGAGCATGGGCACGAAGTCGTTGATGCCCAGCTTCGACTGCACCATGTAGCTGCAGAGGATCGTGCCGTCGTTCAGCACCGCCAAGCGGGGCCCGCTCGCGGCGGGCAGCGGCGCGTCGTTGGGCACGCGGCGGATGAAGCAGTCGTGGATGGGCGTGAATCGCGTCATGGGTTGGCCTCCCGCGGCGATGGTATCAAACGGGGAGGCGACGGATGGCAGCTTCTGGGTGCCACATGTCATCGTACTCGTGACATGTGCCGGTCAACGGATGTCTGTCGATCTTGCGACAACCTCGTCACACCACCTCGAAAAGCCGGTGATTCAAGGGGTCTCCACGCCCTTCGTCGGACGTGGACCGTACGTCATTCCAAGACACATGTCACGAGTACGATGACATGTGGCACCAGACAAGGCTTGCATCACCCACACCCACCGGGGCAGCCCGCGCGCCAATTGCCCACGGCCTCGCTCGTGCGCACGGCCCGTGTGTAGACGCGAACGTGCCGCACCACGCCGGGCTCGCCCAATTTCAATTCC
Organism: Planctomycetota bacterium; assembly: GCA_026386955.1. Taxonomy (GTDB): domain Bacteria; phylum Planctomycetota; class Phycisphaerae; order Phycisphaerales; family Phycisphaeraceae; genus JAPLMQ01. The sequence goes on from JAPLMQ010000292.1 coordinate 8,493, forward strand.
TTCGCGCCGTTCACATGGAACAACGTCGGGCTGAACCGCCCCCAGCCAAATTGCCGGTCGTCGCCGCCGTCGCAGAGTCGGCCGTTGACGATGTAGGTGATGATCCGCGGGCCGCCGTCGACGGTGACGACGACGTGTTGGAGCGTGCCCGCGGCGATCGAGCCGCGGTCGCTGGCCCAGGCGCAGAGCTGCCGGCCGTCGGCGAGCTCGAGGCGCAGCGAGCCGTGGTCGGCCGTGGCGAGGAGGATGCCCCGGCCAAGCTCGTCGCGCGTGTCGAAGAGGATCTGTCCGGGCGCGAGCGCGTCGAGCCGGAGCCAGAGGTTGAGGCTGAAGCCTTCGCGGGTGGAGCGGGTGCGATAGGCGGGGTCGGCCCAATTTCGCACGCTGAACTCGGGAAGGGCCGGCATCGCGAGCGGGGCGCTGGCCGCGCCTTTCGGGATCGCGGCGTCGAGCGCCAGGCCGTTGGCCGCGACGCTGGCGGTCTCGTGCTGCGCGAGCAGGCCAGCGATCAGCGTGGGGTCGATCTCGTGCACCCGGCCGATCGATTTCTGCGTCTCGGTGACGAACCAGCGGCCGCTCTCCTCGACGAGGTCGGGGTAGCTCATGCGGACCATCGGATCGTCGTCGTAGAGCAGGATCTCGGGCTCGCTCCATGCGAGCAGCGGGCCGTCGGGGCCGGGGACCTCGCGCCCCGCGACGAGCCAGGCGGGGTTGCGGTCGTCGTAGGGGCTCCAGTTGGGGGTTTGATGGACGCGCGGGCCGCCGTGGTTGTGGAACCAGTAGAGGAAGCGGCCGCCCGAGGTGCGCCAGACGAAGTTGGCGGCGCGGGGGTGCTTGAAGCGGCGGGTTTCCTGGCCCGGGCCGATGGTCTTGTAGGCGGGCGGGGTCCACGTCCGTCCGCCGTCGCGGCTGTAGGCGCAGGCGGGGTGGCCCGCGACGGTGCGGTAGACGCTGTAGAGCGAACCGTCGGAGAGCTCGACGGTGCTCTGTTCCTCGGCGATGCGCCCGCCGCCCCCGGAAGGGGCGACGAGGCCGACGTCGCCTTCGGGGAGCGTCTCGAAGCGCAGGCGCGCGGGGTCGCGCTCGGCGAGGATGTTGTCGGAGCGGACGAAGGCGCCCTCCGACTGGCACATGAAGCCCGCGCCCAGCGCGCCGATCTTGTGGAGGGTCAGGAGGACCGAGCCGTCGGAGCGGATGAGCGGCTTGCCCACGTTCCAGAAGAAGCGGAGCTTGCCCTGGTAGACGTTGTCGCGGTCGCAGGCGAACTCGCGCACGGGCAGGTCGTGGCGCTGGGGCGACCAGGTGCGCCCGCCGTCGTCGCTGAACTTGAAGACGTAGTGGCCCATGGAGTCGACGCGCGAGACCTCCTTGCCGTCCTCGGTGCGGGCGGTCTTGATGCGGTCGGTGTTGTGGTTGTAGAAGCAGTAGACGCGCCCCGCGGGCGTCGCGAGCAGCACGGCGTAGGAGGCCTCGGGCCCGTCGGCGGGCTCGACGTCGACCGGGTCGCCCCAGGTCTTGCCCTGGTCGAGGCTCCGTCGGGAGACGACGTGCTGCCCCTTGTCGCCCTCGTGGCCCGAGCCGGTGGTGATGACGCATAGCCACGCGCCGTCGGCGGTGCGGACGATGTAGGGCTGGTCGGCGTATCCCTCGGAGGGGATCTCGAGCCCGTGCGTGATCAGGCGCTGGTCCATGGAGGTCCTTCGGCTCTCGGGAGGGATTCAAGGAGGCGCAGTGTAGTGTCGTGCCTTCGTTTTTCCCACGTCCGCACCGCAGGGTTATCATGCGGTCCCCTCCGGCGAAGCCGGTCCACGAGGCCATCGCATGAGCCAGCTCCTTTCCGCGGCGAACGTACCCATCCGCATCGGTTTCGTCCCCGCCAACCGCGGGTTCTTCAGCCAGGAATTGGCCGCGAAGATGCGGGCGGAGACCATCGCGGCGATGAAGGCCCGCGGCGTGGACGTCGTCGTGCCCGACGAGTCGCTGACCAAGCTAGGCTGCGTGCAGAGCATTCCCGAGGCGACGGCGACGGCGGAGCTGTTCCGTCGCCAGGACGTGCAGGGGATCGTCATCGGCGCGGTGAACTTCGGCGACGAGCAGGCGGCGGCGTGGGTCGTCAAGCAGGCCCGGCTCGACGTGCCCATCATGATCTTCGGCTGCCAGGAGGAGGAGACGCTGCGCCCGACCACCGCGCGGCGAGACGCCTTCTGCGGGCTGCTCTCCATCGGCGACGCGCTGCGGCAGATCGGCGCGAAATACAGCGTGGCCTCGCGCCCCATCGGCTTCCCACGCGACGAGGCCTTCGCCCGCGACGTCGACTGGTTCGCGCGGGTCTGCAAGGTGGTCAACGCCGTGCGCTCCGCGCGCTACGGGCAGGTCGGCGCCCGCCCCGAAGCCTTCTGGACCTGCCGGTTCGACGAGAAGCAACTGCAGCGACTGGGGCCGACGACGGTCGTGCTCGACCTCTCCGAGGCGCTGGCCGGCGCGGAGAAACTGAAGCATGGCGATCCGGAGGTGGGGACGATCGTCAAGGCGATCCAAGGCTACGCCGACACGTCGCAGGTCGCGCCTTCATCGCTGGAGAAGATGGCGCGGTTCGAGCTCTTTCTCCGCCGATGGGCGGCGGAACACGGGCTGAGCGCGATGGCGATCCAGTGCTGGACGAGCATCCAGCAGAACTTCGGCGTCTGCGCCTGCACCAGCATGAGCCGATTGGCGGATGCGGGAATTCCTGCCGCGTGCGAGGCCGACATTTTGGGCGCGCTCTCGATGCACGCGAGCATGCTCGCCAGCGGGACAGCCGCCGCGCTGGCGGACTGGAACAACCTGCACAACGAGGACGACGAGTTGGTCAACATCTGGCACTGCGGCGTCTTCCCGCGCTCGTTCGCCAAGAGCCAGCCGCGCTTGAGCGTGCATGGGATTCTCGTCACCAGCGGGGCGGCCCCGGCGGATCAGGCGCAGGGCATCGTGGAGCTGGTGGTGAAGCCCTCGCCGCTGACGCTGTTCCGCGTGACGCAGGACGGCGGGGCGTGGAAGGCGCTGGTCGAGCAGGGGCGCATCGAGGACAACCCCGCGACGACCAGCGGGTCGTACGGCTGGTGCCGGATCGCCGGGCTGCAGCATCTCTACCGGAACGTGCTGCTCCGCCACTTCCCGCACCACGTGGCGATCACGCAGGCGGAGGTGGGCAACGTGCTCTGGGAGGCGTTCGGGAATTACCTGGGGATGGGGATGTTCAACGGTTCGCAGGGGGTGTCGGGAGCGCCGGGGCAGTACACGCCGGCGCTGCCGTTCCTTTGAGCTGTCTTTTCGCGGGATTCCGGGAGGAACACGGTGGGTGAAATGAACGAGGAAACGATGGAGGCCGTGGAGCGCGACGCGCTGCTGATGCTGACGTTGACGCCCGGGCTGGGCCCGCGCTCGACGCGGCGCGCCCTTGAGGCCCACGGCTCCGCGCAGGCAGTGATGCAGGCTTCCGCGGGCGACTTCTCCCGGCTCAAGGGCGTGGGCGACCGCCGCGGGGGTGAGATCCGCAAAGCCCTCGACGACCTCGCCGACGGGAAGGCCTTGGCGCGCGAGAAGGAATTGATGGCCCAATACGGCGCCCGCGCGATCGCGCTGGGCGAGCCGGATTACCCGAAGTTGTTGGCGCTGATCGACGACGCGCCGCCCGTGCTCTTCGTCCGCGGCGAGCTGCGGGCGAGCGACGCGACGGGGTTGGCGATCGTCGGCTCGCGCAAGTGCACCGCCTACGGACGCGAGCAGGCGGACCGCTTCGCCGCGCTGGCGGCCGGGGCGGGGCTGACGGTGGTGAGCGGCGGGGCGTACGGGATCGACGCCGCGGCCCACCGCGCGTCGGTGCGCGTGCAGGGGCGCACGATCGCGGTGCTCGGCAGCGGGCTCGCCAAGCCATACCCCGCGGAACATGCGGAGTTGTTCGACTTGATCGCCGCCGAGGGCGCGGGGCGGGGCGCGGTGGTGAGCGAACTGCCGATGGGCTCGCCCCCGGCCCGCGAGAACTTCCCCGCGCGGAATCGGTTGATCTCCGGGCTCTCGCTGGGCGTGCTGGTGATCGAGGCGTCGGAGCAGTCCGGCGCGCTGATCACCGCGAGGCTCGCGGCGGAGGATCATGGGCGCGAGGTGATGGCGCTGCCCGGGCGCGTCGATTCCGCGGCCTCGGCCGGTTGCCACCGATTGCTGCGCTCCGGAGCGGCGGCGCTGGTGACGAACATCGCGGAAGTGCTCGAGTCGCTGGGTGAGACGGGCACGCTGCTCAAGGCGGGCCTTGAGGCGGAGATCCGCGGCGGCGCGGAGCAGCCCGCCCCTTCGCTCTTCGCGCAGAACCTCACCGGCACGCAGCAGAAGTTGTTCGAGGCCCTCGAGGAGCCCGGGAGCATCGACGAGCTCTCCGGGCGGACCCGGCTTGGCGTCGCGGTGCTGCAGGCCGACCTGACGCTGCTGCAGATCCGCGGGCTGGTGACGCGCGAAGATGGGAAGTTCGTGCGGAAGGGGTGACGCGCGTCTCGGTCATTCGCGCGGGGCGAAGCGGAAGATCGTCCCCTGCAGGCTCACGATGTAGACCTCGCCGTCGCGGTCCTCGCCGAAGCTGGCGAGCGCGGGGACGTTCCCCAGGACCATCGGCTTGACGGGCTTGCCCGGCTCGTAATGGATGGCCCAGATGGTGCCCCTGCCGAAGTCGCCGTAGAGGTAGGCGCCCTCGAGCGCGGGGATCTTCTTGCCGCGGTAGACGTAGCCGCCGGTGACGCAGACGCCCGCGTTGTGCGAGTAGTCGACGATGGGGGGCGTGAACGGCCCGGCGTCGGCGACGCCCGGGGCGCGGAAGGGGCGCGACCCTTCGAAGACGTTCCACCCGTAGTTCTCGCCCTTCTTGATGAGGTCGATCTCCTCCCAGAGGTTTTGGCCGACGTCGCCCGCCCAGAGGTCGCCGGTCTTGCGGTCGAAGGAGAAGCGCCAGGGATTGCGCAGGCCCAGGGCCCAGATCTCCCCGCGGACGCCGGGCTGGCCGACGAAGGGGTTGTCGGCGGGGATGGCATACGCGCGGCCGGCCTCGGGCTTGTCGACGTCGATGCGCAGGATCTTCCCGAGCAGCGTGTTCTTGTTCTGTCCGTTGTTGTGCGGGTCGCCGCCGTTGCCGCCGTCGCCCAGGCCGATGTAGAGCATGCCGTCGGGCCCGAAGGCGATCATGCCGCCGTTGTGGTTCGAGTAAGGCTGGGGGATGGTGAGGAGGATCTCCTGCGACGCGGGGTCGATCCGTTGGAGCGAGGGGTCCATGGTGAAGCGGGCGATGATGCCGCGGCGGGGCATGTCGATGGCGGTGAAGTGGAGGAAGAGCTGGCGGTTCCTCTTGAAGTCGGGGTGGAAGGCCAGGCCGAGCAGCCCCTCCTCGCCGCCGGCGCGGATGCGGTCGCGCAGGTCGGCCATGGGGCGCGGGGTGGCCTTGGGGTCGTTGTCGATGAGGCTGATCTGCCCGGACTGCTGGACGACGACGATGCGGTCGGAGCCGTCGCGCGGATGGTCGAGGTAGAGGGCGCCGCCCAGGTGGACGTTGGGGAACGCGGGCTCGATGGTGACGGGCGAGAGCTCCGCGGCGCGGGCGGCGAGCGGGGCGAGGAGCAACGCGACGACGGCGACGAGGAGGGCACGAAGGGGGGATTTCATGGCGACATTGTAGAACGCGTCATGGACAGGCGGCGGGCGATCCCGCGGGCGGCGAAGACCAGCCCGAAGACCAGGCAGAGGACGCCGACGATGCAGGCCCCCGGGGAGAGGTTGCCCGCCTCGAGCGCGAGGAGCAGCCCGCCGACGGTTCCGCCGGTGCCGATGAGCCAGGACCAGAAGAAGACCGGGCCGAGCCGGCGGGAGAGCATCAGCGCGGTGGAGCCGGGGATGACCAGGAGGGCGGAGACCAGGACGAAGCCGGCGAGGCGGATGGAGATGACGATGGTGACGGCCAGGAGGGTGAGGATGGTGTAGTAGATCGCGCCGGTGCGCACGCCGAAGACCCGGCTGGAGGATTCGTCGAAGGCGAAGAAGATGATCTCCTTGAAGAGCGCCGCCGCGACGAGCAGGACCGCGAAGCCCAGCCCGAAGGCGAGCCAGACGCCCTGCTGGCCGACGTTGAGCAGCGAGCCGAAGAGGAGCTGTTCATACCCCGGCGGGCGCGCCGCGGGGTCGCCCACCGCCGAGACCAGCTGCTGGTACCACGCGTGCTGCTGGAAGGTCGAGCGGAGGTTGTCCATGAGCACGCCCCACGACATCGCGGCGACCAGCAGGATGCCGATCGCCGAGTCGGGGTCGACGCGGCGGCGGCGGGAGAGCACGCCGATGGCGATGGCGGTGGCGAGGCAGAAGGCGAAGACGACCAGGTCCTGCCTGAGCCCTGCCAGCCCGAGGAAGATCGCGGTGCCCACGCCGCCGAAGCCCGCGTGGCTGACGCCCTCGCCGATGAAGGCCATGCGCTTGAGCACGACGATGACCGAAAGGAGCGAGCAGACGCTGCCGATGGCGAGCCCCGCGAGCATGGCGTTGCGGGCGAAGGAGAATTCGACGAGCCAGTGAAAGGCCTGCATGGGGAAGTTCCGGGGGCCGGCGTTCCGGGGGCGGTCAGGGCAGGCTCGCGGGGGCGATGTCGTGTTGGAAGACCTCGGCCAGGACCTGGCGGGTCAGCCCGCCGGGCGAGTCGTGGAAGTGGATCGTCTGGCGCAGGCAGGCGACGCGGTTGCACCCCGCGGCCACCGCCTGGATGTCGTGGCTCACCACGATGATCGTCAAGCTCAGCGATTCGTGGATCTCGTGGATCAGCTTGGCGAACTGGCGCTGCCCGGCCTCGTCGATGCCGACCGTCGGCTCGTCGAGCACGAGGATGCGCGGGTGCGGCGCGAGCGCGCGGGCGATGAAGAGCCGCTGCTGCTGCCCGCCCGAGAGGTCGCCCACCGGGCGGTCGGCCAGGTCGGCGATGCCGGTGCGTTCGAGCAGGTGGTCGACGTAGGCGAGGTCCTCGGCCTTGTGCCGGCGGAAGAGCCCGGTCTTGCCGACCAGCCCCATGTGCACGACTTGGCGGACGGAGACTGGGAAGCGCCACTCCACGTCGTGCCGCTGCGGGACGTAGCCGATGATGTCGCCCCGGCGGCAGGCTTGGCGGGGCGTGAGACCCTGGACCGAGACGCTGCCCGAGTAGCCCTCGACGAGGCCCAGGAGGATCTTGAGGAGGGTGGTCTTGCCCGCGCCGTTGGGGCCGATGATCCCCAGGTTGCAACCTTGCTCGATGTGGAGCGTGACGTCGCGCAGCGCGAGCCCGCCGGGCTGGTCGCCCTTGCCCTCGCGCGGCGAGAGGATGCCCGCGGCGCCGACCGGCGAGCCCGGATAGCGGTAGCTCACCTTGTCGAGGCAGACGGCGTCGGTGCGCGGGTGGTGCTCCGCCAGGCTGCCGTGCGGGCAGGCGCCGGCGTGCTCTGCGTGGGAATGGGCGTGGTCGTGGCTGTGGTCATGCCCGTGGGCGTGGTCATGCCCATGCGCGTGGCCGTGGCCATGGCTGTGGTCGTGCGCGGAATGGTCGTCGCGGGGGCTCATGTCAGCGGGCCTTCCCCAGGTCGGGCGCGCCGGCGGGGCTGAGGCCCTGGCCCTCCCGGAGCGTTTCGACGTTGGAGCGGATGATCTCGAAGTAGTCGCGGTAGCCGGGGATCGAGGGGTTGCCCAGGTCGTCGAGCTTGAGCACGCGGGCGCCGGTCTGCTCGCTGATCGCCTTCACGGCCGCGTCGGGGAAGGCGGGCTCGGCGTAGACGGCCTTGAGCTCGTAGCGCTTCACCGCCCCGATGGCCTCGACGAGGCTCGAGGCGGTGACCTCCCCGCCGGGCGAAAGCTCGATCTCGGTGAGGTGCTTGACGACCTGGATGTTGTACCGCTGGGCGAAGAGGTCGAAGGCGTTGTGGAAGGTGACGATGCGCCTGCTGGTCAGTCGGGCAAGGTGCATGCGCACTTCCTGATGGAGCTCGAGCAGGCGGGTGCGGGTGAGGCGGACGCGGTTGTGGAGCGAAGTCGTGAGGTGGGGCGGGAAGTGGGGCTCGAGCCGCTTGCCCAGCTCGAAGACGAAGGCGTCGGTCAGCAGCGGGTCCATCCAGAGATGGGCGTTGGGGCCGGCGTGGTTGTGGTGATGGCCGGCGTGGTCCGCGTCGTCTGCGGCGTCATGACCATGGTCATGATCGTGGTCGTCGTCGGCCTCTTCGCCGTCGGATTGCGAGGCGGGGGCGGGCCCGGCAACAGTTACCGTTTCGGGCACGCGGGCGAGGGGCGTGTGCAGCGTGGCGGGCTGGGTGGCGGCGGGGCCGAGCAGGTCGGCCATGCGGATGATCTGCAGCTTCGGGCGATCGAGCTGGCGGGCGGCCTTCTCCGCCCAGGCGTCGAGGTTCATCCCGACGGTGATGAGGACGTCGGCCCGGCTGAGGGTCTCCATCTGCTGGGCGGTGGGCTCGAACTCGTGCGGGTTCGCGCCCGGCGGCATGAGCGTGTGGACCGTCGCCCAATTGTCGACGAGCTGCTGCACGATCGTGGCGACGGGGTGGATGCTCACGACGATGACGGGCTGGTGGTCGGGGGCCGCGCTCGGCGAAGTCGCGGGGCTGGGGTTGGCGTCGCGCCCGCAGGAGGCGAGCGCGATCAACAGCAGGAGGGGGAGTCCTTGGAAAACAAACCGCCGGTCCGCGCCGTGCGCGTGTCGGCGCGCAATGCTCTGCCATGCACCCGCGGCTTGTTGATAGCGGCTTATCATCACGGAACATCTTCGCCGCGCCTTCGGCGAAGGTCAAATGATCTGTGATACAGGTTCCACTTGATTCCCACGTCAAGGCCATGGTGGAGGGTGCGGAGTTTTTTTCATCAGGCGCAGCCTGATCAGAGACGGGGACTGTGTCCCCGAAGACGGAGCGAGGCGGTACTCCGCCGCGCGACGTGCGGGCGTCGTTGACGCCTCCGAGAGCAGATGACGCGCTCGGCAAAGATGTTGGTGGCGCAGGCCTGACGCGAGACCACGCGGTTGATGGCGGCCGGCGAGCCGTGCGGGCGGAGTACCGCCTGCGCCCGGCCTTCGGACACACAGTGTCCGTCTCGGCCCCCGACATGGATCAGGCTGCGCCTGATGGGAGAAAACTCCGCACGCTCCACCACGACGTTGGAGCGGGAATCAAGTGGAATCCGCGCGGGTGATGGCGACCAGCGCGTCGAGCGCCCGCCCCGCGTCGCCTGAGTCGATCGACTTGCGCACCAGCGCCAGCCCCTGCGTGAGATCAGTCGCGAGGTCGGCCACGACCATCGCTGCCGCGGCGTTGAGGCAGACGATGTCCCGCGCCGGCCCGGGCTCGCCCGCGAGCACCCGGCGGATCACCGCGGCGCTCGCCTCGGGCCCGTCGACGCGCAGCGACTCCGGCTCCACGCGGGCCAGCCCCAGGCTCGTCGCCTCGAGCGTGTAGGTCTTCATCGCGCCTCGCTGGACGTGGCTCACCCGGCTCGGCCCCGTCGTCGTCAGTTCGTCCAGCCCCGAGCCGTCGGGCAGTTGCCCGTGGACGACCATCGCATGCTCCGTGCCCGTGCGCAGGAGCACCGTCGCGAGCGGCTCGGTGAGTTCGGGGGCGAAGACGCCCATGACTTGCCGGGTCGCGCCGGCGGGGTTGGTCAGTGGGCCGAGGATGTTGAAGAGCGTGCGGAAGCCCAGCTCTTGGCGGGCGGGCGCGACGTGCTTCACCGCCGGGTGGTGCGAGGGGGCGAAGCAGAAGCAGATGCCCGCGCGGTCGAGGCAGCGCGTGAGCGTCGCGGGCGAGGCCTCCAGCTTCACGCCCAGGACTTCGAGAACTTGGCTGGAGCCCGACTTGCTGGTCACCGAGCGGTTGCCGTGCTTGGCGACGGCGACGCCCCGCGGCCGGCCCGCGCCGGCGGCGACGATCGCCGAGGCGGTGGAGATGTTGAAGGTGTTGGCGTGGTCGCCGCCGGTCCCGCAGGTGTCGATGACCCGCAGACCCGAGGGGATTTCGACCTTGGCGACGTGGGCCCGCATGACCTTGGCGGCGCCGGTGATCTCGTCCACATGCGGCCCGCGGATTTGGATCATCGCCAGCAGCGCGCCGATCTGGGCGGGCGACGCCTGGCCGGTCATGATCAGCTCGAAGGCTTCGACGGCCTGCTCGACGCCGAGCGTCTTGCCCGCGACGAGGATGGCGAGGAGGTGCTTCATCGCGGGGCTCAGAAGATTTCCGTGATCAGCCAGAGGCCCACGGCCGCCATCGCCATGAAGGCCACGATCTGCACCGCGAGCAGGGCCGCCTGGCGCGGCAACTGCTCGAGGCTGTCGAGCTTGATGGTCTTGTAGACCAGCGCGATGGCGATCGCCATGGGAGGCATGAGCAGCAGCCAGTAGGTCTCGAGCGGGAGCGGGTCGAGGAAGGGGCGGTAGCCCAAGGTGGGCAGCGACGCGAACGAAGCGAGGAGGGGTGCGGCGAACATCACGCGACGCCCCCGCCCCCGCCCCCGGAACCAGAACCAGAACCAGAACTGCCATCCGTCCCCGAGCCCGACGCGGCGGGGCGTGCGGCGAGGTCGAGCGTCGTGCCGACGTTGGGGTTATCGGACCGCCGGCGGTGCGGGTCGCGGTGGATCACGTCGAGGATCGCCAGCAGGTTGAGCATGCCCGCCAAGGCGGTGTAGAGCACGCCTTGCTCGTTCACGCGCCCGAAGCTGGGCTCATAGGCGGGATGGCCCGAGGGGAGCGGGTCGCCCGGGCCGGTCTTGAGGATGCGCTGCAGGGCTTGGTCGGCGACGGCGGAGGGGGCGAAGAAGACTTGGCAGACGAACATCAGAGGATGGTCGGTGCGGTCGAAGACGCTGACGCCGCCGATGAGGAAACCGGCGATCCAGAGAATGAGGATCGTGAGGCCTAGGATGGCGCCCCGGCGGGATTCGCCCAGGAACATGTGCCCCACGCCGGGCATGAACCAAGTCGCCAAGGCGGCGTCGAAGCGCCAGGCTTGTTCGGAAGGGGGCTCGGACGAGGTCAATCGAGGGCTCCGGATCGGCCGATGAGGGCGGGGAGGGGCGGATAAAATCGCTGGAGAAATCCGGCCTGAGGGAAAAAAGCGTTGACAAACCAGTGACGACCGATAGTGTAACCGCCAGTTTGGCTCGGTCCAGCGTTCGGCCCGCAGGTCGCACCGACCCGCCGCTACGGTTTTGGAGGCTCGCCCATGGCACAGTGGAACCCCTCGATGCTGCTTCTCCCGCAATCCCAGACGGCATGGGCCTTCGCCCCGGCCTCGTCGGAGGCTCCGGCCTACCTCATGGCCCAAGAGGAAGACGACCTTGAGGAGGACGATGAATTGGACGATGAAGATGACGATGACGACGAGTTCGATGACGACGACGACTTGGACGACGACGACGAAGACGACGACCTCCTTGAGGACGACGAGGACGACGAGGACGACGAGTTCTTCAGCGACGACGACGAGGACGAGGAAGTCGTAGAGGACGACGAAGAGGTCTGACCGCCGGCAGCGCTCCATCGGGCGTCGCCTGGCGCGACGCCCCGGAGAGGAGCCTACATGTCGGGCATGCTCGATGATTCCGCAGAGACCGGGCCCGGAGGCGTTGAACGCCGCACCGTGGGCACTGACCGCCGCGACACCGTGGTCGACCGCCGGACCAACCAGACCGGGTTGGAGAGGCGGCGGGGCCCCGGGCGAAGGCGGACCGATTTCGTGAAGTCGGCCGAAGAGGGCCAGATGAACCCCGAACAGTTCCTGTTCGTGATGGCCATCGACGCCTACAAGCGGGTCAACCAAAAGCCGTTCCCGACCTGGACGGAGGTGCTTGAGGTCATCCGCAAACTCGGGTACCGCAAGACCTGCGCCTCGGGCATCCAATTGGGCAACGCCGAGGACTGGACGGAGGCGCCCGACGCACCGACGTTCAAGGTGGTGCTCGACGCGGAGGCCGCCGGGACGACCCCGCTCGACGAACTCGACGACTGATCTTCAAAAGACGAAATCCTCAAGTCGACGCAGCAACGCGCCGATGAAATGAGGCAACGTAGAACGCGAGGCACCTGCCCATCACCGAGGGCGGGTGTTTTGCTTTTGGGGTCGAGATGGCTCGTCGCTTTGCGACGGCGAGTTCAGCCCGGACCGCGCTCCACGCGTCGCCCGCCCCCGGGTTTCCCCCGCGGCATTACAATCCCGCCCGATGGAGCTGCGAGGCACGATCATCGAAGAGACCTTCGCCGAAGCCTTCCGCATGTGGGGGGCGAGGCTGGTCGTCACCGCCGCCGACCGGCGATGGGTCGACACGGCCGTGCAGGTCGTCTGCGGGTATGCCACCAGCGTCATCGGGTGCGACGCCGAAGCGGGGCGCGAAGTCGATCTCGACCCTTCGCAGACGCCCGACGGCCGGCCCGGCGCGGCCGTCCTCTTCTTCGCCTTCAACGACCAGAAGCTCGCCAAGGCGCTGCCCAATCGCGTCGGGCAATGCCTCATGACCTGCCCGACCACCGCGGTCTACGACGGCCTGCCCGGCGTGACGACCACTCCCGAGTCGGCCCGGCTCGACCTGGGCAAGAGGCTCCGCTACTTCGGCGACGGCTTCCAATCCTCGAAGGTCATCGACGGGCGGCGCCACTGGCGCGTGCCTGTGATGGACGGCGAGTTCGTCGTCGAGGAGACCGCCGGCGCGGTGAAGGCCATCGCGGGCGGGAACCTGCTCATCTGCGGGCCGGACCAGACGACCACGCTCGCCGCGGCCGTGCGCGCCGTCGACGCCATCGCGCCGCTGCCCGACGTGATCACGCCCTTCCCCGGCGGGGTCGTCCGCAGCGGGTCGAAGGTCGGCTCGCGCTACAAGGCCCTGTTCGCCTCCTCCAACGACGAATACTGCCCCACGCTCCGCCATACGCCCCGCTCGAAGCTGCGCCCGGGCGTCGGCTGCGTCTACGAGATCGTCATCAACGGCCTGAACCGCGACGCCATCGCCCGCGCGATGCGCGTGGGCATCGAGGCCTCCGCCGGCCCGCCGATCATCGCCATCTCCGCGGGCAACTACGGCGGGAACCTCGGCAAATTCCATTTCAAGCTGCACGAAGTCATGGCGGCGGAGGCGGGCCGATGAGCGGCTACACCCTCGTCTGGAAACACCGCCCCGGCCCCGCCTGCGTCGATGGCTCGTTCCTGCGCCCCGACGTCCTCGGCCCGCTCGACCCCGCGGCCCTCGCGGCGAAGCCGGTCCCCGTCGGGCGCGATCTCGTTCCGCTCGCTGAACTCTGCGACATCCGCGGCCAACCCGGCCCGACGCTCACGCTCGAAGGCGCGCCCCCGCTCGACCGCCTCGGCGAAGGCATGCTCTCGGGCGAACTGGTCATCCACGGCGAAGCGGGCGACGACCTGGGCGCCTCGATGCGCGGCGGGCGCATCCATGTCCGCGGCCAGGCCGGCCGCCGCGTCGGCGGGCCCTCGCCCACCTCGCGCCAAGGCATGTCCGGCGGCGAGATCGTCATCGACGGCGACGCGGGCGACTACGCCGGCCTGCGCATGCGCCGCGGCCTCGTTGCCATTCGTGGCCGCGCCGGCGCGAGCCCGGGATACCGCATGCTCGCCGGCACGATCATCGTCGGCCGCGGGCCGATGGACGCGCCGGGACTCGAGATGCGCCGCGGCATGATCCTGGGCCTCGACCGCACCGCCGGCGAGGCGCCGATGGGCGGGCATCTCGTCGACGTCGGCCCGTTCGCCTCCAGCGTCTCGCCTGTGCTCCGGCTGATCCTGCGCCGTGTGGCGACGCTCGGTTGGCCGGTCGATCACGCGGCCATGGACGGGCGCTACCGCCTGCTGCGCAGCGACGCGCTCGAACTCGGGAGAGGAGAGGTCTGGCAATGGCTGAGTTGAACCTGAACGCGCGGGCGATGAAGGTCGCCGTCGAACTGGAGCGCAGGGCCGAGGAGGTCGGCGCGGCCGTGCACCGCGTGGGCGGGGCGACCGTCATCGACGCGGGCGTCGACCAGCCCGGCAGCCTGGCGGCGGGCGTGCTGCTCGCGCGGGCTTGCCTGGCCGACCTCGGCGACGTCACTCTCGTGCCCGGGCAGGTCGGCTCCGCGCCGCTTCCCACAGTCGTCGTCCACACCGCCAATCCCGTCGCGGCCTGCATGGCCAGCCAGTACGCCGGCTGGCGCATCAGCGTCGGCGATTACTTCGCGATGGGCTCGGGCCCGATGCGGGCCGCCCGCGGGACCGAGCCGCTCTTCGACGACATCGGGCACCGCGAGTCGCCCGGCTTGGCGGTGGGCGTCCTCGAGGCGGGCAAGTTGCCGGGCGAGGCCGTCGTCGCCGAGATGGCGCAGAAGCTCAAGATCCCCGCCGACAGGATCACACTGCTCGTCGCCCGCACCGCGAGCCTCGCGGGCGGGACGCAGGTCGTCGCCCGCAGCGTCGAGACCGCGCTGCACAAGCTGCACGAGCTGAAGTTCGACTTGAAGCGCGTCGTCGGCGGCTTCGGCTCCGCGCCGCTCCCGCCCGTGGCGAAGCACGACATGGCCGCGATCGGCCGCACCAACGACGCCGTGCTCTACGGCGGGCAAGTCACGCTCTTCGTCACCGGCGACGACGAATCGCTCGCGAAGATCGTCGCCGCGATGCCCTCCTCGGCCAGCCGCGACTACGGCCAGCCCTTCTACGTCACCTTCAAGCGCTACGGGTTCGACTTCTACAAGCTCGACCCGTTGCTCTTCAGCCCCGCGGTGGTCAGCCTGCAGAACATCGGCACGGGCAAGGTCCACACCGCGGGGCAGGTGAACCACGAGGTGCTCGCGCTCTCGTTCCTGGGCTGAGCCGGCCGCGGGCCGATTGGGATCGACTCATGCGGATCGTCACGCTTTCGGGCGGCTCGGGCTGGCACGTGCAGGATTTGCTGCGTGCCGCGGCGCGCGTGGGCGTGGAGGTCCTGCCGCGCCATTGGCGAGAGCTGGGCGGGGCGGTGGGGGCGGGCGCGGGCAAAGCGAATTCAGCCATCCGCGCGGGCGATCTCGATCTCGGCGAGGCCGACGCCGTTCTGCTGCGGACCATGCCGCCGGGCTCGCTCGAGCAGATCGTCTTCCGCATGGATTTGGTCCACCGCCTCGCGGCCAAGGGCGTCCGCGTGGTGAACCCGCCGCGGGCGATCGAGATTGCGGTCGACAAGTACCTGTCGTTGGCGCTGATGGTCGAGGCGGGGCTGCCCGTCCCCGAGACGGAGGTTTGGCAACGCTGGGAGGATGCGGCCGGGGCTTTCGAGCGGCTGGGCGGCGATGTGGTGGTCAAGCCGATCTTCGGGTCGGAGGGTTTCGGCATCACCCGCGCGACCGACGCCGACACCGCCGCGCGGATCTTCGCCGCGCTGGAGCGCATCGGCTCGGTGATCTATCTACAGCGATTCATTGATCATGGCGGGGTCGACTACCGCCTGCTCGTGCTGGGCGGGCGTGTCCTCGGCGCGATGCGGCGCACGCGCGAGGGCGACTGGCGCACGAACATCGCCCGCGGGGGCAAGGGCGAGGCGATCGCGCCCGACGCAGCGATGGAGCGGTTCGCGGTCGCCGCGGCGCGGGCCTGCGCCGCGGAGGCGGCGGGCGTCGACATCGCGATCGACCGCGCGGGCGAGGCCTTCGTGCTGGAGGTCAACGCCGTGCCGGGCTGGCGGGAACTGACGCGGGTGACGGGCATCGACGTGGCGGCCGAGGTGCTGCGGCACGTGGCCTCGAAGGCGAAGGCGTGAACGGGCCTTGGGCGAAACGATGGCGAAGAAACGAGGCACATCCCGATCGAAGCCCGCGCGGCCGGCGCCGTCGTCGGCGCACTCACCGAAGTGGACCGTCGGCCAATTGGCGGAGCTCGCCTGCATCGCGGAGGTGCTGGCACCCAAGGCGGGGAACGTCCACCCCGGCGCGGCTTTCGACGACGCGACATGGCAGGACTTCGCCCTCTCGGCCGTCGCGGTCGCGCCGCTGCTCGACCGCGCCGCGGAGGCGGGCGTGGGCAAGACCGTGCTGGCCTGCGTCGAGGCGACCAAGGCCGCGGCCGGGACGAACACCAACCTCGGCATGATCCTGTTGCTCGCGCCGCTCTGCGCCGTGCCGCGCGGGCGGTCGCTCGGTCCGGGCGTGAGGAAAGTGCTTGCGGATCTCACGGCCGCGGACGCGCGGGCCGTCTACGAGGCGATTCGCCTCGCCCACCCCGGCGGGCTGGGGCGCGCGGGCAAGGGCGACGTCGCCCGTCTGCCGAAGATCGGCCTCGTCGAGGCGATGAGCCTCGCCGCGGAGCGAGACGCCGTCGCCCGGCAATACGCCAACGGCTTCGCCGACGTGTTGGGGCGCGTCGCCCCGGCTCTGATCGAGGCGGGCGAGAAATCCCCGCTGGACGAGGCGATCGTGCGCGTCCACCTGGGCTTGATGGCGCACGAGCCCGACAGCCTCATTCGGCGAAAATGCGGCGACGCGGTCGCGCAGGAGTCGTCCCGCCTGGCCGGCGCGGTGCTTGCCGCGGATTGGCCCCGCACGCCCAACGCGCGGAGACTGTTCGCCCGGCTCGACCGCTGGCTGCGCGCCGACGGGCGGCGGCGAAACCCCGGCACGAGCGCCGATTTGGTCGCCGCGGGCCTCTTCGTCGCGTTCCGGGGCGGAAGCCTGCTCCCGCCGTGGCGCTGGGCGGGCCTGGCTGGGAGTTTCACGCGGGGTTGATCGATTCAGGATGGTTTCAGTCAGTGCGGTTTCATCCGGAGCGATTTGATGCGAGTCCTGATCTTCGAGCACATCTGCGGCGGCGGCCTCTCCGGCGTCGATCTGCGCCCGACGCTTGCCCGCAAGGGCGGGGCGATGCTCGAGAACCTCGTCGCCGATTTCCTGGCCGCGGGGGTCAAGGTGGTCACCACGCTCGACACCCGCGCGAGCCTGCCTCTGCCCGGGGCTTCCGTGGAGCGCGTCGCGCCCGGGAGCGATTTCTCCGCGATCTTCGACCGGCTCGCCCGCTCGTGCGACGCGGCGCTCGCCGTCGCGCCGGAGTTCGATGGCCTGCTCGAGGGCTGGTGCGCCCGGATCGAGGCCCTGGGCGTGCGCTCGCTCGGCTCCTCGCCCGCGGCGATCCGGCTCACCGGCGACAAGTTCGGGCTCGCGGCCCATTGGGCCCGCGCGGGCATCCCCACGCCCGCGACGTTGGCCGGTCTGCCGAAGCCGGACGTCGCGCAGTTCCCCTGCATCGCCAAGCCGCGGTTTGGCGCGGGATGCGAAGACACCTTCGTCTGCCGCTCGGCGGAAGACTTGCGGCAACTCCCTCGTCGCGCGGATTGGATCGTCCAGCCGTTCATCCCCGGCATTGCCGCCAGCGCGGCCTGCGTCGTGCATGATGGCCACGCCCGTCCGCTGCGGGCCGGCGAGCAGCGCGTCGAGGGCGCGGGACGGCTCTCCTACCGCGGGGGGCGGCTGCCATTGCCCGAGGATCTTGAGCGCCGGGCGCTAGACCTGGCGACACGCGCCATCGCCTGCGTCCCGGGTCTGCGCGGCTACGTCGGCGTCGACCTCGTGCTGGGCGAATCGGCAAGGGACGACTCCGCGATCGAGCTCAACCCGCGCCCGACCGTCGCCTTCGCCGGCCTCCGCCGGCTCTGCGCGACGAGCCTCGCCCGGGCAATCCTCGACCCGCGGGCCCCGCTCGCGTGGCGGCCCGGGCGGCTGGTCTATGATGCCTCCGGCGCGGGGCGCTGGGAGGGCGGGCCATGAAGACGCTGGCGCTCGACATCGGCGGTGCGAACCTCAAGGCGGCCCACAGCGTGGGCGGGGCGTGGCGGGCCCGCAACATTTCCTTCGCCCTCTGGCAGCACCCTGGCCAACTCGCGCAGAAACTGATCGACCTCGCCTGCGACGCGCCGCCCTTCGAGCGCGTGCTGGTGACGATGACGGCCGAGCTGTGCGACTGCTTCGCGACCAAGCGCGAGGGCGTGAAGCACGTCCTGCACGCGGTGGAGCTCACCGCGGGCGGGCGGGCCATTCGCGTCTGGACCACGCGGGGCAAGTTCGTCGACGTCGGCGAGGCGAACGCGGACCCGCTCGCCTGTGCGGCCGCGAACTGGCACGCGCTGGCGAGCCACGTCGCGAAGCAGCACCCGCGCGGCCACTCGTTGCTCATCGACATGGGATCGACCACCACCGACATCATCCCGATGCAGGACGGCCGGCCAACGGCGCGCGGGCTGACCGATCTCGACCGCCTTGCGACCGGCGAATTGGTCTACACCGGCGCGTGGCGGACGAACCTCGCGGCCCTGGGCCCGAGCGTGCGCTGGGACGGGCGCGAGGTGGGCGTGATGGCGGAGTATTTCGCGACCACGGCCGACGCCCATGTCCTCCTGGGCCACCTGCCCGAGGAGCCCACGCGGACCGACACCGCGGACGGTCGGGCGATGACGCGCGAGTTCGCGGCCGCCAGGCTGGCGCGGACGATCGGGGCGGACATGGAGATGCTTACGGCCGAGGGCGTGGCGGAGTTGGCACAGGTATTCGCCACCGCCCAGGAACGACAATTGGTCGAGGCGATCGGCCGGGTGGTCGGATCGCACAAACCTGCTCATGTGGTGCTTGCGGGCAGCGGCGAGTCGATCGCCGCGCGGGCGGCGGCGGCGGCGTTCCCGGAGGGGTCGGGTGTGCGCATCAGCCGGCTGGCGACCTCGATCGGGCCCGAGGCGTCGGGCGCGGCCTGCGCCTACGCGATGCTCAAGCTGGCGGAGAGCGAGCCGTGAGCGCAGCGGGCATCCATGTCGTTAAGCTCGGCGGGAGCCTGCTCGATCCGACAGGGCTTCCGGACTTGCTGCAGCGTTTCGCGCGCTGGCGCGGCGAGGCGCTGGGGTCGCGGGCGCTGCTGGTCGTGGGCGGGGGCGAGACGGCTGACGTGGTGCGGGCGTTCGACAAGGCCTTCGGGCTGGACGAAGAGGCGGCCCACTGGCTGGCGATCCGCGCGATGGAGTTCAATGCGCACCTGGTCGCGTCGGTGGTCGAGCGGTGCTCGCTGGTTCCCCAGTCCGACGGCCTTGAGTGGGCGTGGGGGTTCGGGCTGCTCGCGATCATGGATCCCTTCGCTTGGCTGGAGCGGGAGGAGAGCCAGGGCGCGGCGATCCCGCATCGCTGGAGCTTCACGAGCGATTGCGTCTCGGCGCATGTCGCGACGCGCGTCGGCGCGTCGAGGCTGACGTTGCTGAAATCGACGCTTCCCCCGGAGCCGTGCGATCTCGCCGAGGCGGGGCGGCTGGGGATCGTTGACGCGGATTTCGCGCAGTTGGCCGCGGCGCTGCCGCGCGTGGAGTTGGTGAACCTGCGGTCGGAGCGGTTCGAGCGGTGCGTGCTCAAGCGGGGCTGATCTGCCCTGCCCTTCTCCCTCCGGGAGAAGGTGGCCGGTACTCCGGCCGGATGAGGGCGTGGGTGACCGGCGACTCCAGATCAGCACGGCAGACGCAAGCGCTATTTCTCACGTTGTTGTTGACTCACGCCCTCACCCGTCACGGATGAGTACATCCGTGCCACCCTCTCCCGGAGGGAGAGGGGCAAAGACTGCGCCGCGATCCGGGATTGGGAGCACGAACACCGAGGTGAAGCTGAATCAGCGGCCAGCATTGGCGAGCGCGGTGACCAGTGCGGCGACGCGCCCGGCGCTGACGGCGGCGGTGCGGTCGCGCCCGGCGCAGGCGGCCCCGCGGACGGCGAGGATGTCGGGCCGAAGCGCCGCGGCGCGGGCGAAGGCGTCGTCCGCCAGCGAGCCGGCGAGGGCGATGAGCAGGTTCGCGGCGCGGGCCTGCGCGATCAGGCCCGTGAGCTGGGCGTCGGTCATCCAGGCGAAGAGGCCTTGGCCGTCCTTGATGTACGTGTCGATGAGCAGGCCGGCGGCGCGGTGCTGGATCGCCCAGGCGAGGACGTCGGCGACGGCGGGGCTGGCGGCTCGCCCGGCGTCGGCGTAGGCGGCGGCGATGGGGCGGGGCGGGGCGACCGAGGTCGCGGCGGCCGCGGACGGGGCGAAGTGGGTGGCGAGGCGCTCGCGCCAGTCGGGCGGGGCGGAGGCGAGCCCGAGCTTCGCGTAGGCCAGCCCCGAGGGCAGGGCGGCGAGCGCCAGCGGGCCGGTGGGCTTGGCGCCGATCGACGACGAGGCCAATGAAACTGGCGTGAGCTCGCCCAGCGCGGCCGAGACAGGCCGCGCGCCGGCCACGGCCTGCACCACCGTCGCGAGGGTCGCGGGCGTCGCCGCGCCCAGCGAGCCGTGCATCGGCTCCTTCACGTCGATGATGTCGGCCCCGCCCGCGACCGCGGCCAGGGCCTCCTCGGCGTTGCGCACGCTCACGAGCAGGCGGGGCTTCGCGTTCATCGATCGGGCTCGTAGGGCGGCGGGTCGGGATCCTGCGTCTTGGTCTTCATGATTTCGCGCAGGACGGTGGTGGCGAAGCTGCCGCGCGGGAGGTCGAAGGCGAGGCGGACGTAGGGCCCGTGCTCGTCGCCGCCGCCGGTGACGTCGATGTTGGTGATGGGGATGCGCAGCGGCCGGCGGCTGCCCTCGGCCTTCGCGAACGGGCCTCCAGCGAGCTCGGCCTCGGTGACCGCCAATGCCGCGAGGGCGCGGCGCTCGGCGTCGGCGGGCGCGCCGGTCGGCATGGTCATGCTCGTGCCCCACATCGGCCCGCTGGGCGAGACCTCCAGCCGGGGCACGCGCCCCTCGGGGCCGTTCTCGAGCTCGGCGGTCGCGTCGTCGACGGCGAAGACCGAGCGGTTGTCGTGCTTCCAGGCGAGGTCGCCCGGCAGGATGCGGTCGAAGGTCGTGTCGACGATGCGCTGGTGGAGGACTTCATTGAAGACCGCGCTCTGCAGCCCGCTGACGAAGAAATCGCGCTGCTGCTGGTCGATCGCGAGCACGGCCTTGTCGGCGCTCTTGCCCTGGCGCAGCGCGTCGAGGGCCTGGCGGTCGTGGCGGAGGTGGCGAGGCCAGACGTCGAGGGCGGCGCGGTAGTCGCGGCGGTCGTAGGCTTCGCGCCCGGCGCGGGTGGCGGGGAAGTCCTGCTCGCGTGGCTGGCCGAGCATGAGGTCGAGGAACTCCTGCGACTTGCCTTGGAGCAGGAGCCGGCCCAGCGCGGGGTTGTCGCCGCGGTAGCCGAAGCGCTGGTCGCCGAAGTAATTCGGGACGCCGCGGAGCGCGAGCCGGTCGAGCACGGCCTTGGCGCCGATGACCGAGGCGAGCGTGACGTCGCGGATGCGGATGACGAAGCGGTTGCCTGCGAGGTGGCCCCGGCGGAGCTTGTTGCCGTGCCGGGCCGACCAGGCGACGCGCACGCCGGGCGACTCGGCGTGGGCGAGCAGCTCGGCGTCGTGGGCGGGGTTGGGCAGGCGGACGGAGAAGTGCTGGCGGGTGACGGCGTGCTTGTCCTTCAGGCCCGCGTAGCCGATCTCGGAGTTGCGGACGCGGAAGACGCGGGCGAGCCGGCGCAGGACGTCGCTGGTGGTCAGGCCGGTCTTCTCGACGAGGAGGAAGAGATGTTCGCCCGTGCCGGATGGCTCGTAGAGCGGCTGCTCGTCGACGAGGAAATCCTCGGGCCGCTGCTTGATCGCGCCGCCGATGCCGGGGGTGCCGGGCGTGAGGAAGGCGAGGTTTTCGTAGGCGACGGGCATGGGGCGGTTGGTTCGTTGAAAGAAACGAAAACCCAGGCATTGCAATGCCTGGGCTTTGGGTGTCGAAGCATCACACGGAGCGCGAGGGGAACGAACGCGCCGCGCGGATCAATCCTCCGGCGCGTTCTTCGCGACGAGCTTGCGGAAGGCCTGGATGAGCTTCTGCGTGGTCTTGCCCGGCTTGCCCGTGCCGATCGACCGCCCGTCGACGGCGGTCACGGGCACGACCTCGGCCCCGGTGCCGGTGAGGAACATCTCGTCGGCGACGTAGAGGTCGTGCTTGGTCAGGTCGTGCCGCTCGATGGGGATGCCCGCCTTGGCTGCCAGCCCGAGCACGATGTTCATGGTCACGCCCTCGAGCGCCCCGGCGTGGAGCGGCGGGGAGCGGAGCACGGGCCCGCTCTTGCGGTCCTGGACGAGGAAGATGTTGTCGGCCGTGCACTCGGCGACGTAGCCCAGGTGGTTGAGCATGACGGCCTCGGGCACCCCGGCGTCGATCGCCTCGATCTTCGCGAGGATGTTGTTGAGGTAGTTCATGCTCTTGATGCGCGGGGAGAGGGCCGCAGGGTGGTTGCGGATCGTCGAGGCGGTGATGACCGACATGCCGTTCTGGTACATCTCGGCGGGGTAGAGGGAGATGCCGTCGGCGATGATGAAGACGCTGGGGGTTTCGCAGGTGTTGGGGTTGAGGCCCAGCGAGCCCACGCCGCGGGTGACGCAGAGGCGGATGTAACCGTTCTGGCGGTCGTTGGCCTTGATGAGATCGCGCATCGCAGCGGTGAGCTGCGCGGGGGAGTAGGGGATCACCAAGCGGATCGCCTTGGCGGATTCGTAGAGGCGGGCGAGATGGGTGGCGCATTTGAGGATGCGCCCGCTGTAGATGCGGATGCCCTCGAAGACGCCGTCGCCGTAGAGCAGGCCGTGGTCGTAGACGTTGACGGTCGCGTCCTGTGGGGGGACGAGCTTGCCGTTCAACCAGATCTTCTTGGGCCGCGACGGGGTCTGGGACACAGCATGATCCTTTGAAAAAGCGGAAGCCGGGCATTATATCGGAAGGGCGGCGTGCATGACGGTGCCGGGTCTTCAATGCTTGACCGCGCGGGGGCGCGGCTCTACGTTGCGCGGAGTTGCGCGAAAACCCGGGCACGCGGTGCCTAGGCTTGGGGACTGAGTGGGGTTGATCCAAACGAATGCCTGGAGCCGGCCGATGAAACTGTCGTTCATGACCTTTGCGTGCGAAAAGTGGTCGCTCGAGCAGGTGATCGCCGGGGCGGTCCGGCACGGGTACCACGGGATTGAGTTCCGCACCGACGCCCAGCACGCCCATGGCGTCGAGGCCACTGCGACGCCCGCCGCGCGGCGCGAGGCCAAGGCCCGGCTGTCGGATGCGGGCATCTCCGCCTGCTGCATCGCGACGAGCCTGCAGTTCGCCACCGACAAGTCGCTCGAGGAGGCCCCCGCCCGGATCGACCTCGCCCGCGACTTGGGCAGCCCGGGCCTGCGCGTCTTCTGCGGGCCGTTGCCCGCGGGCGTCACGGGCAAGGCGGCGCACGAGTTGGTCGCCGGGCGGCTGCGCAAGGCGGCGGAGCGGGCCGCGGCGGCGGGCGTGGAGCTCTGGCTCGAGACGCACGACTCGTTCAGCAAGGCGGCCGACGTCGCGGCGACCGTCCTCCTCGCGGGCCATTCCTCGGTCGGCATCAACTACGACAACATGCACCCGTACCGCAACGGCGAGACGCTCGACGAGACGCTCAAGGCCCTGGGCGACCTGGTCCGCCACACGCATTTTCATGATGCCGTGGGCAAGCCCGAGGTCGTCCTCATCAAGCCGCTGAACCATGGCGACCTGCCGATGGACGCGATGTTCCGCGCGCTGGGCTCCAAGGGGTTCGACGGCTACCTCAGCGGCGAGTGGTTCGGCACGCAGTACGGGCAGGACTCGGACTCCTCGCTGGCCGCCTTC
Organism: Planctomycetota bacterium; assembly: GCA_026386955.1. Lineage (GTDB taxonomy): Bacteria > Planctomycetota > Phycisphaerae > Phycisphaerales > Phycisphaeraceae > JAPLMQ01. Next base: position 32,165 of record JAPLMQ010000292.1, read on the forward strand.
GCGTACGACATGCGGGCCCTCGCGGAGCGGAATGGCCGCCGATTGGGCTGAGCGGACGTGGTTCGTCGGGGAATTACAGGCATTTGAAAGACAGAGGAGCGGACCCGATGACAAGCAAGACTCCCCCGCTGGTGGCGTTGAAGGCGCTCTTCGCCGCGTTGCCCCCCGAACTCGCGATGGCCCGGCTGGTGGTGGCCGACAAGCCGTCCACGGAGCATGTCGCCTTAGTCGAGCGGGCGCTGGCCGACCCCGAGTTGGCCGGTCGCGAGGGGGCGGCCGCGGGGCTCTGGCTCTACGTCGACGACCTCGACCGCAGCCACAAGATCAGCCAGAAGCACGAGGACGATTCGACCTTCTGCTATTGGCACGCGATCATGCACCGGCGCGAGGGCGACTTCTCCAACAGCGGCTACTGGTTCGGGCGGACGGGGGCCCACCCGGTGATGGACGTGATCGCGGGCAACCCGGGCGGCGAGGGCTACAACGCCCGCGAGCTGGTGAAGAAGGCCGAGGCCGCCCACGGCCGCGGCGAGGCGCCCAAGGCGCTGGTCGAGCTGCAGCGCATGGAATGGGCGGCCCTCTTCGGCTGGTGCATGAAGTGAGCGGATCGCGCGTAGCGGGAGATCACAGCGAGAGCGGGCCTCAGTCCCGGTGCTCCAGCGTGTAGGCGATGACGACCATCGCGTCGTACGCGGCATGCGTGCCCACGACCACGCCGAAGCCGCGGAGGACGTAGACGCAGGCGAGGTAGACGCCCGCGACCGTGAGCTGGATGAACTTGCCCATGTCGAAGGGGTTGCGGTCGGAGAAGTGGTAGAGGGCGAAGAGCACCGCCGAGATGCCGATCGCGCAGACCACGCCCACCCGCTTGGGCAGGCCCATGATGTCGATGGTGATCAGGTAGATCAGCGCCACCGCCAGCAGGCGGAAGAGCATCTCCTCGTAGATCCCCGCGCCGATGCTGAAGACCATCCGCGCCTGCCAGCTCAGCGCGGGGGCGCTGGTCCCGGCGGCGAAGGCCTGCAGGTCGAGGTGGCTGGCGAGGACGATCAGGAAGACGAAGAGCGGGAAGGCGTAGCCGACGGATTCGATCGCCATCATCAGGTAGAGCGTGGGGCGGAAGAGGAAGGGGTCGCGGCGGTAAAAGTGCTGGCCGAGCAGCACGGCCACGACGATCAGCCCGGGCAGGTAATACGAGGTGACGCCGAAGAGCTGGAAGAACTCGGAGAGGAGCCGGCGGGCGTAGATGTCGTCGGAGACGTGGCGGGTGGCGTCGTGCCCGTAGAAGGGCAGGGCGAACTCGTAGAAAAGAATCAGCGGCAGGAGGAACCAGAGCGACTGGAGCGGCCGCTGGGTGAGTTCCCACTGGCTTTCGGAGGCGGGCGAATTGCGCTTGGCGCGTCGGGGCATGGGCGGGGCGGCTCAGTAGCGGACGACGGAATGGACGTCGCCGAACCCGGCGAGGCTCTTGCGCCCCGGAAGGAAGGTCAGCTCGATCAGGACGGTCAGTCCGACGATCTCGCCCCCGAGCTTGTGGACCAGCCGGCAGCAGGCCCCCATGGTCCCGCCCGTGGCGAGCAGGTCGTCGACGAGCAGGACGCGCTGCCCGGGGAGGATGGCGTCGACGTGCATCTCCACGCGGTCGGTGCCGTACTCCAGGTCGTATTCCATCGCGTGGGTCGTGTGCGGCAGCTTCTTGGGCTTGCGGACGGGCACGAACCCGGCGGAGAGCGACTGGGCGATGGCGGTGCCGAAGATGAACCCCCGGCTCTCGGCTCCGACGACCAGGTCGATCTTCTGCCCCCGGAAGGGGTTGGCCATCATCTCGACCGCCATCGCCAGCCCCGAGGGGTTGCGAAGCAGGGGGGTGATGTCCTTGAAGAGGATGCCGGGCTTGGGCCAGTCGGGGATGTCGCGGATGAGGTGGAGCATGTCGGGCGGGAGGGTGGCGTGGGCGGGCGTGGTCATGGTCGGGGTCCTGCACTAGAGTCCTGCGCAGCGCCGGGCTGGAGGCGTCGCGGGCGAGGGCCTCTTTTTACCATGAACGCGACGCTGAACGCGCCTCGCGGTCAGACTGCGCAGGCTGGTGGGCCCGAATGCCGTCGTTCTTGCAGCCTGCCCTCGTTTTTTGCCGATGCTCATGCGGATCGCTCTCGCTCCACGACTCCCTCCTCTTTCGGTGGATCAATCCCTCACATGGACGCATTCGTCATCCACGGCGGAAAGCGCCTCCGCGGCCGGGTCCGCATCAACGGCTCCAAGAACGCCTGCCTGCCGCTCCTCGCGGCGGCTCTGCTCACCGACGACGCCGTGACCCTCCACGACGTGCCGGACCTCTCCGACATCGGGAACATGAACCGCCTGCTCGAGTCGCTGGGCTGCACGCTCGCCAAGGGGAAGGACCCCGCGACGAAGACGCTGCGGATCACCGTCACCAACCCCGAGCCGATCGAGGCCCACTACGACATCGTCCGCACCATGCGGGCCAGCATCTGCGTGCTCGGGCCCATGCTCGCCAAGCGGGGCAGGGCCCGCGTCTCGATGCCCGGCGGGTGCAACATCGGCGACCGCCCGGTCGACCTCCACCTCCGCGGACTCCGCGCCTTGGGCGCCCAGATCCACAACGAGGGCGGCTACATCGTCGCCGAGGCGCCGGGCGGCAAGCTCAAGGGCGGGCGCGTCTTCCTGGGCGGCCCCTTCGGGTCGACCGTCCTGGGGACCGACAACGTCATGAGCGCCGCCGTCCTGGCGGAGGGGACGACGATCATCGAGTCGGCCGCCTGCGAGCCGGAGGTCGAGGACCTCGCCAACATGCTCAACGCGATGGGGGCCAAGATCACCGGCGCGGGCAGCCCGCGCATCACCATCGAGGGCGTGGAGAAGCTGCGCGGGGCCGACTACACCGTCATGGCCGACCGCATCGAGGCGGGGACCTACATCATGGCGGCCGCCATCACCAACGGCGACGTCGTGCTGGAGAACTTCCCCACCGACACGCTCACCGCCGTGATGGACCGGCTTGAAGAGGTGGGCATCGGCGTGGAGTCGATCCTCCCCGACGGGAGCAAGAACCCCGCGCCGGGCGACCGGATGCGCGACGTCGTCCGCGTCTTCTCCGCCCGCCGGCTGGAGTCCGTCCAGGTCGTCACCCAGCCCTACCCCGGCTTCCCCACCGACCTGCAGGCCCAGCTCACGGCCCTGCTCTGCTTGGCCGACGGCAACTCGATCATCACCGAGAAGATCTTCCCCGACCGGTTCATGCACGTGGCCGAGTTGCTGCGCATGAACGCCAACATCATGCGCACCGGCACCAGCGCGATGGTCAGCGGCGTGAAACGCCTCGAGGGGGCGCAGGTGATGGCGAGCGACCTCCGCGCCTCGGCGGGCCTGGTCATCGCCGGGCTGGGCGCCAAGGGCACCACGACCATCAACCGCGTCTACCACCTCGACCGCGGGTACGAGAAGATGGAGCTGACGCTGCAGGCCTTGGGCGCGGAGATCGAGCGCGTGAACCTGCCGGCGACCTGAGGACGCTCTTTTTTGCATGCGAAAGCCCAGGCACTGCGGTGCCTGGGTTTTTGGTTTGTTAGACTTTCAGAATGTCTTCTGCTTCCCCGAAAATCGATCCCGAACTCCTCAAGATCATTGTCTGCCCGTTGACGCGCTCGCCCCTCCGGCTGGAGGGCGAGGAACTCGTCGCGACAGTGGGGGGCCTGCGCTACCCGATTCGCGAGGGCATCCCCGTCCTGCTGGTCGACGAGGCGACGCTGCCCCAAGGCGTGGCGAGCCTCGACGAGTTCAAGCGCAAGTTCGCGGAGCAGATTCCGAAGTGAGGCAGGGCGGGGGCATTTGTTAGCCGGACGCGCAAGCGACGGATGCGCGATTCAAATGTTTGCGAGCACATGCCTGACTCGCCGACACGTGCGAATCAACAGTCGCGATTTTAATTTCGTTGGAATCGATCGCGAGGCCCGGGCGTGCCCGGAAATGCTGGTCCGCGCATCCGTCGCTTGCGCGTCCGGCTAACAAGACAGGCCGAGCCCCACGCACCCGCCTCACCTCTTCGCCTCATTGATCGGCGTCAGCGGCCGCTCCCCGCGCAGTACCGCGGCGACGTTCTTGCAGCAGAGCGTCCGCGCGTCGAACCGGCTGTCGGCCGTGGCTCCGCCCAGATGCGGCGCGAGCACCACTTGATCCAACGTCTTCAGCGTGTCGTGGACTTTGGGCTCGTGCTCGAAGACGTCGAGCCCCGCGCCGCCCAGCCTGCCCGAAAGCAGGGCCGCGACCATCGCCTCCTCGTCCACGACCTTGCCACGGGCCATGTTGACCAGGATCGCCCCGGGCTTGATCTTGGCCAAGCGCTCCGCATTGATCAGGTGCTTCGTCGTCGCGGTCAGCGGGACATGGAGCGAGACGACGTCGCTCTGGGCGAGCAGCGTGTCGAGGTCCCGGCGATCGGGCTCGGGCGTCGTCGACGGGCTGGCGCGGTGGTAGATCACGCGCATGCCGAAGGCCTTGGCCCGCAGCGCGACGGCCTGCCCGATCTTCCCGTAGCCGACCAGCCCGAGGGTCCGCCCGCGGAGGAGTATGCCCTCCCAGGCGTCGAGGCGCATGCCCGTCCATTTGCCCGCGCGGACGTAGCGGTCGCCCAGGGCGATCTTGCGGACGACGCCCAGGAGCAGGCCGAAGGTCGCGTCGGCGGTGGCGTCGGTGAAGGCGTCGGGGGCGTTGGTGCCCCAGACGCCCCGGCTGGCCATCAGCGAGCCGTCGAGGTTGTCGTATCCGATGGCGGCGTTGGCGACGATGCGCAGGCGGGGGCAGCGGTCGAGCAGTTCGGCGTCGACGCGGACCTCGCCGTGGTTGATGATCGCGTCGAAGCCCGGCGCCGCGGCGAGCATCCGGTCTCGCGGCATGAGCGCCTCGCCCTCGCCGCCGATGGTGATCTCGGCCACGCCCTTCAGGAGCGCGAGGTGGGCGGAGGGGACGACGGCGGTGACGAGGACCTTGGGCATGGGAATCACTTCAACCACGAATCAAGGTTGGCCTTCACGAAGTCGTCGTCGACCAAATGCGGGTAGGCCTTGCAGACGCGGGTGAGCTCGTCGGCCTGCCCGGGCGACATGACCTCGGCAGGGTTGAGGCACCAGATGCCCTCGAGCAAACCTTGGCGGCGGAGAATCTCGTGCATCCCGGGGATGCAGCCGTGGAAGGAGTGGGCGGGGTCGAACATCGCGGCGTTCATGTCCGTCACCTGGCGGTTGATCTCCATCAGGTTGATCGGGATGTTGCCCGAGGCGCCCGCGGCCGCGGAGTTGTTGGCCCACTGGCACTTCTGCAGCAGTTCGACGGCCTTCTTGGTCCAGCAGGCCCAGTGGCCCAGCAGCCCGCCGACGACGCGCTGCGTGACCCGCTTGTCGCCCACCTGGAAGGTCCAGTCGCCCAAGAGGTCGGCGACGATGTTGTCGTCGTTGCCGGTGTAGAGGGCGATGCCGTCCTTGTTGATCGCGGAGTTGCCCGCGCCCGGGAGCGGGCCGGCGACGCCCAGGGCCCGCCCCGCCTCGGCGACGGCGCGGACGACGTCGATGGTCTGGTAGCGGTTGAACGGCGCCATCTTGATCGCGACGACGTTGGGGATCTCGGCGAAGCGCCGCCAGAAGCTCGCGGGCAAGATGCGCCCACCGACGCTCGGCTGGAGGTAGAAGCCCACGACGGGGGTGATCTCCGCGACGGCCTTGCAGTGGGCGATCAGCTCGTCGTCCCCGGCCTTCGACATCGCGCCCAGGCTGAGCAACCCCATGTCGTAGCCCAGGTCGATCGCCTGCTTGGCCTCGGCGGTGGCCTGTGCGGTCTGCCCGCAGACGCCGGCGACCTTGATGATCGTCTTGCCCGAGGATTTCTCGAAGCGGCGGATCTCCTCCAGCGCAAGCGTCAAAACGGGCTTGAGCAGGCCGTGCTGGGGCAGGCGGATCTCGAACTGCGTCGAGTGGACGGCGACGGCCAGGCCGCCCGAGCCCGCGGCCATGTAGTAGCGGGTCAGGGCCCGCTGCCGGCGCTCGTCGAGCTTGCGCTGGGCGTTGAGGGCGAGGGGCTGGGCCGGGATGCAGACGCCCTGCTGCATGGAGGCCAGCACGGCGGCGGAGGGCATGGGGGACGAAGGCATGGCGGGGCTTCCATCCAGGTGGAAGATCGATCAACACAAGGGATTCACGAGGAATTGTACGGTTCACAAGGATTGGCGACTCAAGTCGTCAAGTCTTGTGCGGATGTCTCAAGGCGCGATCCCCCGGGGGTCTCCGGGGGTCAGAACTTCCCGTCGCGGGCCTCGAAGTGGGTGGGCTTGCCCATCGTGCGCCCGCCGGCCTTCAGGTGGGCGGCGACGCGCTCGATCATCGTGTCGACGCTGGTTCGCGGCGGGCCGAAGTTCGACCAGCAGAATGTCGAGTTCGAGAGCAGCGCGGTCTTGGCGGGCCTGCCCTCGAAGATCGGCTTGACGCCCAAGGCCTCGCCCAGGCGGGTTGCCAGGTCGCGCACCGCGAGCGTCTCGGGCCCCGCAAGGTTGAGGACGCGCGGGGGCGACTCGGCGATCTCGAACGAACGGAGGGTGATGCGGTTGCAGTCGCCCTGCCAGACGATGTTGACGTAGCCCTGCGCGAGGTCGATCGCCTGCCCCGCCTGGATCTTGGCGGCGAGGTCGACCAGCACGCCGTAGCGCGGCTCGTTCGCGTAGTTCAGGCGGATGGTGCAGACCTTCGTGCCCAGCGTGCGGGAATAGTGCTCGAAGATGCGCTCGCGCCCGAGGACCGACTGGGCGTACTCGCCGATGGGCTCGGGGGCGACCGATTCATCGGGCCCGCCGGAGTCCACGGCGGTGAAGGGGTAGACGTTGCCGCTGGAGTAGACGGCGATCCGGCTCTGGGGCCACCGCCGCGCGACCACGCCGGGGACGACGGTGTTGAGCATCCACGTCAGCGACATCGCAGACGATGTGCCGAACTTCTGTCCCGCGAGATAGACGATGTCCGAGGCGTCGGGGAGCCGTTGGACGGCGTCGACGTCGGAGAGGTCGCAGGAGATGGTGGTGATGCCGTCGGCCTCGAGGGCGGCCCGCGACTCGGGCGAGGTGAAGCGGGAGACCGCCAGGACGCGGTTCTTCTTGCCGCCTGCCTCGAAGGCCCGCTTGGCCATGAGCGCCAGGCCGTGGCCGATCTTGCCGCCGGCGCCGAGCATGAGCAGGTCGCCGGGCATGGTCCAGAGGGTGCGGATCACGGCCTCGTCGGGCTCGGAGATGTCGAGCAGGATTTCTTTTTCGTCGTCTGACATGGGCGAGATTGTAAGGATCGCGCGGGAATCACGCCATCGACGGGTTCCGCGGGGCGGGGTAACATGCGCGCACCGCTTCGTGAGTTTCACGTCCAAACCGAGGGCAGCATCTTGCCGCAGCGCATATTCATCCGCGATTTCCTGCCCAACCAAGTCCTGGAGGCGGTTTTCGCCATCCAGAACTGTCAACTTGGGCAAACCAAGAACGGCAAGCCGTTCATCAAATGCCTGCTCGCCGACCGCACCGGGCGCGCCCCCGCGCGGATGTGGAACACCACCGAGGAGATCTTCAACTCCCTCCCCACCGACGGCTTCGTCTGGATCCAGGGGCAGACCCAGCCCTACCAAGGCGAGATGCAGATCATCATCCAGCAGATCAGGCCCCACAGGCCGGTCGCGAACGAGCTGGCCGACCTGCTCCCCGCCTCGGAGTACGACCCCGAAGCGATGCTCAAGGAGGTGCAGGCCATCCTCCGCGCGATGAAGGACCCCTCGCTCAAGGCCCTCGCGGAGATGTACCTGGGCGACGCCGAGCTGATGGAGAAGTTGAAGCGCGCCCCTGCCGCCCAGACGCTGCACCACGCCTTCATCAGCGGGCTGCTCGAGCACACGCTCGCGCTGATGCGCCTGGCCTTGGCGGTCTGTCCGCTCTACCCCAAGATCAACCCCGACGTCGTCGTCATGGGCCTCTTCCTGCACGACTTGGGCAAGTGCGAGGAGCTGACCTGGGAGGCCGGGCTGGGCTACAGCGACGACGGGCAGCTTGTGGGCCATATCGCCCGCGGCGTGATCTGGCTGCAACGCAAGGCCGACGACTCCGCCGCGATGGGCAAGCCGATCCCCAAGTCGGTGCTGATGGTGCTGCACCACATCATCCTCTCGCACCACGGCAAGCCCGAGTTCGGCGCCCTCAAGCTCCCCTCCACTCCCGAGGCGATCCTCGTCAGCCTGCTCGACAACGTCGACGCCAAGACCCACATGGCCCTCGCCTCCGCCCGCAACGGCAAGCCCGTCGAGGCCGGCGGGAACTTCACCGAGAAGCTCTGGGCCTTCGAGACGAGGCTCTACCGCCCCGACCCGACGACGGTCCCGGACGAATGAGCCGCCTACGATCGCGTACCCGCTTCCAAGGCTCGTTCTCAAGGCCTGATCCCATGCACCGCAAGCACTCCGACGAACCCAAGGCCCCGGCCGTCGTGCCCGTGACCTTCCTATTGCAGGACCCCCAGTCCCTGACGGGCGGCGACGCGCGCGAGATCCACCTCATGGCCGGGAAGGGGCAGGACCTGCTCGACGTTGCCATGGAGAACGGCATCAACATCGAGCACGCCTGCGGCGGGGTCTGCGCCTGCTCGACTTGCCACGTCTACATCAACGAGGGGATGAAGAGCCTGAGCGAGGCCCAGGACGACGAGATGGACCGCGTGGAGGAAGCCCCCGCGCTCCGCCGCACGAGCCGGCTCGCCTGCCAGAGCGTGATCCAGGGCGCGGGCCCGATCGTGGTGGAGGTTCCGTCGTGGAACCGCAACGCGGTGAAAGAGAAACCGCACTGACTGACTCGTGTACGAACGCGCCTCACGCGCTCACAACCCCGACTTCCTCATCCACTCCCACTGCCGCGAGATCCCCTCCTCCAGCGTCGTCACGGGGCGGTACCCCAGCTCCGCGCCGCTGCGCGAAAGGTCCGCCCACGTGCGCTCGACGTCGCCGGGCTGCATGGGCAGCCGCTCGATCTTCGCCGGCTTGCCCACCACGCGCTCGACCGTCTCGATCAGCTCGCGCAGGCTCACGGGGTGGTTCCCGCCGAGGTTGTAGACGCGGTGGCCGCGCTCGGGCGTGCAGCCCTCGATGGCGGCCGAGATGCCCGCGACGATGTCGCCCACGAACGTGTAGTCCCGGCTCGTCGACCCGTCGCCGAACATCGGCACGGTCTGCCCGCTGCCGATTAGCCGGAGGAACTTGTTGATCGCCAGGTCGGGCCTCTGCCGCGGGCCGAAGACCGTGAAGAACCGCAGGCAGACGACAGGCAGCCGGTGGATGTGCCAATAGGTGTGGCAGATCAGCTCGCCCGCCTTCTTGGTCGCGGCGTAGGGGCTGATCGGGTGGTCGACGTTGTCCTCCTCGGCGAAGGGCGTCTTGGGGTTGTTGCCGTAGACGCTCGAGCTCGAGGCGAAGAGGAATTTGGTCGTCCCGTGGGCGACCGCGGCGTCGAGCACGTTGACCGTGCCGCTGACGTTCACCGCCGCGTAGTACGACGGGTTCTCGATGCTCGGCCGCACGCCCGCCATCGCGGCGAGATGGACGACCACCGCCGGCTTGTGGCGCGAGAAGGCCTCGAGCACGGCGGGCCTGTCGCGCAGGTCGGCCTCGACCAGGTCGAAGCGCGGGTTCGCCATCGCCGACTGGAGGTTCGCCCGCTTGCGCGCCTCGGGATAGAAGTCGCAGAAGTTGTCGAGGCCCGCGACGTTGAGCCCGCGGGCGAGCAGGGCGTCGGCGAGGTTCGAGCCGATGAAGCCCGCGGCGCCGGTGATGAGGATGGTCGGATCGGCCATGGGGGAATGATAACGTCGCCGCCGCGCGCCGCGCCCGCGTTTTGCGCGGGCCTGGGGGTTGACCGGCGGCGACACATCATCTAACCTTCCATCCGGATACACGGATGATTAAGAGCGACCTCCAACCCGACGCCATCCTCTCCTGGATGGACGGCCTGTCCGACCCGACGCGCCTGCGGATCCTCCGCCTCGTCGAGCGGCAGGAGCTGGGCGTCGCCGAGCTCTGCGAGGTGTTGCAACTCCCGCAGTCGACGGTCAGCCGGCACTTGAAGGTCCTCGCCGACCAGGGCTGGACGGTCAACCGCCGCCACGGCACGGCCAACCTCTACGCGATGTCGCTCGACGAACTCGCCACGCCCGCCCGCCGGCTCTGGCTGCTCGCCCGCGAGCAGACGGAGGCCTGGGCGACCTGCAGGCAGGACAGCCTCCGCCTTGAGCGCCGCTTGACCGAGCGCCAGGACGACGCCCAGCGCTTCTTCGCCGGCGCGGCAGGGGAGTGGGACCGCCTCCGCGGCGAACTCTACGGCCAATCCTTCGCCCGCCACGCGATGCTCGCGCTGCTCCCCTCCGACTGGACCGTCGCCGACCTGGGCTGCGGCACCGCGACCCTCGCGGCCGAGCTCGCCCCGCACGTCGGGCGCGTCATCGGCGTCGACCAGTCCGGCGCGATGCTCCGCGCCGCCCGCAAGCGCGCCGGCGGCTTGGAGAACCTCGACCTCCGCCGCGGCTCGCTCGAGGCCATCCCGATCCAGGACGGCGAGTGCGACGCGGCCCTGCTCGTGCTCGTCCTCTCCTACGTCGCCGAGCCCCGTGCCGTGCTCAAGGAGATGGCCCGCATCCTCCGCCCGGGCGGCAAGGCGATCATCGTCGACCTGCTCCCGCACGACCGCGAGGACTTCCGCCGGCAGATGGGGCAGGCCTCGATGGGCTTCGGGGAGCCCGAGATGGCCTCGCTCCTGCGCGAGGCCGGGTTCACGCGATCCACCACCCGCCCGCTGCCCCCCGAGCCCAACGTCAAGGGCCCGGCCCTGATGCTCTCGACCGGAACCGCCCCCGGAAATGCCTCCGTCAACAAGCCCTGACCATTCCATCGGCCTCTGAACAGACCCCCAACCCCCTTGCCACACCCTTGAGGAGACGAAGATGACCTCGCTGATGTCCAAACCCAAAGTGAACAAGTCCAAGCCCGCCAAGCTCGAGTACAAGGTCGCCGACATCTCGCTGGCCGACTGGGGCCGCAAGGAGATCGAACTGGCCGAGAAGGAGATGCCCGGCTTGATGTCCGTCCGCCGCGAATACGCCGCGAAGCAGCCCCTCAAGGGCCTGCGCATCACCGGCTCGCTGCACATGACCATCCAGACCGCGGTGCTCATCGAGACGCTGGTCGACCTGGGTGCCGACGTCCGCTGGGCCTCGTGCAACATCTTCTCGACGCAGGACCACGCCGCCGCCGCCATCGCCGTCGGGCCCAAGGGCACCGTCGCGAACCCCAAGGGCATCCCCGTCTTCGCCTGGAAGGGCGAGACGCTCGAGGAGTATTGGGACTGCACCGACAAAGCCCTGGACTTCGGCGGCGGGCTCGGCCCGAACCAGATCGTCGACGACGGCGGCGACGCCACGCTGCTCATCCACAAGGGCGTCGAGTTCGAGAAGCTCGGCAAGGTCCCCAGCC
>JAPLMQ010000292.1:43767-106555 GCA_026386955.1 Planctomycetota bacterium
CCAGCCCCGCGACGGCTGACAACGAGGAATACGCGATCGTGCTCGGCCTGCTGGGCAAGACCATCAAGCAGGACCCGCAGCGCTGGACCAAGGTCGCCGCGGACTGCCGCGGCGTGACCGAGGAGACCACCACCGGCGTGCACCGGCTCTATGAGATGCAGAAGAAGGGCACGCTCCTCTTCTCCGCCATCAACGTCAACGACAGCGTGACCAAGAGCAAGTTCGACAACCTCTACGGCTGCCGGCACTCGCTCGTCGACGGCCTCATGCGGGCCACCGACGTCATGCTCGCGGGCAAGGTCGCGCTCGTCTGCGGCTACGGCGACGTGGGCAAGGGCTGCTGCCAGAGCCTCCGCGGGCAGGGTGCCCGCGTGCTCGTCACCGAGATCGACCCCATCTGCGCCCTGCAGGCCGCGATGGAGGGCTACCAGGTCGTCCGCCTCGAGGACGTCATCGGCACCGCCGACATCTTCATCACCACCACCGGCAACGTCGACATCATCACCGCCGACCACATGAAGAAGATGAAGGACTGCGCGATCGTCGGGAACATCGGCCACTTCGACAACGAGATCGACATGGCCGGCCTCAAGAAGTTCCCCGGCGTCAAGCGCGTCAACATCAAGCCCCAGTACGACAAGTGGGTCTTCCCCGACGGGCACAGCGTGCTCATCCTCGCCGAGGGCCGCCTCCTGAACCTCGGCTGCGCCACGGGCCACCCCAGCTTCGTCATGTCGAACAGCTTCACCAACCAGACACTGGCCCAGATCGAACTGGCCGTGAACCTCGGCAAGTACGAGAGGAAGGTCTACGTCCTGCCCAAGCACCTCGACGAGAAGGTCGCCCGGCTGCACCTCGACCAGCTCGGCGCCCGCTTGACCAAGCTGACCAAGAAGCAGGCGGAGTACATCGGCGTGACCAACGACGGGCCGTTCAAGGCGGACAACTACCGGTATTGAGCCCGGCGCAATGATGGCTCCGACTCACGGGGCGTCGCAGAGAATTTGAAGACCACACGACCGCCGCGGGCCAGTCCCGCGGCGGTTGTTTTTATTGCCCGTGATCGATCTTTCCTGGTTGTCGGATGGCGCAAAAGGTCACGATACGATCGGCGCCAATGAGCCACGGGCGAGCTGAAAGAATTCCCCGGCGCGTGGCGCGGCGATCCCGGGAACGGAAAAGGCGCCAAGAATGCTCCGGCGCAAACCTCCCGAATGGATGACAGCCTGGGATGTTGTGGACCACCGAGATCACCCTTCCCCCGAGGTGGCGATTGCGGTGCGAGGCTCATCCCGCATGGGTAGGATCAAACGGCTAGGGCGCAAGGCCTAAAATGCGCCGAACGCCGAGGTTTGCGGTGGAGCAGGCCTGTCCCCTTTTCTGCGCCGAGGATTCGCCCGTTTTCGGCATGATCGGCGACGCGTTGAAAGAGGCCCGGAGAACGCTTGTGGCCAGCGGCTTCCGGCGATACGGACGATCAAGGAGAATCACATGGAGTTCGGGCAAGTCGACGATCTTGGAGCGGTCGATTTCACGATCCCGCCGGACCATCCAGATACTGCAAGGGTGCTGGGCAAGACAGTGAAGCGAATGGATCTTGAGGTCTATGTTGGGTGTGCAAAATGGAATAGGGATGATCTCAAGAATTTCTATCCGAGAGGAGCCGGGGACGAACTGACGTACTATTCGAAGCAGTTCAATAGCATCGAGTTGAACGCCACATTTTATCACTTGCCTTCCCCTGCGATGTTTGACGGCTGGTATGCAAAGGTGCCGGAGAGCTTCAGGTTCTTTCCCAAGCTCGAAGAACAGGTCTCGCATAAAAAACGATTGAAGGGCGTCGACGAGATCGTCAAAAACAACGTCGCCAACATGTCGCACCTGCGCGAGAAGCTGGGAATGGTGTTCCTGCAGATGCACGAAAACTTTGGGCCGCAGGAGTTCGGGCTTGTGGCGGCGTTTGCCGAAAAATGGACGTACGAAGTGCCGCTCGCGATCGAACTTCGCCACACGGACTGGTACAACGACGAGGCCGTTTCGAGCAAGCTTTGCCATCTGCTTGAAACACGCCGCATCACGAATGTCCTTGTCGACACGGCGGGCCATCGCGACCTGATGCACATGCGGCTGACGACCCCGATGGCGTTCATACGCTGGGTGGGCGCGAACAAGCCTGAATTAGACCGTTCTCGCCTCGATGAATGGGTCGGGCGGATCTCCTACTGGAAGAAGGGCGGGCTGCAAAAGCTCTTTTTCTTCATCCATCAACATGCGGAGCAGGAATCGCCGGCGCTCGCCGCGCATTTCATCGAGCGGCTCAACAAGAAGATCGGCGCCAACCTGACGATTCCCAGGATTCTTTGGTCCGAGGGGCTTTTTGATTGAGACAACTTGGGCTTGCAATGCATTTTGGGAAGAGCGAAACGGAGAGGGCGGCTGAAACCGTTGGTCATCGCGCGTTGAATCAGGTGAGAGCAGAAGGTGGGAGAGCTCAGGGCTACCTCGCTTCCGCTTTTCGCTTCCGCGCTCCGCCTCTTCACCCGGGCCCGCGAGCCATTCAGGTCAGGCATACTCGGCACTGACATTCACGCCCGAATCCGTCGGCGCGATCGCCACCAGCGCCGTGGGCCGTCCGTATCGCTGCACGATGCGGATCTCAACCTCAGCCGCGCCGGTGCCGATGCGGACGCTTTTCAGCCGCTTCGACTGGTGTTCGCACGGCAAGGCGATGCAGAGGTCGCTGCGCCCCGCAAGTCCCGATGCCCGAAGCATCAAGACCGAACCGTCCCACCCCACGTCGTCGAACCGCCAACTGTCGCGGGCGTCCCAGAACTCGGACCACTGGTCGTACGACCAGACTGGGATCCCCCGCCGCTGGGCCTGTTGCACCATCATCCTGCCCGTCTCGCCCGAATAGGTGACGTAGTTGGTGGGGTGGACGCACACGCCGATGGGCGTGTGGAACCGCGTCGCCGCGTCATCGAGCATCCGCGCGAAGATGACCTCGTATTGCTCGGGCGAGAACTTCGCGGAGTACTCGATCTTGTCGTTGAGCTGCAGGTCGTCGCTGAACTGCGTGGGCTGCTGGATCACGTCGATCAGCGAGCCGTCGGGCCGGGTGAACCGCATGGGCATCGCCGCGCCGAACGCGCCGTACGGCGCATGCTCGCGCTGCTTGAAGTAGTTCGCCGCCGACACGCAGTTGGCGTCCATCCGGATCCCGTGCCGGGCCTGCACCTCGATCAGATCGAGGTAGCCCGCCCACGCCAGGCAGTGGTTGCGGATGCTGCGCGTCTTGATGCCGTACATCTCCGTGAACAGCCGGATCTGACGGTCATACTCGGCGACGCGCAGCGGGATCGGCTGGCGGTCGAGCGAGCGGAGGTCGGGGTGGACCCCCAGGTCGTGGTGCCGCCGCAGCTCGGCCGCGTCCGCCGGCGTGGTGTTCGTCGCGGTGGGGATGATGTAGAGGTTCATCCGCACGTCGTGCTTGGTCAAAAAATCGCACTCGGCCCGGTTCCAGTCGCCCAGCGCGTGGTCCTCGTCGCCCGAATAGAGCAGCATCGCCGGCGCCTCGCCGGGGAGATGATGGACCATCGGCACAGGACCGCCCAGTCCGTCGCGGACGATGTCGACCAGCAGCCGCGCCAACAGGTCGGCGAAGGGGATCCATCCGCAGTCGACCGGCCCGATCTCCGCCGCCAGGCCCGACGCCCGCGCGCAGGCGCCCTCGGGCGCGATCCGCTCGGCGTTGTCGGGGTCCCCTTGGCGCAGAAGCATGACGCACTTGGGCAAGTCGAAGGCCAGCGCGACGATGCGCCCGTGCCCGACCTTCGTGCTGGCGATGCCGATGCTCTCGTCCTGCCACCGGCCCGGATGCACCAGGTACGCAAGCCCTTCCACATCTTGCCCGCGCGTGTAATTCGCGGCCGTGCCGATCACCGGCAGCATCTCGCCCGCCAGGCCCGCGACGACCCGGCCCGTCACCCGCAGGCGCAGCGGGCCGGCCTTTTCCGACACCCGCCCGATCCCCGCCGCCGCCGCCAAGGCCCCGTCGGGAAGGCACGCGACGACCACGCCGCCGCGCTTCGCGTAGGCGACCGTCGCGTCAGCCACCGCCCCTGTCGCCGACCCCGCCGGGCAGACCAGCACCTGCGTTTGGGCCGGACTCAACTGGCCAACGGAGGCCGGCTCGACCCGATCAAACAGCGGCAGGCCCCAGGTCCTGAATATCTCGGCGATGTAATCCGAAAACCCGGGGCGATGATGGAGGATGGCAAGACGCATTGGTGGCAACTCGGGCGGAGGCATGTCGGGGATCGTCATGGGAGTATGACGTCGTTTCCATGCCCTGCAATGGTCGGGCGGCGCGAACGATTTGAATCCCGCAAGAGAACGCCTTGAAGCAATCGCCCGCGTCAATCGGACGGGCGATTCTCTTCTTCAGTCCTGTTTTGGTGGGGCATTCCAGATCTGGAGGCGGGTCCGAGCTCGGCTCCGGGGGCGGGGGTGCTTCCGGGAATGGGGGCCTCGTCGAGCTGGTAGTGCCCGTACACGCGCAATGCCAGGCCGAAAACACCGATGCTGCCGATCCAGAACAACAGCAAACAGCCTCAAAACAGCAGAGCCGAGATTGTGAAATGAATGGCCTCGCTCCACTCAGTTCCAACCCGTGTCGCCAAGGCCTCGGCGACGACTTTGTCGATGTGATGGACGGGCCCGCTGTGCGTGAGGACAGAGCCGACCAGAACAAGACCCACTGCCATCACGGAAAGCAGGACGACGATGAGCTTGGTCGGCATCGCCTTGGCCATGAAGTCGCCCGGGAGAAGTGGGGATCGATCCCTGTGGCGGGCCTCTCCCCTTGTTCATGCTGCTGGGATTGATGCAAGCCGCGAACGGGCTTACGGGGGGGAGGGACAGGTCCTATTCACCCTGTCTCCATTCCCCCAAATCAACCCCACCTCAATCCATCGGCTGCACCCTCGGAAACCACGGCCTGAAGCATGCCCGGTCGAGGTCTCCCTCGGGCACGAGGGCCTTGAGGAACGGCAGCGCATGCTCGATCCGCCGGATGCTCTCGGCGTAGAGCGGGCGGGGGCGGGCGAAGTGCGAGCCGTGGCCGCTGATGTTGAAGTCGATGTTGTGGGCGAGGAGGTTGCGGTAGGCCAGCAGCGACCCGCGGCGGTCGCCGGGCACGCAGTCGTTGCCGATCGTCAAGCTCAAGTCCGTCCCCTCTTTTGCCCCAGTTGTCCCTCCCCATCGCCTAGAATCCGGCGATGATGCGCTCACTCTCCGCGCCGCGGCTGGCACTGCTCTTGTTGCTCGTCCTGTCGCACGGCGTCGCCTTCGGCGAAGACTGGCCCACCTTCATGCACGACGCCGCGCGCAGCGGCGTCGCCGCCGAGGCCCTGCCGTTCCCCCTTGCCAACCTCTGGACTTACGCCCCGCCTGCCGCGCCCACCCGTGCCTGGCCCGCCGCCAACGAACGCGACAAGATGACCTTCGACGACGCCACCCAAGTCGCGCTCGCCGGCGACGCCGTCTTCTTCGGGTCCTCCGTCGACCAGTCCATCCACGCCCTCGACGCCGCCACCGGCGCTTCACGCTGGTCGGTCTTCACCGACGGCCCGGTTCGCCTCGCCCCGACTTTCTCCCAAGGCCGCATCTACGCCGGTTCCGACGACGGCGCCGTCTACTGCCTTCAAGCCGCCACCGGCCAACGCGTCTGGGTCACCCGCCCCAAGCCCGGGCCCACCCGCATCCTCGGCGCCGGGCGGGTCATGTCCCTCTGGCCGGTCCGCACCGACATTCTCGTCGACAACGGCGTCGCCTACTGCGGCGCCGGCCTCTTCCCCACCCGCGACACCACCGTCCTGGCCCTCGACGCCCAGACCGGCCAGTCCCGCTGGAAAATGTTCAACCCGCCCTCCGCCACCAAGAAATTCGTCCCGCCCATTCCCCAAGGCTATCTCGTCGCCTCGGCCGACCATCTCTTCGTCCCCCGTGGCCGGGCCCCCGCCCAAATCCTCTCCCGCAAGGACGGCGCTTATCTCGGCACCCCCGCCCCCATCGAGGGCCGAAAGGGCGTTCTCAATGGCGACTACGGCGTGATCATCGACGGCCTCTACTACTACGGCACCCAGGGCACGCTCAATGGCTTCGCGCCCGACGGGGTCCGCAAGGCCAGCCTCGCCGAGACCCGACAGGTCGTCGCCACCTCCACGCGCCAATTCCGTCTCGCCGAATCCAAACGCGCCACTTCCGTCGTCGCCGTCGACTCGACCACCAAGGCTGTCCTTTGGCGCAGCAACCGCCCCGACCTCCAGACGCTGATCGTCGCCGGGCCCCACGTCATCGTCGGCGGCGCCAACGAGGTCCTCGCCCTCGACGCACAGACCGGCAAGACGGTCTGGACCGCCACCGTCGAGGGGCTCGTCAAGGGCCTGGCTGCCGCCCATGGCCGGCTGATGGTGAGCACCGACAACGGCCGGATTCATTGCTTCGGCGCGGGCCTGCCCGCCTCGCCCGCCGCAACTTCACCCGCCACGAGGCCCGCACTCGATGCCTTCCCCGCCTCGCCCGCCACCGCCCGCGCCGCCGCCTTGGCCGACGCCATCGCCAAGGACACCGGCCTCTCCCGCGGCTACGCGCTGCTCATCGCCGCCGACGCCGCTCCGCTGGCACTCGAGATCTCCCGGCGCTCCGGTCTGCGCGTCCATGTCGCCGAGTTCGACGAGGCCAAGGCCGTCGCCGCCCGCCGGGCTCTCGCCGCCGCGGGGGCCTACGGCAGCCACGTGGTGGTCGACATCGTTTCCCCCGATCCCGCCAAACCGCTGCCCTATCCGCCGTATTTCGCCAACCTCGTCGTGGTCGACGCCCCGGCACTCGCCCGAGGCCCGGCCCTCGCCACCGAGGCCCTTCGCACCCTCAAGCCCTGCGGCGGCATCCTCTACGCCGCCACTGCATCGCCCGGCGCCGCTTGGGCCAAGGCCGGCCCGATCGCCCCCGCCACGCTTGCCGGCGAGACCGGATGGTCCAAACTCGTCCGCGGCTCGCTCCCCGGCGCGGGCGCCTGGACCCACCAGTTCGCCGACGCCGGCAACACCTCCTCCTCCGACGACGCAAACCCAATGAGCAAGATGGACATCCTCTGGTACGGCGACCCCGGCCCCGACCAGATGCAGGAGCGGCACCGCGGCAGCGAGGCGCCCCTCTTCGTCGACGGCCGCATCTACCTTCAGGGCCTGCGCCAGCCCGGCGACCGCGCCTTGCTGATGTGTTTCGACGCCTACAACGGCGTGGCCTACTGGGAACGCGAAATCCCCGGCGCGGCGCGCCTCACCGTCGTCGCCAACTGCGGCAACCTCGCCGCCTCCAAGGCCGGCCTCTTCGTGGCCATCGGCCGCAACTGCCTCCACCTCGATCCCGCCACAAGCAAGACGCTCCGCACCTTCGCGCCGCCCGAGGTGCTCGCCGCCTCCGCAGGCGACTGGGCCTATGTCGCGGTCGTCGGCGACACGCTTGTGGGCAGCCTCTCGCCCGCCAACCAGTTCAGCCGCGAGCTCTTCGCCTTCGACATCCCCACGGGCGGGTTCAAGTGGCGCCATTCAGCCGGCGCGATCCGCAACAGCACCATCGCCGTCGCGGGCGGGCGGGTCTTCTTCGCCGAGCATCGCGGCGCGACCAGCCTGCCCCACGTGATGACCTATGAGGAGCGCCTCCAGTTGGACCGCGACCGCCGCCTGGGGAAGGCTCCGCCCAAGTCCGAGCCCGTGAAGGCCGCCAAGGCCAAGGCCGACGATGACGATCACCCCGACGGCGAGGACGCCCCGCCCCCGCCGCCCGAGCCCGAGCCCCTCCGCCACACCGCCGTCGCCCTCGACCTTTCCACGGGCAAGGAACTCTGGGCCCGCGAGGTCGACCTCTCCGGCTGCGGCTCATGGAGCAACAACCTTTGCTCCGCCTCCAAGCACGATGTCCTGGTCTTCTACGGCTCCTACAACGCCTACGGCCGGCCCGGCGAAAATGACGACAAACGCCGCGCCCTGGCCCTCTCGGCCAAGGATGGCTCGCTCCTCTGGAACCAGGCCATCGGCAACGTCGTGCGCCCCGTGCTGGTCAACGATTGGCTCGTCGCCCGCCCCAAGGCCGTCCACCTCAAGACCGGCCAGCCCGTCATGGTCGCCGACCCCCGCTCCCAGCCTTGGTCGGCCGCCCGTGCCGGCGCCTGCGGCCAGATGTCGGCCTCAGCCAGCACGCTCTTCTACCGCAACGGCGGAGTGGGCATGCTCGATGTCGGCACCGGCCGCAGCAGCGGCAACTTCCTGGGCATCCGCCCCGGCTGCCTCATCAACATCATCCCCGCAGGCGGCCTGGTCGCCATTCCCGAAGCCAGCTCAGGCTGCGTCTGCGCCCACGCCGCCTTGCAGTGCACCGTCGTGCTAGTCCCCTTCGGCGCGGAGTGAGCTCCGCGGGCCTGCGATGGGGAAGGCAAACGAGAAAAGTTCAGCCAATTGGCCGTCGATTTCGTCGAATTGATTTCGCCGCTCAATCGATCGGCTGCAGCCTCGGGAACCACGGCCGGAAACACGCCCGGTCGAGGTCCCCCTCGGGCACCAAGGCCTTGAGGAACGGCAGCGCGTGCTCGATGCGGCGGACGCTCTCGGCGTAGAGCGGGCGGGGGCGGGCGAAGTGAGAGCCGTGGCCGCCGATGTTGAAGTCGATGTCGTGGGCGAGCAGGTTGCGGTACGCGAGCAGCGAGCCGCGGCGGTCGTCGGGCACGCTGTCGTTGCAGATGGTGAAGCCCAGGCCGTCGGGGCCGCCGCGGCTCTGCACGGTGTCGCCGGTGATGGCGATCCGCTGCCCGGCGAACTCGAGCAGGTAGGCGGCGTGGGCGTAGCAGTGGCCCGGCAGATGGATCGAGTCGATCCGCACCTTGTTCCAGAAGTACGGCTTCGAGCGGCAGAGCACGTCGTCGACGTGGACCTGATCCTGCCCGATGTTGTACCAAGGCAGCCGGCAGGCGTAGGGGAAGTCGGCGGGAGACTCGATCACGCGGGCGACGACGTCCCACGCGGCGACGCGGCAGCCGGGGTAGCGGCGACGGAGTTCGGGGACCATGTCGACGTGGTCGCCGTGGAAGTGCGTGATCAGGGCGACCTCGATCTTCTTCAGGCCGGCCTCCTTCTCCAAAAGCATGAGATCGTCGATGAAGCGTTGCTCGCGGCCGGGGGCTTCGTAGTCGCACGGGCCGGGGTCGACCATCAGGCCGCGCCCTTGCTTGTCGATGAAGAGGATGCAGTTGCCGAAGTTGTTGATCTGGTAGACGCCCTCGAAGAGGCGGATGTAGCGCCCGAGTGCGGGGTAGTCCTGCTTTTTCGCTGGCTTGAACTTGCCGGAGGACCAGCCATAGGCGTCCTTGAGGTCGAGGATCATCGCGGCGAGTTTGCGGGCCTGGGCAGGGCCGTCGGGGATGATTGGCCCGGTGGAGGGTAGGAAGAGCGTGGCGCCGAGGGAGGCGGTTTTCCCGAGGAGTTCTGGCCGTAGCTGGTCTCGAGGTTGTGGATGTCGACCAGGTGCGGGCCGTGGCGGAAGAGGTCGCCGATGAAGAGGGCGATGGGCTTGGGCGAGCCGCCGCGGCGGAGGAGCAGGCCGACGGAGTAGAAGCCGTGGGCGGGGAGGGGGACGACCTCGAGCGAGAGGTTCTGCCAATCGATGCGTTCGCCGGCCTTGAAGGAGCCGGCGATGCGCAGGGGTTTCTCGGGGGCGAGGATGACCGGGCAGCCAGCGACGCCGTAGCGCTCACGCCCCATGGTGGTGGGCCAGTCCTCGGGGTGGTCCCAGACGGGGCGGGCGGCCTTGCGGTAGGCCTCGTTGTCGGCGGCGGCGTCCTCCAGCCCGGCGGGGACGAGGATGCGGGCGTCGGGGAACAAGTCGGCCTCGCGGCAGTGCTCGGGGCCGACGTGGGTGTGAAGGATCATCTCCGGCATCGGCAGGCCGCGCGAGGCGATCCAGGAGCGCATGGCGGCGCTGTGGCAGTCGATGAGGATGCTGCGGCCGTGGTGGACGAGGAGGTAGCTGGTCTGGTCTTGCGCGAGGACGTGGAGCGTGAGGTCGTCGTCCGCGGGGCCGAGGGGGATGATGTTCGCGGTGTGGGAGAGGGCGGGTTTCTTGGCAGTGGATGGCATGGGGAGTGGTCCGGCAAACAAAACGGGTTCACTTCGTCGCGAGGGCGCGGAGATCAGGCAGCTTGGCGTCGGCGAGCTGCTTGCGGAAGGCGGAGGCGCGGTCATCCGGCAGGCGTCCGGTGAGGGTGAAGGCGAGCGGGGCGGCGGCGGGGTTCTCGGCCGCGCGGAGGTAGTCGGTGACGGCGGTGAGCTCGGCGTCGGAGAGCGGATCGAGCCCGGCGACGTAGTAGCGCGTGTCGAACTCCGCGGCCTTGAGCTTCTCGATGATCTTGCCCATCTCGAAGTTCGCCTTGCGGCGGGCGGCGACGGTGAGCTTGAACGACGTGCCGCCGTAGAGCGTCTCGTACTGGCCCCAGTAGTTGCAGCGCATCGCGACGGCGTAGTGCAGGCCGAAGGCAAACTGCGGGACGCCCAGGGCCACGGCCTCGGGGTCGCCCAGTCGCTTGAGCACGCCCAGGGCGAGCAGCTTCTCCGTGCCTTTCTCGAGGTACTTCCGCACGCAGATGATCGAGCCCGAGTCGCGCAGTTGGCCGAGCGCGATCAGGGCGGCGCGGATGTTGGCGGTCTCCTGCTCGGACTCGAGGCCGACCTCGATCTGCTTGTGGAACTGCTTGTCGCCCGCGAGGCCCAGCACCTGGTAACCCGCCTTGCGCAGCGGGGCGTGCTGCGAGGCGAGCAGCTTCTTGGCGATCGGGGCGAAGGAGGCGTCGAGGTACTCGCCCGCGGCGTCGGCGACGGCGGCGAGCAGCTCCTGGTCGTCGATCTTGTCGACGTTGTCGAGCGCCGTCTCCATCACCGTCTTGGCGGAGGTGGGGTCGACGATGTTCTTCACCGCGCTCTTGAGCCGCTTGGTGAACTCCGCGCTGGCGAGCAACGACGCCTCGATCATCAGGTTGTCGGGGTTGACCTCCTTGGCGTCGAGCTCGCGCTTGGCGACCACGGGCTTGACCACCGCCTTGAAGTCGCCGGCGACGTTCTGCACGCAGGCGGCGAGCAGCCGCGGGTAGTCGGGCCACAGCCAGTAGGGCAGCGCCCCGTCGGCGTAGTTGCCGATGCAGTTGGCCAGCACCACCACGACTCGTCCTTTGCCCACGCTCTGCGCCACGACCACCGGCTTGTCGCCCGCGGTGGCGAGCACCTCCGCCCCCGGCTTGACCGGCGAGGCGTCGAGGCAGAAGACCAGCGGGGCCTTCGACCAGTCGGCCTTGGCGGCGAAGTCGGGCTTGGCGGGCTTGAGCGGCAGGCCCTTGTCGTCGCGGACGATGTTCTCGTACTTCACGATGTCGATCGGCAGGATCTCCGCCAGCGCGGTGTTGCAGTCCATGCCCAGCGAGAGGTTGTAGTACCCGCCCATCACGACCAGCCCGCCGCCGCTGCGGACGTACTCGGCGATCATCGACCGGCGGCGCGGGCCCAGGGCACCGGCGTGCATGTCGTCGACGACGATCACGTCGTACTTCATCAGCGCGTCCATCGACTCGGGGAAGCTGTCCATCGCCCCGTCGCTGTTGTTGCGCCAGCCCTGGAAGACGACCCACGTCGAGTCGTAGTTCCCGCCCCCCGCGATGCCGATGGCGCTCTCGTACGGGTTGAGCCAGGACCAGACGCCCTTGACGTGCAGCACGTCGAGCACGCCGTTGCGGATCGGCCCGCCGTTGGTCGGCTTGGGCAGCTTCGCGGCGACGTCCTTGTCGGCGTTGTAGGTCTTGGCGAAGTCCTGGTAGTACGGCGCCGCGGGGGCCTCCGTCTTGGTCGGGGCGATGCCCGCGGCGGCGGCCTTCTCCTTCTGCTCATTGGCGATCTTGTCGCCCTCGGCCTTGTCGAAGACCGCCTTGGCGTCCTCCACCGGCGTGGTCAGCTTGAAGGCGGGGTAGGCCAGCTCGCCGCTCGCGGGGGCGTACTCGAACGCGACGATGCTCCAATTCCGCAGCCGGGGCAGCACGACGCTCGCCGCCGCCCCCTCGGCCTTCACCGGCAGATCGACCAGCCCCTCGACCAGGTCGGGCGAGATGTGCATCACGCGCGTCAGCTTCGCCCCCGCGGGCGTGGGCACGCTCACGCTCACGTCGCCCAGCGTCGTGGGCGGCGTCTGCACGCGGTTGTAGAACGCCGGATAGCCCGGCGGATTCACGAGGTTCACCAGCAACTGCTGCCGCCCGTCGGGCAGCTTGCGCAGCCAAGTCGTGTGGTTCCACCAGGGCAGAAGGTCCTTGGGCCCCTTGCCGACCGCGACGGAGACGACCTTGTCGGCGTCGGCGATGCAGGCGGTGTCGTCCCAGACGAACGCGGCGTAGCGCGTGAGGAAGCGAGTGAGCGGCCCGTAGCCGAAGTCGCCCGGCGTGGTCATGTACGTGTACCGCTGCCCGGCGGCGAGGCCGCAGAGCACGTTGAACGTGACGTCCTGCTGCGTGCCCATGTCGAAGGTGATGTAGAGCGGCAGCCCGCCGATGCGCTTGATGTAGTCGGCCTCGCGCCCCAGGGCGTCATAGAACGGGCGGATGATCCCGGGGTTGTATGCGGTCATGCTCCACTCGCGCACCGACTCGTCCATCATCAGCCCGTGCCCCTTGGCGCACTCGTGGAAGTCCTTCATGTCGGGGGGCATGAACATCTTGCTGCCGGGGTTGGCGAAGGCGATGTTGTAGCCGTGGACGTAGCGGGGCAGCGCGTCGTTGAGCCGCTTCTTGGTGCGCTCCATGCCGTTGGGGAAATGGCCGTCCCAGCGGACGCCGTCCCACCCGAAGGTCTTGGCCGACTGGATCAACTGGTCGGCGCCGAAGTCGCAGACCTTCGCGAACCGCTCGGGCATCGTGCTGTCGACGGTCCAGATGCTCATCCAGTGCTGCCACCCGCGGAACTCCGGCACGTCGGGGAAGCGGTAGTCGTTGGTGAACATCCGCTCGAGCAGGTAGGTGTTGTACTGCTCGTTGGCGGTGCCGAACTGGTTGTAGCCGAACAGCTCGGGGTGGCGCTGGAAGGTGTCGAGCCCGGCGATGCTCGCGCCGGACGACTTGCCGTAGGTGATCGCCTTCACGCCGTATTTGTGGGCCTCGGCGATGATGGTCTTGAACCCGCTGATCGTGCCGTGGTACTGCGTCTGCCCCGAGAAGAAGTGCTCGGTGGTGGGGTTGAGGTTGGAGTAGTCGCACGGGCCCCAGGCGAAGACCTCGAAGTAGTTGGCGTAGAGCTTCTTGTTGTGGACCATCGCCGCCCGCGCGCCCTCGACGGTGACGTGGCTGCGGTCGTGCGAGTAGCCGTCGCTCCCGGTGATGCCCATGCGGTAGACGTTCTCGCCCATGCCGAAGAACTCGCTGTTCGCGTGGGCCTCCTTGTCGCCCGCGAGCAGGGCGCAGCGGATCTCGTGCCCGAACTCGGGCAACCCCTTCAACGGGTAACCGAACGTCACGTCGAGCTTCTGCTTGGCCGCGAGCGTCACGTCCTGCGTGAAGACGCGCTTCTTCTGGTCGGTCTCGGTGATGTCGTCGGCGACGAACTTGTACGTCCCGCCCGCCGGCCCGCCGTCGAGGTGGGCGACGATGTTCGCGGTCTCCTCGGGGAAATAGTGGACCTTGTCGGCCTCCACCAGCACCACCGTCGAGGGCGCGGCCCGCAGGAGGGTGAACTCCAGCTTGTCGCAGACCAGCCGGGGGTCGAGGTGCGTCAGCTTCGAGATCGGCGGGTCCTCCTCAAGGTCGAGGTCGTCCGGGTTGGTCTTGGTCGCCTTCTTGTTGAGCAGGTTGGAGTCGTCGACGACGACCTCCTTCTTCTTCTCGGCCTGCTCCTCCTCGGTGTTGTCCTTGCGCATGCCATCGAAGCCGACGCGCACGTCGACGCTGACCGCGACGGCGACGGGCCCGCCCGGATGCGTGAAGCGCACCCAGAACGGCTGGTATCCCGGGGCGGCGTCGAAGTTGATCTGCTTCACGTCGCACTGGGCGTTGCCGACGGTGATCGTCGCGGTGAGCCCGTGCACGAGGGCGACGGGCTGGGCCTCCATCCAGGCGGTGAGGACGTAGTCGCCCGGCTCGAGCGTGCCCTTGTAGGAGAGGAAGTTGCCCTTGCCGTTGTTGAGCAGGAAGACGGCCGCGCGCCCGGCGCTGGCGCGCGGGTCGCGGTAGACCTTCCCGCCCGAGGCGACGGCGGTCTCGGCCTCGACGAGCTTGGTCACTTTCGCGCCGGCGACGGGGCTGATCGCGGCGGCGGCGGCGGCCCCCGGGGCGGCCGGCGCGGCGTCGGCCGCGGAGGCGGGGCGGGCGGAGGCGAGGAGGAACATCCCCGCAACGAGGAGGGCGAAGACTGTGGAAACGAAGCGGATTGCGTGGTGGCAACGCATAGGCGGCGGACTCCCTGGTCGGGTTTTGGGGACTGCGTTCAGGTCTGATTTCAGGCCTGATTTCAGGTCGGAGGGACGCGGCATGGCGGAGACGAAATCACCCCCGCGGCGCGGCCGGGAAAGGTTACCCGCGAACAGGCTTGGCGGGTAGCGTTTCGGCCTCGCTGGACAACCCCCGGAATGGCTTGGAGAAGCGCGGGATCGAACACGGAACTGTACGCGCGCTTCCTGCGCCGATCGGGATTTCAAGCCCACTGATCCCAACGGTACGCCGTTGGGTTCGGTGGGGTCGGGCTTCCGAAAACCCTCCGAAAGCCCTCCAGCACCCTCCCGAAACCCCACGGAACACGACGGCGTACCGTCGCGATCCGTGGGCTTGGGTGTGCGGTTGTCCGGGGGGCCGCGGGTCCGATGGGCGCGCCTGAAGGAAGGTGCGACCGACGACGAGCCGGTCGTACAGGGAAGGGCGGTTTCGCGCCGCTCCGCGCGGAGGCGGAAACCGTCGCGGCGAAAAAAAAACCTCGCCCCCCGTAAGACCCGCACAAGTGTCCGGCGGAATCCGGACAACATCGCGCAAGTCCTTATTTCAAATTCCGGGGTTTGGGCGGTCGTCCGGGTTTTTCCGGACACTGGTGCCTATGTCTGGCGCGGGAAATCGGCCCTCGAAAATGCTCTAAAAGATGCCGCTCCTGCTCCATTGCGGGCCCGCTCGGGTGTCGCGTCCGCACCGGTCCGATGCGTCTTCGGGATCGATTCGCGGCTTGGCGCTCCGCTGCTCCCGCGCCTTGGGCGTTCGGGCTCGGCAGCGGTTTTGGGGCGAATTCCTGTAAGCGATGGCGGCTTCATTCGTTGCGTCTTTTGGTGCCGTTTTGGCGGTTCAGGAGCCTTCCGACTGGACGCGGGCGACGGCACCCGTTGTGCGGAACGGGGCGACAAATGGTCCCGCTCCTGTGCCGCCGCCCGCCAGCTCCAGTGCCGCCGAGGCCCGCGAGGCTCGTTTTGAGCGTTTCCGGAGGGGTGGGCGTTCCAACCCAATCGGAAAATGGGCACTAAGATTTTTTTCGAATTCAGCCAGAAAATTTCCGCGCCGCGGGAGCAACGGAACCGCCGCGCGAGCGGGGTCTGGGGTTCGGAGTTCCGCCTTTAGGCGGTGCCTTTGTTTTCTCAGGCGTCGCGAGGGCATGGGGGCGTTCGTTTTCCATTGACGGCGCGGAAGTCGCGCGCGGTTATGATCGCCTTCACCCTTTTCTCGGAGGGGGCCAAGCTCGAATTCCTATTTCCCGAAGACTTCCGCGCCTCGGGACGAGCTTGCAAATGAATGGCCTGTCTTCATTGCCCGGAGCAACCATGCGATCGCTCGCCATTTTGTTGGCTGTCCTCCTCTCGCTGAGCCTTGCCTCGATCGCCCCCGCCGAGCCCGTCGCCGAGGGGCCGACCTCAGCCCCCGCCCTCGCGGCGAAGAAGAAGTTCGACGGCTTCGTCGCCAAGGCCGACCAGACGCAATTGGAGGCCGTCGCCGCGGCCCGCGAGGCCTACATCGCCAGCCTGCAGCAGGCGCTCGACGTGGCGATGAGCGCCGCCAACCTTGAGGACGCCAAATGGGCCAAGTCCGAGATCGAACGCATCAAGGCCGGCGAGGCCGCGTCTGCCGAGAAGCCAAAACTTTCCATGGCCGCCGCGGCCCAGACCCGCTTCGCCCGCGCCGGCGAAAAATCGCAGGAAGACCGCAAGCGCTCCCTCGAGGCCGCCCGTCGCCAATACCTCATCGAACTGGAGGCCGCGAAGCGAACCGCGTTGAGCGTGGCCAAGGATCTTGAAGAGGCAGGCCGGATCGCCGCGGAGATCGAGCGGTCCAAGGTGATGGAGTTCGCGCAGGCCGAACCCGGCGCGGCGGCCGCGGCCGGCAATGCCGCGAGCCCCGCTTCCGCGGCGGAGCGCAAGCCGGGGAAGATCAACCTTCTCAAGCTTGTGGACTTGGAGCGTGACCCGGTCATGTACGGCATATGGAAATGGGAGAAGGAAGGCTTGTTCTCCGACGGCCCCGGCTGGAAGACAATCCGACTGCCATATCAGCCGCCGGCCGAGTATGACTATTCCGTTGAGTTCACCGTCACCGGTGCGGCCAAGGGGGAACTTTTGCTCAACGCCGCCGCGGGCGACCGAAGCTTTTTCTTCAACGCCGGGATCAAGAACACCCCGTTCTACTACTTCGGTTACATCAACGGGAGATGGGACAATTCCTCGACTGTCCGGCTGCCCAAGGGGATCGACGAAGGCGTGCGCGCGAAATCGACCATCAAGGTCCGCGCGGACGGCGTGACGGGATGGATCAATGACAAGCAGGTGACCAAGCTCGACGCCGAATATCCAAGCCTGATCCACGACGCCAATGAGTTGGTGGTCGGGCTGCATGTATTGGGAATCTCGACGGGAGACAAGGTCGTCATCCACGCCGCGGAAGTGACCGAGATCAGTGGCCCGGGAAGGATCATCCGCCACATCGATGCCCAGCAGATGCGGACTCAATCACAGGCCTTGAAGTCGGTTCGCGTTGGAAAGACTGTGTCACTCACGGAACTGCGTCCCCGCGCGAAGCAAGTCGGCTCGGGCGCCTACATGATCAACCAGAATGGCTATGCCCAGCCGGTCATGCTCGACGGGCGTGAGTGCCTGCGCTACATCTATGCCCACGCACCGAGCAGCGTGATTTTCGACATCCCCGAAGGCGCCATCGGATTCCGCGCCATCGGCACGCGGCCGGCGGGCAGTTACCCCGCGGACAGCGGGCAGTGGCGGTTGGCGGTCTGCGTCGACGACTGCGAGGCTTTCCTCTCCCGCGGCATTCAGGAGGAGAAAGGCCGGATCACCGTTGATGTCCCGATTCCCAAGGGATCGCGCCAGATCGAGCTGCGTGCCGACCCACTGGGCAACCTTGCACACGACGGAGCCATCTGGACGAACCCCGAATTCCTGTTCCCGCAGTGATCGGTGCGGGAAATCCGGCACGGGCGAATTCATGTCTTGTAGGGTGGCGCTGAGCGTACCCGCGAAGCCCACCGGTTGGGCGTGCGGTGGACGTGCGCGGCCCGCTTTGTCGTGCGCCGTGCTGGTGGGCTTCGCGGAGTACCGCTCAGCGCCACCCTACGCGGATGGGCGTTGCGGATCGTCGTCGCAAGGCTGGCACTTCGCGCGAGCGGAGTACCGCTGCGCGCCCGATCGACGGGGACACAGTCCCCGGCTCTGATCATGCTTCGCCTGATGGGATGAGAACTTCCGTCGCTAACGTGTCCGGCCAACAAGACCGAGGCCGCTTCGCGGCATTGGCGGTTCTGCGTTGTCTCCGGTGTAATGGGACGTTTGCTGCGCGATGCCCGCGCTACCGATGTTCCCGCCCCCCGCCCCCGGAGATATTGCCGATGAATCCGTTGTTGCTGCTCGAGCCCGTCGACGCGCTCCGCCGGAAGTTGAACGATCCCGCCTCGCCTTTGCACGCCTGGTGGACGCACTTCGTCACGCTCGCGAGGCAGGACCCGGTCTTCTTCTCGCCTTGGACGGTCATGGCGGCGGTGGTGACGGGCGAGGCGCAGGACCGCAAGCTGGCGCGCGACAACTTCATGCGCTTCGTCGCCCTCGCGCCCGAGGCGGCGGTGGCGGAGGACACGCACAACCACACGCACACCATCTCGGCTCCGCTCGGCCGCTGGGCGATTTTTTATGACTGGGTGGCCGACCTGGGGCTCTTCTCGCCGGCGGAGGACCAGGCCATCCGTCAGGCGTTGCTCGACCACGCCTTCGTCTACAGCCTGCAGCAGGTGCAGTCGCGGGCGGCGAGGTTCGACAACCAGATCCTCTCCAACGCCTTCGCCTGCGCGGCAGTCGGCTACGTGCTGGGCGTCCGTCGGGGGCGCGAGCCGCTCGCCCAGCGGCTGCTCACCGCGGGCGTCACGTGGGTCGAGGACGTGCTGCGTCGCCTGCCCGAGGGCGGGTACAGCGGCGAGGGGAGCACCTATCACGAACAGGTCGTCCTGCCGCTGACGATGCTCGCGAGCTTGCTGCTCAAGGAGACGACGGGGCGCGACGTGCTGGCGCTGGGCGTGGCGCCCGACGGCAGGCCGGTGCGCGAACTGCTCGAGACCTCCTTCCGCATGATCGGCCCGACGGGCCTGCTCCCAGGTTGGGACCACTATGGCTTCCAGCCCGCGACGATCCGGGCGGGACTCGCGCTGCAGGCCCGGCTGTCGGGCGACCCCGCGCCGCTGGCGGTGGCGCGCGACCTCAACCTCTGGGGCCGATTGGCCCACCCGGCGTGGGAGATCGACGACCGGTTCTGGACGCTGGCGTGGTGGCCGGCGGAAATAGACAACGCTGAGGCCGGTGCGAGTGTCCCGCCCTATGACCCCTGGCTCATCGGCCCCGTCGCCGGCGCGCTGCAGTCCCGCGCCACGCGCACCCGCCTCTTCCAATACTGGGACGAGTGCGGCGGGATCAAGGAGAGCGGGCGGCTACAGGTCGACCCCAACGCCGTCACGCTCGAGGCCCTGGGCAGCCTGATCCTCCTCGACGGCTACGGCGAGCCGCCCAAGGACATCGAGTTCCCGGCAGACCGCGTCGTGCCGTATCTCGGGAAGCGCGCGATCGAGACCGTGCAGGAATATGTCAAGAGCACGTGGGGCAACGACGTTTCCGACGAGCGGGCGGCGGCGATGTGCCTCGACGGCTCGGTGGGGCTGTCGAACACGCTGATCTTCGACGACGAGAGCTGGTACGTCCCGATCCAGCCCAAGCACGGGCGCGGGATCGCGCTGCACCATGCCGGGCCGCTGCAGGCGCTGCGGGCCGACGCCTCGGCCTTCTACCTCGACCGCTACGACGTGACGCGCGTCTCGCGGGCGAGCTTGCTGGTCGACGGTCGCTATGTGTTGGTGACGGACCGCGTGGAGGCGAAGTCGCCACACCGTGTGACGTGGCAGGCGTTCGTTCGTCGGCCAGCGAGGCAGGAGGGCGAGACGGTCGTCGTCGAGACGCCCGAGCAGGTGCGCTGCGACGTGATCCCGCTGCAGCAGGGCGAGTTGAAGCTGCTCGAACTGGAGAACTACCCGCGGATGCAGTCGGGCAGCGTGCGCGTGCAGCATTCCGCAAGTGATGCGTCAACCTCGCACCGCATCGACGTGGCGATGATTCCGCAGAGCCGGCTTGAGGACGTGCAGGATCTCTCCGCGGGCTGGACGCGGACGATCGGCGCGCGGCGGGACAAGGTCGACATGACCACGGCCTGCCTGAGCGACCCGATGACCGAGCACGGGCAGCCTCGGGTCTTCACGCGGAAGTTCAAGGTCAACTTCGGGGGCAAAGCGCGCGGGAAGAAGAGGCGGTTCTTGGAGATCGCGCGCGGCGTCGCGGCGTTGGAGGTGAAGGTCAACGGCCAGGTCGTCGCGCCGCAGTGGATTCAGGCGCGTGGGACGTGGGAGGGCAGCGCCTGCTTCTTGCCGTGGGTCTTTGATGTGACGGAGGCGGTGGTCGAGGGGACGAACGAGTTGGCGATCTCGGCTCCGTTGTTCCATGGCGAGTCGGTGGAGGGGCCGGTGAAGTTGGGCGTGCGGTTGGAGCCGGGGGTGGCGAAGGCGGAGCGCGTGGGGGCGGACAGCTTCCGCGTGAGCGTGGGCGGCAGCGTCGACTTGGTGTTGATGGACCACGAGGGCGGGCGCACGGCATGGGCGGGCGGGTCGGCCGACGCTCGGTTCGCGCTGCTGATGGGATCGGGCGAGGTCGCGCTGGCGGAGGCGACGCACCTGGATTTGCCGGCGTCGAAGACGCTGCCGACGGGGTTGATGCTGCGCAGCCAGGGGCCGTGCGACTTGGCGTGGACGACGGAGCGGACGATTGTCTCGCGCACGGCGGGCTCGGGGGCGATGGCGCTGTCGTGGACGGGCGGGCGCATCGACTTGGATCTGGGCGGCGCGGTGAACGTGACGTACCACGGCGAGCGGGCGCACGAGATCGTGCTGCAGTTGCCGATGACGCGGCCGGTCTTCGTGAATGGGGAGTTGATGGGGCAGTTGGGTGGGCCGGGGTCGGCGGCGGTGAGTTTGAAGCTGCCGGCGGCGAAGGGGAAGACTGGCGCGAAGAAGGGCGCGGAGACGAAGACGCCCGCGAGCGTGGCGGAGGTGGTTCGGCTGGCGGAGCGGGAGGGGTTGGCCGCGGGGGAGGCGTTGGTCGCGGCGCTGCGCAGCGTGGATGGGGATCGCGATTGGCGCGTGCAGGTCGCGGCGGCGGATGCGCTGGGGCGATTGGGATACACGCCGGCGGTGCCGATGCTGTTGGAGATGTTCGCGACGGAGGAGCAGGTGCGGACGTACCCCAAGCTCCGGCGGCATTGGTCGTGGAGCAAGATGCTGCCGATCGGGCATCCCGGCGGGCCCGACCCCGAGCTGCCGATGCCCGCGGGCGAGCGGCGGTGGCGCGTGAAGCGGGCGGTGGTGACGGCGCTGGGGAAGATCGGCGACCCGCGGGCGGTGCAGCCGCTCGAGGCGGCGATGGCGCGCTGCGACGACTTCTTCACGGTTACCTCGCAGTTGGCGGTGGCGCTGGGGCGGTTGGGGGCGGCCAGCAGCGTGGCGGTGTTGGCGCGGCATTTGAACCACGCCGAGGTGAACACGAAGGAGCATGCCCGGCTGGCGCATGACGTGTTGACCGGCGCGATCACGCGGGCGAAGTTCGAGGCCGCGGCGGGGTTGGTGTAGCAGCGGATTGCGCCTGGTCAGAGACGGACACTGTGTGTCCGAAGAGGGGGCGATAGGCGGTACTCCGCCTCGCGCGAAGTGTCGCACGCGCGGGGATGGTGCGATCCACTTCCATGCCGCATCGACAGCATCCTTGTGGATGGCGTCATCGGTTTTCCGGGTCTTGGATGGCATTCGACGATTCGCGCGGGCGGGGTACCGCCTGCGCCCGGTCTTCGGACACACAGTGTCCGTCTCGGATCAGGCTGCGCCTGATGGAAGAGAAGAGAACTTCCGTCGCTTGCGCGTCCGGCCAACAAATGCGGCGTCGCGCCTCACTTCCCCGGGCCGCGGAGGACTTGCCAGAGGCTGGAGAAGTCGTCGGTCCAGAGGAGCGTGCGGTCCTGGGGCTGGGTGTGCGGGCGGCGCAGGCCGAGGGTGGCGAGGAATTGTGGGTTGTTGGTGATGACGACCCAGACGGAGGGTTCGGTGCCGTGGCGTTCGGCGTCGCCGGGGGATTCGATGATCTGGGCGGGGCGGCCGAGGGATTGGGCGAGGCCGCGGGCGACGGGCTC
The DNA here is from genome assembly GCA_026386955.1 of Planctomycetota bacterium. GTDB lineage: Bacteria > Planctomycetota > Phycisphaerae > Phycisphaerales > Phycisphaeraceae > JAPLMQ01. The sequence goes on from JAPLMQ010000292.1 coordinate 65,585, forward strand.
GAGGTCGAGGAAGTGGTTGGAGATGTGGAGGGCGAGGAGGCCGTCGGGCTTGAGGTGTTGGGCGTAGAGCTGGCCACACTCGCGGGTGAGGAGGTGGATGGGGACGGCGTCGCCGGTGAAGGCGTCGACGATCAGCACGTCGAAGCGCTGGTTCTCGCCGCGGTCCCACTCGCGCTCGAGCATGATGCGGGCGTCGCCCAGGACGACGGAGACCTCTGCGGGGTGCTGGTCGAGGAAGTGGAAGCGCGCGCGGGCGAGGGTCTCGACCTGGGGGTTGATCTCGTAGAAGCGGTAGCGGTCGCCGGGGTGGGCGTAGGTGGCGAGGGTGCCGGCGCCCATGCCGATGACGCCGACGTGGAGCGGGCCTTTTCCGGGGAGGGCGGGGAGGGCGAGGATGCCCGGGGAGGCGGCGGTGGCGTCGGCACCGCCGGGGCGCGGGAAGCGGTCGAGCACGATGCCCACGCCGGAGTCGCGGCCGTAGTACATGGTGGGGAAGGCGCTGCGGGCGGAGTCGGTGAACTGGCTGCCGTGGATGACGTTGCCCTGGTGCATCTCGACGAAGTCGTTGCCGTCGCGCTGGGTCTGGTAGACGCGCAGGACGCCGTAGAAGTTGCGCCCGGCGGCGAGGCGGTGGCCGACGCGGCCGGAGTCGATGAGGACCACGCGGCCGAGGAAGAAGACGATGATCGCGAGGCAGGCGGTGCCGAGGAGGAGGGTTGATTCAGGCCAGCGGCGGCGGAACAGCCATTCGCGGTCGCGCGCGGAGACGACGCCGGCGAGGAGGCAGCAGGCGGTGAGGCCGATGGGGTATTCCCAGAACGAGGTGAAGATCACCGGCGCGAGGAGGGCGACGAAGAGGCCGCCCGCGGCGCCGCCGGCGGCGACGGTGAGGTAGAAGTGGGTGAGGAACTGGGGGTGGGGCTTGCGGCGGACGAGCTCGCCGTGGCAGAGCATGCAGCCGGCGAAGAGGGCGAGGCTGAGGAAGGCGATCTGCGTCGGCAGGCCGACGGAGACGTTGCGGGCGAGCGCCGCGGCCGAGCCGGTGCCGCCGACGATCAAGAGGAGCGTGCACCATCCCGGCGAGTACCACTCGGGGCGGTCGAAGCAGATGATGAAGGTGAGCAGGTAGAGGGCGAGCGGGAGGACCCAGAGGAAGGGGACGACGGCGACGTCCTGGCAGAGCTGGTTGGTGGTGGCGAGGAGCATGATCGAGCCGAGGGCGGCGAGGGCGGTCCAGATGAGGAGGACGGACCAGGTCGGCGCGGCGACGGGGGCGGCGGCAAGGTCGGCGGCGGCGTCTTGTGCGGCTACGTCGGCGGCTTCCTGGGCCTCGATCGCAGAGGCGTTGCGCCAGACGGTGACGGCGCAGGCCGAGCAGCCCAGGACGAAGACGACGTAGCCGACGGACCACGCGGAGGCCTGCGCGACGCGCGTGAGGTTGGGCTCGAAGAGCAGCGGGTAGGTGAGGAGCGCGAGGAGCGAGCCGGCGTTGGAGAGGCCGTAGAGCCGGTAGACCGCGCGCTGGGGCATGCGGCGGGTGAACCAGCTCTGCAGGAGAGGCCCGGTGGCGGAGAGGACGAAGTAGGGCCCGCCCACGCTGAAGGCGAGCATCGCGAGGATGCGTCCCGCGGCCATGCTGCTGTCGACCGGCTTCCACGCGGCGGAGACGGTCAGCGGCAGCGCGGCGAGCGAGGCGAGGAGCACGACGAGGTGGCAGAGCGCCTGCTGCCGCGGGCGGAGGAGCCGGCTCAAAAGGTGGGCGTAGGCGTAGCCACCCAGGAGGGTGACCTGGAAGAAGAGCATGCAGGTCGTCCAGACCGCGGGGCCGCCGCCGAACCAGGGGAGGACGAACCGGCCGACCAAGGGCTGGACCTGGAAGAGCAGGAACGCGCTGACGAGGATCGTGAGGGCGAGGAGGCTCATGGGGGGCAACCGCGAAGGGGTCGCCCCCATCGCTCATCCGACGAGGGATTTTTCGAAGATGACGAGGTTCGCGGCGTGGTCGGGGTCCCAACGCAGGCCGGCGATGTCGTAGCCGTGCTTGATCGCCATGTGGAGCATGGCGCGGTGGTGGTTGTGGCACTCGAAGCGGAGGGTCTCGTAGCCGTGGCCCTGGGCCCAGGATTGGCCGGCCTCGATGAGCTGGCTGGCGACGCCGGCGCGGCGGAAGTCGGGGAGGACGCCCACGAGCCAGGTGAAGAAGACGTCGGGCTTGAGCTCGAAGCCGGTGAAGAAGCCGGCGGGCTTCTCGTCGACGAGGGCGATGAGGATCAGCGGGTTGTATCGCCCCAGGAAGCGGCGGCGGAAGTGGGCGGCGTCGCGCGCGGGCTTGAAGACCTGGCTATAGAGGTCCGCCACCAGAGGCAGCTCGGCCTGACCCACGACATCGATCTTCGCGTTCGCCATGGTCCGTTTGATCCGTTGCGGGGCAGGTCGCGGTGCGGCGCCCGTCACCGCCGGCGGGCGACATCCCCGAGACATCTTATCCAGCTTAGGAGGCGGCGGGCGGCGGTGCGTCGGAAGGCGGCACCGCCTGCGTTGTGGAAGGCGGCGCGGGCGCGCGCTGGAGCGTGCGGCGATAGGCCACGACGCCGACGATCGCCACGACGACGGCCACGCCGATCAACCACGGCGTCGCGGCCTTGAAGGCCTCGGGGGCCTTGCGCCATTCGTCGCCCAGGAAGTAGCCGGTGAGGATGAAGAGGCTGGCCCAGAGCGTCGCCCCGCCGATGGCGAAGGGGGCGAAGGCGCGGAAGCGCATCTTGGTCGCGCCTGCCGTGAGGGCGGTGAGGTGGCGGACGCCCGGGACGTAGAAGCCCAGGACGATCGCCCACTTGCCGAAGCGCTCGAGGAAGGCCTCGAAGCGGTCGACGGTGGGGCGGTCGATGCCGAACCATTTGCCGTGCTTCTCGATGAACCAGACGCCCGCGAGCCTGCCCAGGAAGTAGCTGCCGCAGATCCCGGCATACGCCCCCGCGAGGCCGGCGGCGAAGACGCCCGGCAACGTGAAGGACTCCCCGCGCGAGGCGAGGTACCCAATGAAGGTGAGCAGCACCTCGTCGGGGACGGGCAGGCCCATGATCCCCAGGGCGAGCAGCACGAAGATCGCGCTGTAGCCGTAGGAGGTGATCCATTCCATGGCGTAGTGCATGAGGCAGTCGGCTCCGGAATCGGCGCGCGGGTCGGACGGGCAATCGCGCCTGCGCGCGGGTCAGACGAAGTCGGCTTCGCGGAGCAGCATGCTCAGCCCGCCCTGCATGGTGGTGAGCCAGAGCTCGCCCGGGCGGTGCTCGAAGAGGCGCGGGTAGGACAGCCAGGCCCGGCGTTGGCGGGCGACGACGACGGGCTTGCTGAACGTCCCGCCGTCGTTCTCGGAGAAGGCGATCGACAGCTCCTCGCGGTGGTTGCTCACGGGGACCTCGGACCAGAGGCCGTCGCCGCCGGTGAGGGGGAAGGAGGATTGGCCTTCGGGGTAGAGGCGGTTCCAGACGAGCATGAGCCTGCCGGAGGCGAGGCGCTTGAGCAGGCCCGGGGCGCTGCTGGCGTCGATCTCGGAGGGGGCGATGTCGCGCCAGGAGCGCCCGCCGTCGGTGGAGACGGCCTTCCAGAAGCGGCCCCAGTTGGTGCGCAGGAGCATGGCGACGCTGCCGTCGCGCAGTTCCTCGATGGTCGCCTCGGTGACGCCGCCGTGGTGGCCGCAGCCGCCGAGGTCGATGATGTTGCTGGGGGCCCAGGTCGCGCCTTGGTCGTCGCTGCCGTAGGTCAGGACGCTGTGCCGCCCGGGGTTATGGAGGAACTTCATGGAGGAGATGAGGACGCGCCCGGACTTGAGCTGGATGGCGTTGCGGATCTCGCCGGTCCAGTCCTGGTGGAGCATGTGCGGGGCCGCCCAGGTCTTGCCGCCGTCGGTGCTGCGCATGACGTAGTGCGGGAGGCGCGTGCCGGGGAGGGCGTCCTTGAGTTCGTCGCGCCACAGCCAGAGGCGCTCATTGGTGTTCATGAAGGAGAGGATGACGGTCCCCTCGCGGGTGACGAGCAGGACGCGCTCGTTGCTGATCTTGAGGTCCTTGGTGTAGGGGTCGGCGTTCCAGAGCGGGCGCGGCGACCAGGTCTTGCCGGCGTCGCGGCTGACGAGGGCCTCGGTGTGGTTGACGGTCATCAGCTCGTTTGCCTTGCCGGCCCCCGGAAGGCGCACGAAGGGGCCTTGGAGGGCGCAGGGGAGCGGAAGGGATTTTTCGTGGAGCCAGAGCGGGGCGGGCTTGGGGGTCGCCTTGGCCTTGGGTGCGGTCTTGCGCGCGGAGCGGCGCGGGGCGGGACGCGGCATGGTGGACCTCGGGGAACGGTGGAACGCGGGACGCAACATCCCGCGGGAGTCGCATGGCGGGAACGTCAGGTGGTCAAACGGCGGTGGATCATACGGATTCGACTGGAACAGGAGGCCCTTGTCTGGTGCCACATGTCATCGTACTCGTGACATGTGTCTTGGGAGGACGTGTGATCCACCTCCGACCAGACGCGCTGAGATGCTTTGAATCATGGGGTTTTCGCTGGGCCGTGAGCCTTCCGTTCCCCGGCACATGTCACGAGTACGATGACATGTGGCACCAGGCGTCGCGAGGCGCATTCGCGCCGGCGAGGCGGGTCACGCTCCTCCGTCGCTTGCGCGTCCGGCTAACAAGACCAGGTCGCTTCGCGACCTCAGCGGATCACCGGCAAACACGACGGCCAGATCGGCTCGAAGCTCTTGTAGGTCAGGATGAACTCCTGGTGCCCCAGCCCCTCGGAGCAGGTCTGCTCGCCCTCGGCCACGCGGAGGATCTTCCCGTACAGCTCGCGGCCGACGTCCTCCAGCGAGCCCCGGCTCTCCAAAATCCGCCCCGCGTCGATGTCCATGTCCTCGCTCATCCGGCGGTACGTCACGGAGTTCGCGCAGACCTTGATCACCGGCGAGATCGCGCTGCCGACCACCGAGCCGCGCCCGGTCGAGAAGAGGATGACGTGGGCCCCGCAGGCGATGAGCTCGACGATCTCGGCGTTGTCGGAGATGTTGGGGAAGCCGAAGCGCACCTCGCCGTCGGGCACGACGTCGAGCAGGTAGAGCCCGCCCCGGGGCGGGACGTCGCCGGGCTTGATCAGGCCGTCGATGGTCTTGCTCCCGCTCTTGGAGTAGGCGCCGAGGGACTTCTCCTCGAGGGTGGTCAGGCCGCCCTCGGCGTTGCCCGCGGCGAAGGAGCCGTGCCCGAGCACGTCGTAGTAGTGGGCCGCCTTCTCGACGGAGCGGATGAGCTCCTTGCCCAACTCGGGCGTGCGGGCCCGCCCGCCCATGTGGTGCTCGCAGCCGATCAGCTCGCCGGTCTCCTCGAAGATGGAGGTTCCGCCCGCCTCGACGAGCAGGTCGGAGGCGAGGCCGATGGCGGGGTTGGCGGTCAGGCCGGAGGTCGCGTCGGAGCCGCCGCAGATGGTGCCGATGATGATGTCGGCGGGGGACATCTCGACGCGCGGGACCTTGGCGATGGTCTTGAGCGCCTCCTCGATCCACTTCACGCCCGCCTCGACGGTCTTGCGCGTGCCGCCGGTCTCCTGGATGATCTGCAGCCCCGCGGGGCGACCCGAGGCCTGGATGGCCTTGCCGAGGTTGGCGCGGTCGAAGCTCTCGCAGCCTAGGGAGACCAGCAGCACGCCGCCCACGTTGGGGTGGGTGCAGAGCTTGGTCATGACCTGGTTGGCGTACTTGTTGGGGAAGCAGCCGGGGAAGCCGATGAGGTGGACGGGCTGCCCGGGGAGGTGCTTGAAGCGCGAGACGATCTCCCGCGAGACGTGGTGGGCGCACTCGACGAGGTAGGCGACGACGATGACGTTGCGGATGCCTTTGCGGCCGTCGGAGCGGAGGTAGCCGAGCATGGGGGAGGTCCTGGAGGCGGGGCGGATCGGGCGATTGAAAAGCGTCACGAACTCGCGGGAATCTTAGCCTCTTTGGCGGGGGAGGGTTCGCCGCACTCGGGGCAGGCGGAGGGGCTGGCGCGGAGGTCGTAGCCGCAGCGCGTGCAGTGGCCGGGTTGGGGGCGGCGGCGATGGCGCACCAGCCAGGCAAGGGGAAGGATCGAGAAAAGAAACAACAGAAACCAATCCGCGATGGCCACTTCAAAATCATCACCGTTGGAGGCATGTATCCCACCAATAGCCAACGGCGTCCAAATCGTGCTGGGCGCAGTTCGCCTATGCGATCCATGCCTCACCGAGCAGTTTGTCAATCGCTGTGACCAAGAAATGGGGATATGGGACCAGCCCATGGTCACCAACCCATCCTCGAACAGCACATACTCGCCATCAGTGACGCTGGTAAAGGGCCCTGTAGTGGCCAAGTGAACGAGCCAGAGCCTCTCAGTGGTTGCCCATGAGATGTTGCGCGCCCATAAGCCAGCCACGACGACGAACATCAGGATCGATGCGAGCGTGAGCCCATTGAAGATGACGCATATGACGCGGCGTCGGCCCGGCTTCATCGCTCATCACTCCGGCGGCGGCGCGTCAGTGCCAGGCGGGGGCTGTTCGGGTGATCGAAAATCGTCACGGATTCTTAGAAATCTTAGCGTCTTTGGCTGGGATCGGCTCGCCGCATTCGGGGCAGGTGTTTTTGCTTGCGCGGAGGTCGTAACCGCACTTATGACATATTCCGGGCTGGTATGGCTGATGCCAGCATTGCGAGACCCAACGGAACGGGAGGATTAAAAAAATCAGTAAAAGCGCCCAGTCGGCAAATCCAATAACCCATCTGGATTCATTGAACTCAAACCCAAAAGGAAATAACTCAAATTGGCCAAACTCGCTGTAGTGCCCGAGGCCAAACGGCGCATTGAAGCCGTAACTATTTGCTCGACCCCATTTAAAGTAGATTGCTCCCAAGCCCGATTCGATCGAGAGACTGCTGTTGCTGCTGACGTGGACGTAAGCTAACTCGAATTGTCCGCCGTGCGATCCAGAATTCTGGATGCTGCGGATCAACAGAATAGTCACCAAGATCGCCAGTAGCCATGAAACTGTGGCCATCGCCGTGAAGCGCCTGCTCGGGCGATGGCTCTGCCTTCCATCGAGCATCGTCGTCCCGCCAAATTGGGTGGGGATACACGGACGTTAGTCGTGTTCGAAGTCAATGCCCCTGCAGCATCCGGCTGCTGCCGTCGCGGCCGAAGGACGCCAAGTAATCCGATTTCATGTTCTGCGTGTGGACGTGCTCGCCTGCGGCGATGGGGCGGGTGGCGCTGCCGATGGGGGCGCCGAACTTGATGATCTTCTCGCCCTGCGCGATCGGCTGGACGGCGATCTTGTGCCCCATCGGGACGGCCCCAGAGGCGAGGGTCTTCCCGCGCAGCTTCAGGCTCGTGCCCGCGGCGATGTCGGCGATCGCGGTGCCGACGTTGTCCGCCGCGGCGAGGATCAGCACCCGCGGGTCGGCGTCGCTCTCCCGGGCGGTCTCGACGTTGGCGTTCAGGGTGGTCTTCGAGTGGGTCGACATGGAAGAGGCTCCGGGGGCGTGGGGATTGAGCATCATCCCCGAAAGAGGGGGGGAAGTCGAAGGCCTGCCTTGCATTGGTAGCCCCGCAGGGGCGTCTCAGCCAGAGCCCAGGGCATCGCCCTGGGTCACGGTGGCGCAATGGATTTGGAGCCCTGTAAGGGCGATTCAATGGCCGCGACGTCAGGTGCGTTGAGCCGCCCTTACAGGGCTCTAATTCAAGGAGGTCCGCAAACCCAGGGCGTTGCCCTGGGCTCTGGCTGACGCGCCCCGTCGGGGCTGAGGCGAAGGCGTTCGTCCGTGTTCGTCGAATGCCCAGCAAGTGGGTGCGCCCAGCCGGTGGGTTTCGCGGAGTACCGCTCTACACCACCCTACAAGGCCAGAATCCCCCGCCCGCTATAATCCCCCCGGCTTTTCTCCGATAACACTTCCATTCACCCTCATCCGCCCGGAACGCGCCCTCATGAAGGATCGCCGGTTCATTTTGACGGTCTCCTGCCCCGACCGCGTCGGCATCGTCGCCGCGGTCAGCGGGTTCCTCGCCTCGTGCAACGGGTGGATCCTCGAGGCCAGCCACCACGCCGACTGGGACTCCAAGTGGTTCTTCATGCGCCACGAGATCCTCGCCTCGTCGCTGGGGTTCGACGTGGAGGAGCTGCGCAGGCGGTTCGCGAAGGTGGCCGACCAATTCGGCATGAGCTGGAAGATCAGCGACACGGCCGAGAAGAAGCGCGTCGCGGTCCTGGTGAGCAAGGAGGACCACTGCCTCTCCGACCTGCTCTACCGTTGGCGCAGCGGCGAGCTGGACGTCGAGCTGGCGGGCGTGGTCTCGAACCATCCGACGCTGGGCGACTTCACCCGCGCGTATGGCGTGCCGTACCACGTCTCGCCCGTCGCCCCCGCGACGCGCGAGCAGGACTTCGCGAGGCTCGAGAAGCTGCTGGCCGACCTGCGCGTCGACACGGTCGTGCTGGCCCGCTACATGCAGATCCTCCCGCCGAACCTGTGCACGCAATATGCCGGGCGGGTGATCAACATCCACCACAGCTTCTTGCCTTCGTTCGCGGGGGCCAAGCCGTACCACCAGGCGTTCGAGCGCGGGGTGAAGCTGATCGGGGCGACGTGCCATTACGTGACGCCGGACTTGGATGCGGGGCCGATCATCGAGCAGGACGTCATCCGCGTGAACCACGGGGAGACGATCGACGACATGATCCGCTTGGGGCGAGACGTGGAGAAGACGGTGCTGTCGCGCGGATTGCGCTACCACGTGCAGGACCGGGTGCTGGTGCACCGGAACAAGACGGTGGTGTTTGAGTAGGGGGGATGCGTCGATCGTGAATGCGAATTCAAGCCCATCGATCGCGACGGTACGCCGTCGCGTTCGGTGGGGTTTGGGTTTGGTGTTTCGAGGGGTTCCGGTTTCCAGTGAGGCTCCACCCCACCGAACGCGATGGGTACATCGCGATCAGTGGGCTTGAATTCGATGTGACGTCCTCCGTGGGCTTGCTTCCTTCCGCCCTTTCGCCAACCATTGCGTGCCATGGAGCGCATCGCGATCAAGATGTTGGTGGGCGACCGCGCGAAGTACCTCTCGTTGGTCTTCGGGCTGGCCTTCGCCGTGCTGCTGATCGCGCAGCAGGGGTCGATCTTCCTGGGGCTGATGCTGCGCTCGACGGGGTTTCTGCAGAACATCGCGCAGCCGGACCTGTGGATCTCCGACCCGCACATCCGCTACATCGCCGACGTCCGGCCTTTGAACGACCACGACCTCTACCGCGTGCGGTCGATCCCGGGGATCGCGTGGGCGGTGCCGTTCTTCGCCGCGAGGACGATGGTCGACTTGCCCGACGGGACTTACAAGTCGGTGCAGCTAATCGGCATCGACCGCTCGACGCTCATCGGCCAGCCGCCCGACATGACCGAGGGGCGCTTGGAGGACCTCCGGCTGGTCGACGCGGTGCTGGTCGAGGAGTCGGCCCGCCCGAAGCTGGGGCACGTGAAGGTGGGCGACATCCTGAAGCTCAACGACAAGCGGGCCAAGATCGTCGGGTTTTGCAGGGCGAAGCTGGGCTTCGAGTCGAACGCGATCATCTACACGACGTATGACAACGCCGTGCGCTTCACGCCCACGGGGCGCAAACGCATGACCTTCATCCTCGCCAAGGCCAAGCCGGGGGAAGACCCCCAGTTGATCGCGGCGGCGGTCAACCGCTTGCCCGATTTGGGCGCCTTTACCCTCGAGGAGATCCGCTGGCGGACGGTGCAGTTCATCCTCATCGAGACCGGGATCGGCATCAATTTCGGCATCACGGTGCTGCTGGGCTTCATCGTGGGGCTGGTCGTCTCCGCGGCGACGTTCTATCAATTCACGCTGGAGAACCTGCGCCACTTCGCCGTGCTCAAGGCGATCGGGGCCCGCACGAGCATGCTGGTGAAGATGATCCTCCTGCAGGCGCTGGTGGTGGGGCTGATCGGGTACGGGATCGGCGTGGGCCTGGCGGGGGCGTTCAGCCTGATCGGGCGCAAGCCCGGGGCGGAGCTGGCGGTCTTCTTCCCGTGGCAGCTCATGGTCGTCTCACTGGTGGCGATGATCCTGACGGTGAGCGTCGGGAGCCTGCTGAGTCTGAGGCGTGTGATCACGCTCGAGCCGGCGGTGGTGTTCAAATGAACCCCGCGAGCCCCGCACAATCCGCGACGGTTTCGAGCGCTCCCGCGGGCGTTCCCGCGGTGCGCCTCGTCGGCGTCACCAAGGCCTTCGGCAGCGGGCGCAGCGCGGTGCACGCCCTGCGCGGGGTCGACATGGTCGTGCCCGGCGGGCAGTTGCTGATGCTCGTGGGCCCCAGCGGGTGCGGGAAGACCACGCTGATCTCGATCATCTCGGGCGTGCTCAACGCCGACGGGGGCGTGGCGGAGGTCTTCGGCGTCGACTGGTCCACGCTCAACGGCGGGCGCAAGACCGTCCGCCGGGGCGAGCTGATCGGGTTCGTCTTCCAGCAGTTCAACCTGATCCACACGTTGACCGCGCTGGAGAACGTCTCGGTGCCGCTGCTGGTGCGCGGGGTGGACCGCCATGAGGCGAACGATCGTGCCGCGCAGGCGCTTAAGGACGTCGGGCTGGGCGAGCGGATGAACGTGCCGCCCTCGAGCCTGAGCGGGGGGATGCAACAGCGGGTGGCGATCGCGCGGGCGCTGGTGGGGCAGCCGCGGCTGCTGGTCTGCGACGAGCCGACGGCCAACCTCGACGGGCAGACGGGGCAGATGGTGATGGAGCTGATCCACACGGCGGCGAGGTCGAATGATCCGACGGGGCAGCCGCGGGTGGTGATCGTGGTGACGCACGACTCGCGCATCTTCCATTACGCCGACCGGATCGAGGAGATGGAGGACGGGCGGCTCAAGTCGCGGCCGTCGCAGGTGATCCTCGACGAGGCGAAGCACATCCCGCATTACGACAAGCCCTCGCCGGACAGCGGGGAGGAGAGTTGACGAACCGAACCCCACGGAACGCTCCGGCGTACCGTCGCGATCCGTGGGCTTGAGCGTGCAGTAGTTCATGCCTTCATGGGCAGAGGTGTGCATCATGGTGAAGTGGTTGACGATCATGTTGGCCCTCGCGGGCTTGGCGATGGGGATCTACACGGTGGCGACGGCGCACGAGCCGCTGCCCAAGCCGCCGCCCGCGCAGCCGCCGTCGGTGAATCCCTACGCGCGCGGGATCGCGGCGACGGGGCTGGTGGAGGCTGCGAGCAGGAATGTGTCGGTGGCGTCGCCCGAACCAGGGCTGGTGGTGGAGGTGGTGGCGCAGCCCAACGCGGTGGTGAGGAAGGGTGATCCGCTGTTCATCATGGACCGCCGGCCTCTGGAGGCGGAGCTGGTGCGGATGGCGGCGGCGGTGGACGTGGCGAAGGCGGAGTTGGAGCGGATCGAGTCGCAGCCCCGCGCGGAGGACATCCCGCCTCTGAAGGCGGCGCTGGAGGCGGCGAAGGTGCAGGCGGCCGACGAGGAGGACCAGTACCAGCGGACGGCCGGGGCGTTCAAGGCGTCGGCGGCGTCGGAGGGGGAAGTCGCGCGGCGGAAGTTCGCGGCGGAGGCGGCGCGGGCCCGCGTCGAGCAGGCGCAGGCGACGCTGCTGCGGATGCAGGCGGGGGCGTGGGCGCCGGAGCTGCGGGCGGCCAAGGCGCGGGTGGCCCAGGCGGAGGCGGACGTCGCGGCGCTGAGGATCAGGCTGGACCGCATGACGATCCGCGCGCCGATCGACGGCACGGTGATGAAGCGCTTCATCGAGCCGGGGGAATACGCCATGACCTCCGGCAGCGCGGGGGCGAATCCCGCGATGGTGCTGGGCGACCTCACCCGGCTGCACGTGCGGGCCCAGGTGGATGAGGAGGACAGCTCGCTGCTCGTGGCGGGGGCGCGGGGGACGGCGAGGCTGCGCGGGGCGGTTTCGCGGGAGTATCCGCTGCGCATGCTGCGCATCGAGCCGTGGGCCCAGCCGAAGAACAACATCACGGGGTTGACGCCCGAGCGCGTCGACACGCGGGTGGTGGATGTGGTGTTCGAGATGGTGCCGACGGGGGAGGCGGGGGCGTTGCCGTATCCGGGGCAGTTGGTGGATGTCTACATTGAGACGGAGGGGGAGACCAAATCAGAGACGAAGGTCGAGTCGACGAAGATCGAGTCGAAGAACGAGACCAAGTCCGAGACCAAATCCGAGACGAAGGTGCGTCCGTGAGCGGGGAGTCCCAGGCACCGCAGTGCCTGGGCTTTGAGGAGACCGTCGTCGCGCGAAGGCGCGGGACCGTGCTTATCGGGCTCGAAAATCGTCGTTCGCGCCGCGCAAACGCGTTTCTCAGGTGGCGCAAAGCCCCTATTTTGCCGATCATGGGTGTGGACTTACACTGTGGCTGTGCTGGGTGCGGCAGGGGGGCCGCACCCGATTTCGATCATCGGCAAGGAGCAGTTCATGAAGGGTGTGATTCTCGCGGGCGGGCTTGGCTCTCGCCTCCGCCCGCTCACGTTGGTGACCAACAAGCATCTCCTGCCGGTCTACGACCGGCCGATGATCTACTACCCCATCGAGTGCCTCCTCAACGCCGGGATCAAGGACGTGCTGATCGTCACCGGCGGCGAGCACGCGGGCGACTTCCTCAAGCTGCTCAAGAACGGCAAGCAGCTCGGGCTGCAGACGCTCGCCTACGCCTACCAGGAGGGCGAGGGCGGCATCGCCGACGCGCTGAAGCTCGCGGAGGAGTTCGCCGAGGGCGACAAGATCTGCGTGATCCTCGGCGACAACATCATCGAGGGGAACATCCGCAAGGCCTCGGGCGACTTCTTCACCCAGCGCTCGGGCGCGAAGGTGCTGCTCAAGGAGGTGCCGGACCCGCAGCGCTTCGGCGTGGCGAAGTTTGACGAGAAGGGCAAGATCACCCAGATCATCGAGAAGCCGGCCGACCCGCCGAGCAACAAGGCGGTGACGGGCGTCTACTTCTACGACCCCGACGTCTTCAAGGTCTGCCAGTCGCTCAAGCCCAGCGGGCGCGGCGAGCTGGAGATCACCGACGTGAACAACTACTACCTCAAGCGCGGCGACCTGACCCACGACACGCTCGAGGGCTGGTGGACCGACGCGGGCACGTTCGAGAGCCTCTACCGCGCGACCTGCCTGGTCGCCGAGGGCGGCGCGAACCATCCCGACCTGGCCAACAAGAAGCCGCACGCGACCCCCGCGCCGGTGAAGCCCGCGGCCGCGAAGGCCGCCGCCGGAACCCACGGAACCCCCGGAACCCCCGGCAAGTCCGCGGAGGGCAAGGCGTGAAGTTGCTCAATCCCCGTTCCTGGGCGCAGGACGTCCCCGCCGCCCACGCCGCCGCCCGCAGCGGCAACGAGCCCATCTTCGTCCCCGCCACGATCTACGCCGACGACCGCGGCTGGTCGATCATGAACCAGTACCAGGGCGTGCTCGGCCCGGACGGGCAGATCAACTACTCGGTGATGTACCCCGGCGTGGTCAAGGCCTGGCACCGGCACAAGCACCAGAGCGACCTGTGGATGTGCGTGCGCGGGCACCTGAAGGTGGGCGTGCACCGCGACACCGACGGCGCGACCTGGTCGATCGTCCTGGGCGAGCAGCGCCCCGGCATTTTGATCATCCCCGAGACGCTCTGGCACGGGGCCTCGACGGTCAGCCACGAGCCCGCGGGGCTGTTGTACTACGTCACCCGCGCCTTCAACGCCCGCGAGCCCGACGAGGAGCGCCGCGCGTTCGACAGCATCGTGGGTTTCCCCTGGGGCGTGCAGCACCGCTGAGCGACCGCGGTTGCGCGACGCACCTCGACGGGCACGCACAGAACATCCATGCCTGACACCCGCGGCACCGCCGATCCCTCTCGTGCGACGAGCGCCATCCTTGGCGAGTCTCACGCGATCCCGCGCCCGATCCTCATCCTGGGCGCGGGCGGGATGCTCGGCAGGGCATGGCGCGAGCTGCTCGACCGCCGCAAGATCGCCTACACCGCCCGCACCCGCGCCGAGGTCAACCTGGCCGACCCCGCCTCGATCGAGCGCGGCGTGGAGCCCGGCACCGGCTTGGTGATCAACTGCGGGGCGTGGACCGACGTCGACGGAGCCGAGAAGGACGAGCACGGCGCCGACGCCGCCAACGGCGCGGGCGTGGGCGTCCTCGCCCGGCGATGCGAAAAGGTCGGGGCCCTGCTGGTCCACTACAGCACCGACTACGTCTTCAACGGCCACGCGGCCAAGCCCTACGGCGTCGACGAGCCGCACGAGCCGGTCAACGCCTACGGGCGCACCAAGGCCCGCGGCGAGCGGCTGCTGCTCGACTCGGGCTGCCCGCATTTGCTGATCCGCACGAGCTGGGTCTACGCCCCGTGGGGCAAGAACTTCGTGCGCACGATCGCCAAGTTCGCCAAGGAGAAGCCGAGCCTGAAGGTCGTCAACGACCAGCGCGGCCGGCCCACCTCGGCGGAGCACCTGGCGGCGGCGTCGCTCGGCCTCATCGAGCGCGGCGCCCGCGGCACGTTCCACCTCACCGACGGGGGCGAGTGCACCTGGTTCGACTTCGCGGGGGAGATCGCCCGCTTCGCCAACCCCGCCTGCAAGGTCGACCCCTGCACCACGGCCGACTTCCCGCGCCCCGCGAAGCGCCCGGGCTACAGCGTGCTCGACCTCTCGGCCGCGGAGAGGATCCTCGGCCCGATGCCCGCGTGGCAGCGAAACCTCGCCGACGTGCTCAATCGCCTTGAATAGCCGGCTTGAATGGCCCGTTTGAATAGCCCGTTTGACTGGCAGGTCCGCACGCGATCCCGTTCGCCCGTTCGTCCGTCCGATCAACCAGGAGTCCGCATGTCTCGACACATCCTTCTCACCGGCGGCAGCGGCTTCATCGGCTCGAACCTCGTGCGGTTCATCCTCCGCCACCGCCCCGACTACCGCGTCACCAATCTCGACTGCCTGACCTACTCGGGCAACCCCGAGAACCTGGCCGACGTCGAGAAGGACGGGCGCTACCGCTTCGTCCACGGGAACAT
Source organism: Planctomycetota bacterium (assembly GCA_026386955.1). Classification (GTDB taxonomy): domain Bacteria; phylum Planctomycetota; class Phycisphaerae; order Phycisphaerales; family Phycisphaeraceae; genus JAPLMQ01. The sequence goes on from JAPLMQ010000292.1 coordinate 80,645, forward strand.
CCTCGACCGCCCGCTGCTTGACACGCTCGCGAAGGAGTGCGACTCGGTGCTGCACCTCGCCGCCGAGAGCCACGTCGACCGCTCGATCCTCGACTCGCGCCCGTTCGTCGAGACCAACGTGATGGGCACGCAGAACATCCTCGACGCCTGGCGGCACGCCAAGGGCAAGGCCGGGCGCTTCGTCCACGTCAGCACCGACGAGGTCTACGGCTCGCTCCCGCTCGAGCGCCCCGAGCTGAAATTCACCGAGGAGACGCCGATCCAGGCCAACAGCCCGTACGCCGCGAGCAAGGCCTCCAGCGACCTGCTCGCCCGGGCCTACCACCACACCTTCGGGATGGACATCCTCATCACCCGCTGCTCGAACAACTTCGGGCCCTACCAGTTCCCCGAGAAGGTCATCCCGCTCTTCGTCACCAACCTCGTCGAGGGCAAGAAGGTCCCGCTCTACGGCGACGGGCGCAACGTCCGCGACTGGCTGCACGTCGACGACCACGGCGAGGCGATCCTCACCGTGCTCGAGAAGGGCACGGGGGGCGAGGTCTACAACATCGGCGGGAACAACGAGCGCTCCAACCTCGAGCTGACGCACTCGATCCTCAAGGCGATGGGCAAGGGCTCGGAGATGATCCAGCCCGTGGCCGACCGCCTCGGGCACGACCGCCGCTACGCCATCGACGCGACCAAGATCGAGCGCGAGCTGGGCTGGAAGCCGACGCGCTCCGCGTGGCCCGGCGCGCTCGACGCGACGGTGAAGTGGTACGTCGACAACCCCAAGTGGTGGCAGCGCGTGAAGAGCGGGGCGTATCGCGAGTACTACAAGCAGCAGTATGGGAATCGGTGAGCGGCGGGGATCGCCACAGACAGGTCCCATCAAAGCCCACGGATCGCGACGGTACCCCGTCGTGTTCCGTGGGGTGGAGCCGAGCGGAGAACCGGAACTTCGCAGCCCCAACGGGGCGTCTCAGCCAGAGCCCAGGGCATCGCCCTGGGTTGGTGGGCCTCCTCGAATCAGAGCCCTGTAAGGGCGACTCAGCGCACCAGCCGACGAGGCTCTTGAATCGCCCCTACAGGGCTCCGATCCGTTGCGATCATCCGTGACCCAGGGCGTTGCCCTGGGCTGTGGCTGAGACGCCCCGTTGGGGCTTGAAAGTCCTCATTCCGGGGGCGGAGCGCGAGACTCAACCTTTATCCGTGTCAATGGACCCCAGACCCCACCGAACGCGACGGAGTACCGTCGCGATCGATGGGCTTGAATGCGACCTTGATAAACAAACAGGCCCGGAGACATGCGTCTCCGGGCCTGTGTTTTTGATCGCTTGAATCGCAGGTCGACTTGCGTCGACGCCGCTTGCTTCGATCCGGCTTACTTCGACCCCACGCCGTAGCGGACGAAGGCCGCGACGGTCGAGCCCTTGGGCAGGATCTCCTTGACCTTCTTCTTGTCGTCCTTGACGAAGACCTGGTTGATCAGCGAGTTCTCCTCGAGGAACTTGCGGATCTTGCCCACGACCATCTTCTCGGCGATCGCCTCGGGCTTGCCCTGCTCGATGGCCTGGGCCTTGGCGATCTCCTTCTCCTTGGCGATCAGCTCCGCGGGCACGCCCGCCTCGTCGATCGCGACGGGGGTCGGCTGGACGGCGGTGACGTGCATGCACAGGTCGGTGAGCAGCTCGGGCGTGGAGTCGCCCTTGACCTCGACCAGCACGCCCACCTTGCCGTTGTGGTGCACGTAGCTGCCGATCTTCGAACCGCCGGAGCCCAGCACCCGGCCGCGGGCGAACTGGATGTTCTCCTTGGTCGTGATGCGGACGTTGTCGATCAGCGTCTTGATGGCGTCGGTCGCCTGCACATCGCCGACGGGCTGCTTGAGGGCCTCGTTGGCGACGGCCTGGACCATCGCCTTGAAGACGTCGCTGCCGGCGGTGAAGTCGGTCTCGGTGTTGATCTCGACGATGGAGCCCTTGCCCTTGTCGCCGGCGACCGCGGTGCCCACGCGCCCCTCGGCGGAGGCGCGGTCGGCCCGGCCGTCCATCTTGGCGATGCCCTTGGCGCGGAGCAGGTCGACCGCCTTGGCGACGTCGCCATCGGTCTCGGCGAGGGCGGCCTTGCATTCCATCATGCCCAGGCCGGTCTTGTTGCGAAGGTCCATCACATCCTTGGCGGTGATCGCCATGGGGAATCTCCGAATAAAAGTGGAATCAGGGTGAACAGGTCATCGGACGGGTTGACGATTGGCGCTCCGACGCGGGCCGGCCACGGCTGCCGCGGATCGGGACCGCCCGGGGAAACGGGCGGCCGGCGCGGGGCGACGGGGCGGACTGCGGCGAGGCGGGCTACGTGAGGCAAAGTGAGGCAAACGACGCGAATCAAGCGACACAGACCAAGCGACGCGGGACTCAGGCGCCCTGCCCGGTGGTGGGGGCGGGGGCGGCGTCGGGAGCCGCGGCCGCGAGGGCCTCGGGCGACTGTGAGTCGGCGCGGAACTGGACCCGCGAGCTGCGGCGGGGGCGGTCGGACCGGTCGCCGCCGGCGTGGTCTTCCTTAGCCTCGATCATCGAGCGGCCCTGCTTGCCCTCCATCACCGCGGCGCAGAGGTTCTGGATGACCACCTCGATGGCGCGCATCGAGTCGTCGTTGCCGGGGATGGCGATGTCGGCGAAGTCGGGGTCGGAGTCGGTGTCGATCAGGCAGACGGTGGGGATGCCCAGCTTGCGGGCTTCCTTGACGGCGTTGACCTCGCGGGTGACGTCGACCACGACCATCGCCCCGGGGAGCTTGGTCATGTTGCGGATGCCCTCGAGGTTGCGGAGGATCTTGGTCTTCTCGCGGCGGAGCTGGCTCTCCATCTTCTTGGAGTAGGTGTTGATCTCGCCGGAGAGCTCGAGGCGCTCGAGCTCCTCGAGGCGCTTGAGCCGCTCGCGGATGGTGCGGAAGTTGGTCAGCGTCCCGCCGAGCCAGCGCTCGGTGACGTAGTGCATCCCGGTCTCCTTGACGTACTTCTCAAGGGAGGCGCGGGCCTGGCGCTTGGTGCCGACGAAGAGGATGTCCTTCCCGTCGCCGACGACCTTGGTGAGGAACTTGCGGGCCAGGAGGAGGCCCTTGACCGTCGACTTGACGTCGATGATGTGGATCTTGTTGCGCTTGCCGAAGATGAACTGCTCCATCTTCGGGTTCCAGTTGGTGGAACGGTGCCCGAAGTGGATGCCGGATTCGACGAGGTCCTTGACGAGCGAGGCCATGCGGGAGACTCCTGCTGGAGGCAGCGACACCGGCGGCGGGACCAGCCAAGGCCCGATCGCGTGAAGCGGTCGGGGGTCCTGTCGCGCAAGGGCGCTTGAGGGGAACGATCGGCCCCGGTTCGACCGGGAGCCTGAGAACAGGGTCCGCCGCGACGGCACACGCCGCCTCGGGGCCCGCGGGTCCTGACCTGACCCGCAAAGAGGCATTGTATCAGGAGGCGGGTTTCAGGCAACCGGAGGGGGAGGGGCTCGAGCGACGCGCGCCCTTTGGGCGACCTTTCGACCTCAAGCCCACGGATCGCGAAGGTACCCCTGAGCGTTCCGTGGGGTTCGGATCACGTCAACGGCCCTGTGCGTCTCTCAAGAACCCCACCGAACGCGACGGAGTACCGACGCGATCGATGGGCTTGGGATCGAATCCGTTTCGCCGCCTCAACCCAAAAACCGCGCGAAGAGCTTCGCCGCGTGGTCATGCGTGAGGTACTTCGCCTCCGCCGGCGTCAGGCCCAGGTGCTCGATCGCGTTGGCGTAGCCCTGGCGCATGGTCAGGGCGCTGCCCGCGAGGTGGTTCTTCCCGGCCGGCTGGACGCGGCCCGAGGGGCCGACCTCGAGATCCCAATGCATCACCTTGTATCGTCCGGGCGGGGCGTCGGCGGGGGAGACGCAGTCGGTGGTGAAGACACACCGCTCCAGCCCGATCAGCCTCAGCCAGGCCTTGAGCAGGAAGTAGGGCAGGTGATGCCCGTCGGGGATCAGCGAGTACTTGATCTTCTCGAGCGAGAGGGCGCGGTTGAGCACGTTGTCGTGCCGGTCGACCAGGTGGTGGCAGCCGTTGCCGAAGTGGGTGAAGAGCGTGACGCCCGCGGCCTCGGCCTCGCGGAGCTGTTGCAGCGAGGCGTTGGTGTGGCCCATGGCGACAGTAACGCCGTGCTCGACGAGCCAGCGGGTGGTGCGGAAGTCGCGGTCGACCTCGGGGGCGAGAGTGACCATCGCGAGCCGGTCCCACCCGCCGCAGGCCTCGACGAGGGGCTTGAACAATTCGGGATCGGCGGGGCGGACCCACTCGAGCGGATGGGCGCCGCGGTAGCCGTCCTCGGGCGAGATGCACGGCCCCTCGATGTGGAAGGCGGGCATCAGCTTGCGGTCGGCGGGGTCCTGGTCGATCAGCTTGCGCAGATTCGCCAGGCGGGCGGCCATGCCTTGGGTGTCGTTGGTGGTGATGGTCGGGAGGATCGCGCGGACGCGCCCGGCCTTGAGCTTGGCGACGACGTGGCGGAACTGCTCGGGCGTGACGAGTTCGCCCAGGAAGTCGACGGCGGCGTAGCCGTTGACCTGGATGTCGATGAAGTCCAAGGGGGGCTCCTAAGCGGGAGTCGGCGCGAGCCGAAGCAGGCTTCTTTCTGGGTGCCACATGTCATCGTACTCGTGACATGTGTCTTGAGAGGCAGTGGATTCCACATCCGACGGAGGCGTCAAGAAAAGCCTTTGAATCGTGCTCTAGGCGCTTGGATGGTACGAGATCGCCGAATCGCCGGGAGCCTTCGGTTGACCGGCACATGTCACGAGTACGATGACATGTGGCACCAGACTCCGCGCCGTCGCGTCTCCTTACTTCTCAATCGTCCACGGCGCGACCGCGTCGCCGATGCCGCTGGCCATGTAGCCGCCGTCGACCACGAGCGTGTGCCCGTTGACGAACCCGCCCGCGGGGCAGGCGAGGAAGACGGCCGCCCCGGCGATCTCGCTGGCGCTGCCGAAGCGCCCCATGGGCGTGTGCTCGAGGATGCGCCGACCGCGGTCGGTCTTCTCGATCATCTTGCGGTTGAGCTCGGTGGGCACGAAGCCCGGGGCGATGGCGTTGGTGCGGATGCCGTACTTCGCCCACTCGTTCGCGAGGCTGCGGGTCAGGCCCATCACCGCGTTCTTCGCGGCGGCGTAGGCGGCGACCTCGACCAAGTCGACGAACGAGCTGATCGAGGCGAGGTTGATGATGCAGCCCGAGTGCTGCTCGCGCATCAGGTGGCCCGCCGCCTGCGAGCAGCGCAGCGCGCCGGTGACGTGGGTGTCGTAGAGCTTGTTGAAGTCGTCGGGGTTGAGCTCGAAGGTCGGCTTGCGGAGCATGACGCCCGCGGAGTTGACGAGGATGTCGAGCCGGCCGAAGAGGTCGATGGTCTTGCGCACGGCCCGCTCGACGCTGGGGACGTTGGTGACGTCGAGCGTGACGCCGCCGACGCGGATCTCCTCGGAGTTGCCGGGGGTGGAGGCGTTGAGCTCCTTCACCGCGGCCTCGACCTTGTCGGCCGTGCGCGAGCCGACGAGCACCCTGGCGCCCTGGTTGAGGAAGGCCTCGGCGATCGCCTTGCCGATGCCGCTGGCCCCGCCGCTGACGAGGGCGACCTGCCCGGTGAGGTCAAAGGGGTTTTTCGCGGGGGATTTGGCGGCCATGGTGATGCTCCGGCTCGTGTGGTGGGGGAGCTAAGCATAGCAGATGGGCGCACCCGGACGTGTCGCGGGTGTTGGGCTCTGTGCGCCTCACACCGCCAGGTAGACGTCCGCTTCGACCGGCGTCGTCACCGTGCGCACAAGCTTGTGCTGACGGCTTGGCGGAAGCAGGTGGTTGAGCGACGAGAAGAGTTTTCGCGGCGGCAGGCCGAGCGATGCCGGCCTCTGTAGGAGACCTTCCGCGAAGACGTCCGCGAAATGCTCCATCACGGCGTCGACCGCCATGCCGTCGTCGACGACGATGAACTGCTCGCGGATGCCTTGCAACTCCTCGTAGGTCGTGCCCTCGAGCCGGGCGAACTCGCGGAGGATCAGCTCCTCGAGCGTCTCTCGCGAGCGGCCGGTCAGCAGCTTGCCCGCGGCGGCGATCGTCTCCTCGGAGTACTCCTTGCCCGAGGCCTCGCCCGCGCGGCGGATCTCCTCGGGCGTCGGCCCGCCCCGCGCGGCGCGCCAGGCCATCTCGTCGGTATAGGCCTTCTCGAAAGACGGCTGGAAATCCGCGGGCTCGATCGGCTGGACGGCGGGGCGGTCGGCGAGGCCCTGCCACTTCGCGAACAGCTCGGCGGGCTCGGCCTCCTTGTCGTGGATCTTGTCGTGCCCCGGGCGCGGGTCCATCACGCCGCCGTGGGGCGAATTCGAGAGCGTGACCGATCCGCCGTCCTGGTAACGGGCGACGAGGTCGACCCAGACGCCGACCTTGGCATGTTCGTAGAGGACGCCCCAGAGGTTCTCGCCGCGGTGGATGAAGGCCTGAAGTTTGATGTCGGGCATCTCGTCGACGGTGAAGTAGCCGATGGGCTCGAAGCCCAGCCCGCGGAAGGCGTCGATGAGCCCCGCCACGCGGGCCGTCGCGGTCCAGAGGAGCGCGTCGCGGCGAGTGAGGTGGATCGTCGCGGGAGTCTTGCCCGTTGCGGAGGTGTCGAGCGTCGCCTCGCGCAACGCCTTGCGGAACTTGCCCAGGAACATCTTCGCGACGATGGCCGCGGCGATCGCCCCCAGGATGAGCAGGCCCACCAGCGAGCAGAGGGCCCCGGCGACGATCTTGGGCGCGATGGGGACCACGCCCAAGGCGCTCAGGGGCAAGAGGATGAGCAGGGCGATGATCGCGAGGACGATGAGGAGGGTGAGACGGAAGACGTTGCGCAGCATGGCGGGCCTCGACGGTGCAGGTTGACCGACAGGACAGGATACCCGCGCGTGGAGGGTTGGAGTGAGGTGCGATGTCGTGGTTCTGTGCGCAGAAAAAAGCCCAGGCACGCGGTGCCTGGGCTTTGGGGGTCTTTGGGTTTCAGGGAGTCTTCAGTGCGCCGTCGCGTCTACATGCGTGAGCGCGAACTCACTGCCCCGCATGCTTCTGCGACGACTTGTGCGCCGTGTGGTCCGTCGGCTTGCGGTATTGGCGCAGGTCGAGCCCCGCGAAGTATTCGATGGTCTTGAGCAGCCCCGCCTCGAGGTCGACCTTCGGCTCCCAGCCGTTGAGGTTCTTGCGGGCCAGGGTGATGTCGGGCTTGCGCTGCGTGGGGTCGTCGGCGGGGAGCGGGAGGTTGATGAGCTTGCTCTTGGACTTGGTGAGCTTGATCACCTTCTCGGCGAGCTCGCGGATGGTGAACTCGCCGGGGTTGCCGAGGTTGACCGGGCCGATGAAGGAGTCGGGGGCCGCCATCATGCGGAGGATGCCCTCGACCAGGTCGTCGACGTAGCAGAAGGAGCGGGTCTGGGCGCCGTCGCCGTAGATGGTGATGTCCTGCCCGGCGAGGGCCTGGAGGATGAAGTTGGAGACCACGCGGCCGTCGTACGGGTGCATCCGCGGGCCGTAGGTGTTGAAGATGCGGATGACGCGGATGTTCACGCCGTTGGAGCGGTGGTAGTCGAAGAAGATGGTCTCGGCGGCACGCTTGCCCTCGTCGTAGCAGGCGCGGATGCCGATGGGGTTGACGTTGCCGCGGTAGCTCTCGGGCTGGGGGTGGACGTCGGGGTCGCCGTAGACCTCGCTGGTGGAGGCCTGCAACACCTTGGCGCGGGTGCGCTTGGCCATGCCCAAGATGTTGATCGCGCCCATGACGGAGGTCTTCATGGTCTTGATCGGGTTGTACTGGTAGTGCACGGGCGAGGCGGGGCAGGCCATGTTGTAGACCTCGTCGACCTCGAGCCACAGCGGGTGCGTGACGTCGTGGCGGACGAGCTCGAAGTTGGGCTTGCCCAGCAGGTGGGAGATGTTCTGCTTCTGGCTGGTGAAGAAGTTGTCGACGCAGATGACGTCGTGCCCCTGCTCGACGAGGCGGTCGCAGATGTGCGAGCCGAGGAACCCGGCTCCGCCGGTGACGAGGATGCGCTTGAGGGGGGAGGTGGTCATGGGTGGGGTCTTTGGTCGGAGTCTGGGGTCGGGGTCGATCAAGCCAGGGAAACGAAGCCCTGCGGAGACCTGACGCCCGACTTCGCCCTGAAGTTGCCCCGACCACGACCCGGTTGGCCGGGACGGGCCGGGCTCAGGCGGGCTCGAAGCGGGCTCCGCGTTCCACGTCGAAGGCGACGAGCGCGCCGAGCGGGAACGACTCCGCGCGCTGGTTCATGGTGAGGGTGACCACCGCGGGGATGCCCGAGGAGACGGTGATCGTGTTGGCGTGGGCGTCGACGGCGGCGACGCAGCCCTGGATGCGCCGGGGCCGCCCGATGACGGGATCGACGAAGCGCCCGCCGGCGCGGACGATGTCGACGCGCTTGGCGCGGGCGGTGATGCGCCCGGCGACGCGCACGCCGGTGTTGGGCGCGGGCAGCTTGGCGAGCGCGCCGGCGTCGACGGCGAGGTGGAGCTTGTAGTCGGTGCCGGGGAGTTGGACGACGACGGAGTCCTGGCCCTTCTCGAGCAGGAGGCCGTGGATCGTCGTTCCGCTGGCGGTGGCGGTGCTCATAATACGGGCCCTGTGTAGCCTGGTCTGGCGTCCCGCGCGAGGCGTCGCGGCGGGAGGCCGATAGGATAGCGACGGGGCCGGCCGCTTCCTAATCGGCACAATCGGCATTGGACTTGGATGAATCGATCCGGTCCCAGGCGCCGCAGTGCCTGGGCTTTGGGGGTGTCGCGCGACGCGAGGTTGTTGAAGCATTCACCCGACGCGCAGTAACCTTTCGCCATGTCCGCGGACCTGACGATCAACCCCGATCAATGCACGGACAAGCTCCGCGTCGACTACGCGCACATCGGCCTCTTCGACGCCCAGGAGCGCAGGCTCTGGATCGCCCGCCAGGCCCCGGGGCTCGAGCCCCTGCGGGTCAGCCACGCGAAGCTCCTGCGCTCCGGGTCGGCCGAGGCCTCGACCGCCGACAAGGACCGCTTCGTCTGCTACTGGTTCCACACGCCCAACACCGGGCGCGGCTACGTGCAGGGCTACCCCATCGAGTGGGACGAGGGCCACCTGCTCGTCCGGCTCGACCCGAACTGGAACTACACCACGCGGAAGTTCATCCCCTCGACCGACACCGCCCGCATCGAGCGGAACGTCGAGCAGCAATACGCCTGGGCGGGCAGGATCTTCGAGGCCTACACATCCCGCCGGCCCGGCTTCGCGCTGAGCTGGCACATGATCGGCCCGCGCCCGAGCGACTCGATGTTCTACGTGAAGCGCGTGGAGGCGACGGGGGAGGAGTGAGGGAGAGGAGAGGGTGGAGAGGAGAATGGAGAGGAGCGATCGAAATGACGAAAGCGATCGATGGAACGGAGATGGTCCAGCCAAGCCCGCTGATCCCGCCGGTACTCCGGCGGGTTCGGCGGGGTTCTTGAGTCACACGGCAACTTTCCAACTCTGGACCTAAGAACCCCACCGAACGCATCGGAGTACCGACGCGATCGATGGGCTTGGGTCGGCGGTCTTGTTTTCATCTTGGATTTACTGGTCCCCAACGATAAACTCGCGCCATGCCTGCTCCGGGACTTCGCTGGTACCACGTCACCTTCAGCACCTACGGCTCATGGCTCCCCGGCGATCCCCGCGGATTCCGCGACAAGGGACATCGCATCCACTCCAGCGGCGACCACCTTCACCCGCCGCCGGCGGGGGAGCATGCGGAGTTGTGGCGCCGGGCGAAAAAGAAGACTCGCGAGCCTGTCGAACTCCCGGTCTCCGCACGCAAGACCGTGGGAGAGGGCATCCTGAATCATTTGGACAAAGTCGGGATACGGATCCTTGTCCTCGCGGTCGGGAATTGGCACGTTCATGCGCAAGCGGAGCTGTCGGTCGACAAGGACGAGGCTTGGGTGCCCATCGCCGGGGCCAAGCGACGGACGGCGCTGATTCATCGCAAGGTTTTTCCCGGCGGGATCTGGGGGCGGAATGGCGGCCTGAAGCCCATTCGCAATCAAAAGCACCAGGCTGCGACGTTTGATTACATCGCGAGGCATGCCGACGAAGGGGCGTGGGTTTGGACGTTTCGGGATGTGAAGGGCTGAAGAAGTCTGGGACGCACATTGTTGTTTGGGCGCGAAACCCCACCGAACGCATCGGAGTACCGATGCGATCGATGGGCTTGAATGCGTGTGCTTTGGCGCGCTGGGTTGTGGGTCTGCCTCACCCCTCCGCGCGATCGAGGACGAAGGGCATGGTGGGCAGTTCGCGGTCGAGGATCGCGCGGGCGTAGACGCAGAGCAGGCGGTTGGCGCGGCGGTGCAGCGCGGCCGCGGCGGGCGCGTTGTCGTCCATGATCGATCGCGGGTCGGCGGCGAGGCGGCGGAGGAGGTCGAGCGTCTCGCGCCTCACGCGCCACGGCCCGGGGCCGCGGTGGTCGCTCGACTCGCCGACGACGTCCTGGGCGGTGAAGCCGCCCGCGCCCGGGGCGAAGCTGTAGGAGGCGCGGTCGGGCAGGTCGTCGCCGGTGCGGGCGTCGCGGGAGAGCTCGGGGCGGTAGCCGCAGTCCTCGAGCAAACGCCATTGGTAGAGCAGCAGCGCGGCGTCGCGCGCGGCGGGTTGTGCAGTGGGTTGCGCCAGCGCGGCCAGCAGGTCGCTCAGGCAATCGAAGACGCGCGGGTGCGGGTCGTGGTCGGCGAGGAACGCGTTGGCGAGGTCGGCCGCGTAGAAGGCGAGGCGCTGGGCGTCGAGGTCGCCGCGGAGGTGGTGGTAGGGCTCCTGCAGGTCCCACTCGACGAGGGTCGCGAGGTCGGAGGTGGGGCGGACGATGCCGACGATCTCGCCTCGGGTGAGCAGCTCGATGCCGCCGGAGTAGCGGGCGACGGAACTGGGCGTGAGGCGCTTGGAGCCCTTGGCGACGCCACGGACCTTGCCGTGGTCGTGCGTGAGCAGCGCGACGATCTGGCTGGTCTCGGACCAGTCGAGCAGGCGGAGGCAGATGGCCAGGTCCTTGATGCGCGGCATGGCGGGTGAAGCCTCTGGAAATCCCTGCGCCCAAGCCCATGGATCGCGGCGGTACGCCGTCCCGTTCCGTGGGGTTTTTCGGGGGCCCGACCCCACCGAACCCGACGGGGTACCGTCGGGATCAGTGGGCTTGTTTTAGCCGTTCATGAGCCTCATGCGGCATCCGACAGGTCTTTTGGCCTCACGTCAACGACCCGATCTGCTGCGCGATGTTCTCCGCCTCGCGCTGCGCTGCTGCGAGCTGGTCGCGCGTCTGCTGCACGAGATTGGCGGGGGCCCGGTCGATGTAGCTCTTGTTCTCCAGCCGGCCCTTCAGGCCCGCGACGCTCTTGCTGAGCTCATCGAGGCGCTTCTGCAGGCGGGTGCGCTCGGCCGAGGGGTCGACCAGGTTGTGCACGTAGATCTCGATGTCGCCCACGACGACCACCGCGGCGTTCACCGGCTTGTCGACGCGCGGGCCGATCTCCCCGCCTTCGATCACCGCGAGCGTCTCGGCGAGCGTGCGCTCGGCCAGGAGCTGGCTGGCGTAGGTCGCGGGCGCCTTGGCGGAGCAGGAGAGGCGCTGGCGGGGCGGGATCTTGTAGGTCGTGCGCACCTCGCGGATCGCGCCGACGATCTGCTGGATGAGGCCGAAGCCGGCGTCGACCGGGGGCTGGATCAGCGTGGGGCTGACCTTGGGCCAGATCGCGTGGATGAGCAGGCCGCTGGGCGGGAGCGCGACGCCGGAGATCTCGCGGTGCGGGGCCGCGTCGTTGAGGCGGGACCAGAGCTTTTCGGTGATGAAGGGCATCACCGGATGGAGCAGGCGCAGGCTGGCGTCGAGGCAGAGGGCGAGGACCTTGCGCTGGGCGGGGTTTTGCCGCACCGTCGGCTTCACGGCCTCGATGTACCAGTCGCACAGGTCGCGCCAGATGAAGTCGTAGAGCCCCTGGGCGTAGGCGCTGAACTCGAAGTTGGCGAGCGCGGCGTCGGTGTCGCGCACCGTCCCCGCCAGGCGGGAGAGGATCCAGCGGTCGGCCAGGCCCAGGTCGGAATGGTTGATGTCGACAGGCACGGCGTGGGGAACCGACGGGTCGGCGCCCTCAAGCGGGGCCTCAAGATGGGTCAGCGCGAAGCGCGTCGCGTTCCAGAGCTTGTTGGCGAAGTTGCGCCCGAGGTCGAATTTGTCGCTGGTGTTGCGCTTGGAGGTGGGGTCCTGCACGACGGGCATGCGGACGTCCTGGGTGTTGGTGGTCATCACCGCGAGGGTGTAGCGCATGGCGTCGGAGCCGTGGGAGTCGATGATGTCGATGGGGTCGACGCCGTTGCCGAGGGACTTGGACATCTTGCGCCCCTCGCCGTCCTGGATCATGGCGTGGATGAAGACATCGGTGAAGGGCAGCCGGCCGAGGAAGTAGAGGTTGGTCATCACCATGCGCGAGACCCAGAGGGTGATGATCTCGCGTGCGGTGCAGAGGACGTGGCCGGGGTTCCAGGTCTGGACTTCGGGCGTGGCGTCGGGCCAGCCGAGCGTGGAGAAGGGCCAGAGGGCGGAGGAGAACCAAGTGTCGAGGACGTCGGGGTCTTGGACGAAGCCCTCGTCCTTGACGAGACGGGCCACGTCTTGATCCTCGCGTGCACAGACAAACACGTCGAACTCGTGAACATCACGGCCCGGGTCGAGGTCCGCGGTGAGATTTGCATTGCGAGGATCAATGTCTTGGCCTGTGCCGACGTGCGTGATCCGCACCAGCACTTCCGGCTCGGGATTGTCCAAGACGCTGTCGAGCTCGCTGAACCACCAGTTTTTGCCGTGATATCCCTCTTTGTTCGGCACGGACACCCTCTTGTGCCACACCGGAATCCGATGCCCCCACCAGAGTTGCCGGCTGATGCACCAGTCGCGGATGTTCTCGTGCCAGGTCTGGAAGGTCTTGGCGTAGCGCGCGGGGGTGAAGCGGAGTTTTCCGACCCACTCGGGGTTTTCGCCGTATTGGGCGCGGAACGCGTCCGAGCGCTGGGCCAGCACCTCGCCGCTCTTCTGCTCCGGCGCCATGGCCACCAGTGCCGCGCCGGCGAGCCGATCGTCCGTCACCTTCACGTACCACTGGTCGCTCAGATACGGCTCGATCGGCACGTGGCTGCGGTAGCTGTGGCCCACGCTGTGGCGATACGGCTTCACCTCCTCGAGCAGGTTGTTCTTGCGGAACCACTCCACCACGGCCCTGCGGGCCTCGAAGCGGTCGAGCCCGAGCAGGTTGCCGGCGTTGCCCTTGGCGAAGTCCTCCTCGGGCCAGCCGTGCTGATTGCTGATAGACCCGTCGGGGGCAAGGATGTTGAGCACGGGCAGGTCGTGGCGCTTGCCGATCTCGTAGTCGTTGGGGTCGTGCGCGGGCGTGACCTTGAGGAAGCCGGTGGCGAACTTGGCCTTGGCGTCCTCGCTGTCGGGGTTGGGGAGGACGACGTAATCGTCCTCGATGATGGGGATCTCGCGGTTGACGATCGGGAGGCGGACTTTCTTGCCGCGGAGGCCCGCGGCGCGCGGGTCGCGCGGGTTGATCGCCACGGCGGTGTCGCCCAGCATCGTCTCGGGGCGCGTCGTCGCGACGGTGATGGTCTGCGGGCCGTTGGGCTCGGGGTTCACCAGCGGGTAGCGCAGGTAGTAGAAGTGGCCGTCGATCTCCTCCATCTCGACTTCGTCGTCGGCCAGCGCGGTCTGCGTCGCGGGGTCCCAGTTGACCAGGCGCTTGCCGCGGTAGATCAGCCCGTCCTTGAAGAGCTTGAAGAAGGCCTCGCGCACGGCCTTGGCGCAGATCGGGTCCATGGTGAACCGCGTGCGCTCCCAGTCGCACGAGCAGCCCATGGCCTTGAGCTGGCCGAGGATGTGGGCCTCGTACTGGTCCTTCCAGGCCTGGATCTTGGCGACGAATTCGTCGCGGGTGAAGTAGGTGCGCTTGCGCCCCGTCTCGGCGAGGATGCGCTTCTCGACGACGGTCTGCGTGGCGATGCCGGCGTGGTCGGTGCCGGGGATCCAGACGGTGTTGTCGCCCAGCATCCGGTGCCAGCGGATGAGGATGTCCTGCAGGGTGTTGTTCAGCGCGTGGCCCATGTGCAGCGCGGCCGTCACGTTGGGCGGGGGGATCACGATGCAGAACGGCTCGCCGCGGTCGGCGGGGTCGGCGTGGAAGGCGTTGGCGTCGGTCCAGCGCTGGGCGATCTCGGGCTCGACGTCCTTGGGGGCGTAGGCTTTGGCGAGTTCGTTGGTGGTCATGGCGGTTCTCGATTCGGCGGCTGGCAGGAGAGCCAGCGGGCAAGCCTGCCGGGGGAGGTTCCGGGGAGGCGAGGTGCGTGATGATTCAGGGATGAAGGGACGAAGCGGGCGGGCGTCGGCGGCCGGCGATGCGGGTCCTCCGCTCAGCTAACGGCGACCGGACGGGCCAGCGCTCTTCGGACCGGGATGGGCGAGGGGGACTTCATGCCCAGACTATATCGGACGCATCCGGGGGCGGCAAAAGGGGAGGCGCATTGTTAGCCGGAAGCGCAAGCGACGGGACGGGGGTCGCCCAATCGACTGCCACGATGAATTGCAACAGCGATCTTCGGTCCTCGACGCTTCCGCCCAAGCCTCGGCCGATCGGCCCTTCGCGTGCCACGGCCCGGCCGTGATTTGATCGACCCCCGTCCCGTCGCTTGCGCTTCCGGCTAACAAGACAAGAGGCCTCACCCCGGCCTCGGCAGCCCCAGCCGCTCGTACTGCTCCGGCGGGGCGTCGCATTCCTTCATCAGCCGGACCATGTGGGCGATCATCCGCTTCTCGACCGCGGGGTCGTTCAGCGGGCGCTCCTGCTTCGGGTCGGCCTTCACGTCGAAGAGCAGTGTGGGCGAGCTTTGGCGGATCCACCCGCCCGAGGGGATCTTCATCGTCCTGCAGCCCTTTGTGAAGCTGAAGGGCTCCGCGAGCCCGATGCGGTCGCCCTTCAGCTCGTTCACGCCGAAGGGGTCGCGCATGTGGGTGGGCATGAGCGTGTAGTTGTTCAGCGGCTCGTTCTTCTCGCCCTGCGTCGAGCGCATGTAGACGTAGCGCCCGTCGGTGACGTTCACCTGGGCGCCGTGCATGCCGAAGATCGCGGCCTCGCGCACGGGCGTGTCGTCGGCGACGGCCTTGCCCAGCGGCTTGCCGAGCATGTCGGGCGGGAGGGGGATGTCGAAGAAGTCGAGCAGCGTCGGACCCAGGTCGATGGAGGGCTGGACGAGGGCGGAGCGACGCTCGCCGGCCTTCTTGCTGCGCGGGTCCCAGATGAAGAAGGGGGTGTGGGCGACCTCCTCGTAGAACGGCCGCCAGCATTTCGCCCAGGAGTCGTGCTCGCCCAGGAGGAAGCCGTGGTCGGTCCAGACGACCAGCATGGTGTCCTTCCAGAGGTCGAGGGCGTCCATGGTGTCGAGCAGGTCGCCGAGCTTCGCGTCGCACATGCTGACGAGGGCGGCGTATTCGTGCTTCAGGTGTTCGACCTGCTCGGGCGTCTCCTCGACCTTGCGGTATTTCGGCCAATCGAAATGCGGGCCCTTGTAGCTTTCGTAGTGCTCGGCGTAGAGGTCCTTGTACTTCCGCTGCGTGAAGAAGGGCTCGTGCGGGTCGAAGGTCTCCATGTGGAGGAACCACTTGTCCTGGTCGTGGTTCCGCTTGAGGAACTCGATGCCGGCGTTGAAGGTCTGCGACTGCGGCTGCTCCTCCTCGCGCGCCATGAATGAGCGGTTGACCCAGTCCTGGTTGTGCCAGGCGCTCTTGGGGTTGAGGCTCTCGGGGACCACGGGCGGGGCGATCTGCCCGATGAAGGGGTCGCCCTCCTGCCCGCGGAAGAATTGCCAGGTGGAGTAGTTGGTGTGGTAGGTCGCCCCGCCGGCCTCGAAGTAGTGGTAGTGGTCGGTGATGAGGTGGGAGGAGACGCCATGCTCGCGCAGGATGCGGGGGACGGAGTCGTCGAAGGGCTCGATGGGGCCCCAACTGCGGTGGAGGAAGTTGGGCCTGCCGGTGTGGAGGTCGCGGCGGGCGGGCATGCAGGGCATCGAGCAGACGTAGGAGTTGTCGAAGATGACGGTGCGGCGGGCGAGGCGCTCGAAGTTGGGCGCGTGCAGCCACGAGGGCCCGTAGGGCGGGAGCATGTGGCGGTTGAGCGAGTCGAACATGAGCATGATGACCTTCATGACGGACCTCGCGCGGGGTTTGGGGTTTCGGGGACTTTTTAGAAGAAAACCCAGGCACGCGGTGCCTGGGCTTTTTGGATGAAGGGGAAGGATTGTCGTCAAACGGAACGAAACTGATCGAAACGGATTTCGGATCGTCTCAGCGGCTCTTGCGTTTGCGTTCCTTGAACTTGGGCTTGGACTTGTCGGGGGCCGAGCCCGGACGGCCGAGCCCGCGGAGGGCGGCGGCGTCCATCAGGTTCGGGCCCATGCCGGCCATCGACTTGAGCTTGGTCAGCGTGCTCATGCTCGACATCTGCTTGGTGACTTCGGAGATCGCCTCGAAGCCCTTGACGATGGCGCTGACCTCCTCGGTGTGCGTGCCCGAGCCGCGGGCGATGCGGCGGCGGCGGGAGTTGTCGAGCAGCTCGACGTCGGTCCGCTCCTTCTTGTTCATCGACTGGATGATCGCCTGCGTGCGGTCGATCTGTTTCTCGTCGAGGTCCATGTTGGCGAACTGGTTGCCGATGCCCGGGAGCAGGCCCAGGACGCTCTTCATCGAGCCCATCTTGCGGATCTTCTGCAGTTGGGCGAGGAAGTCGTCCATCGTCATCTTGCCCTCGGCCATCTTCTGCTGAAGGGCCGCGGCCTCCTCCTCGGAGACCTGCTCCTGGGCGCGCTCCACGAGGCTGACCACGTCGCCCATGCCCAGCATGCGCGAGGCGATGCGCTCGGGGTGGAACTCCTCGAGGGCGTCGAGCTTCTCGCCCGTGCCGATGAACTTCAGCGGCTTGCCGGTGACGTGCTTGACGGAGAGGGCGGCCCCGCCACGGGTGTCGGAGTCGAACTTGGTGAGGATCACGCCGTCGAGCTCGAGCTGGTCGTTGAAGGCCTTGGCGGAGTTGACGGCGTCCTGCCCGGTCATGGCGTCGATGACGAGGTAGATCTGGTGCGGGTTGACCGCGGCGTTGACCTGGCGGAGCTCGTCCATCAGGGCGTCGTTGATGTGGAGGCGCCCGGCGGTGTCGAGGATCAGGACGTCGACCTTCTTCTCGCGGGCGGCTTTGACGGCGTTGACGCAGACCTTGACCGCCGCGCCCACGGCCTTGCCGTATTCGGCGACCTTGTCGGGCTCGGAGTAGAAGAGGACCGGCGCGCTGCCGGGCATGTCGGCCTGGACCTGGTCGGCGAGGGTGTTGAGCTGCTGCACGGCGGCGGGGCGCTGGAGGTAGGCGGCGGCGAGCATGACGCTCTTGCCGCGCTTCTTCAAGTAGGCCGCGAGCTTGCCGCAGGTCGTGGTCTTCCCCGAGCCCTGCAGGCCGCACATCATCACGATGGTCGGCCCGGGCTGGACGTACATCATGTGGGAGTCGACCGGGCCCATCAGCTTGACCAGCTCGTCGTAGACGATCTTGATCATCTGCTGCCCGGGGCGGAGGCTCTCGAGCACCTTGGTGCCCATCGCCTCGTCGACGACCTGCTTGGTGAACGATTGGACGACGTCGTAGTGCACGTCGGCCTCGAGCAGGGCGTTGCGCACCTGCTCCATCGCCTCGCGGACGTTGGATTCGCTGATCTTGCCCCGGCCCGAGAGGTCGCGGAGCACTTGGCTGAACTTGTCGGAGAGGTTGCTGAACATGGGGATCAGTGTAGCAAACCCGCCTTGTCAAAGCCCGGGCGCAGCCGTGCCTGGGTTTCAGGATTTCCCGTCGGAGGACGGATCGCCTTCCTCCGCCTTGCTGTAGAAATGCAGCGTCATCGACCCGTAGTTGAAGCTCGCCGGGCCGTCCCAGCCGGCGGCGGCGGGGGGCGTGACCTCCTCGGGCGTGCGCAGCGTCAGCGCGCCCAGCGGCTCCATGATCGGGGCGAGCTTCTCGACCAGCGCCATCAGCTCGGCCAGCTCCTTGGGCTCGCGGACCATCGCATACGGCGGGTCGAGGAAGACCAGGGCCAAGGGCTTGCGCGGCAGCAGCGCGATCCACGCGGGGGAGACGGCGTTGACGCTCAGGACCGCCGCCTGCTCGGTGAGCCGGAGCGTCTTGATGTTCTGCTCGAGAAGTTGGCGGGCCGGGCGGTCGCGCTCGATGAAGGTGCAGTGCTTGGCCCCGCGCGAGAGGGCCTCGAGGCCCAGGCTGCCCGTGCCGGAGAAGACGTCGACGACGGAGCCGTCGCCCAGCGCGCCCATGGAGGCGAGCCGGTCGAAGAGGCTGGTCTTCACGCGGTCGGTGATGGGGCGGGTGATGGTGTCGTCCTTGGGGCCAAGGATCGTGCGGCTGCGGTGGATTCCGCCGATGATGCGCATGAGGCTTGCTCGTCGCGGGCTGGTGAGGTCAGATGGGGCCACGCGGCCCGACCGCGGGAATGATACGTCGCCCCGTCCCCCCAGCCAGCAGGAAGGTCCGCCATGGCGTCCAAGGAATCCCTCTGCAGCCGCTGCACCGCGATCTGTTGCCGGTATTTCGCCCTGCAGATCGACACGCCCACCGATCCGGCGGAGTTCGACGACATCCGCTGGTACCTCGCCCACGAGAGCGTGCACGTCTTCATCGAGGACGGCGACTGGTACCTGGCGATCCAGACGCGTTGCCAGCACCTCGCGGAGGACAACCGCTGCGGGATCTACGAGGACCGCCCGAAGATCTGCCGGGAGTTCTCGACCGAGAACTGCGACTACCACCAGGACGCCTACGGCTTCGACCAATACTTCACCGGGCCCGAGCAGCTCGAGGCCTACGCGCAGGCGAAGCTGGGGGCGCGGTACACGCGCTATGTGCTCCGGCAGCGCCGGCTGAATGTGGGCGAGCCTGCCACGGGCAGCAAGGTCAAGCGCGGGGCAAAGCGAGGTTCGCAGGGCAAGGGCTTCGCCGCCGCGGTGCTCGCCTCGCGGGCCCGCACGCGGATCATGGGCCATCCGGGCAAGCGGCCCGCATCGAAGAATGGCGGGGCGGGGAAGGGCGGGGGGGAAACGCCCCTTGCGCTCGTGCCGCTTTCCATCAGCGTCGGCAACCGCTAAATTCCCGGGCTCGCTCCACCCGGCCAGCAGCCGGCGAAACCCGCATCCGCACCGCGAAAGACCCCCGCCATGCCCAAGCTCCAGGCCCCCAAAGGCACCCGCGACTTCTACCCCAAGGACATGGCCTGGCGGAACCACATCGTCGACGCCTGGCGGCGGGTCTCGATCCGCAACGGCTTCGACCAGGTCGACGGCCCGATCTTCGAATCGCTCGACCTCTACAAGGTCAAGAGCGGCGAAGGCATCGTCAGCGAGCTCTTCCACTTCACCGACCGCGGCGAGCGCGAGCTGGCGATCCGCCCCGAGTTCACGCCCACGCTCGCCCGCATGGTCGCCGAGCAGGCCAACGCCCTGCCCAAGCCAATCAAGTGGTTCTGCACGCCGAACCTCTGCAGGGCGGAGAAGCCCCAGCGCGGGCGGCTGCGCGAGTTCTGGCAGTGGAACGTCGACATCCTCGGGTCCGATTTGCCGGTCGCCGACGCCGAGTGCATCTTCACCGCGGTCGACCTGCTCAAGGAGCTGGGGCTGGGCCCGCAGCACCTGCGCGTGAAGATCAGCCACCGCCAGACCGTCCGGCACATCCTCAAGAAGCTCGGCGTCGTCGAGGAGAAGCACACCGCCGCCTTCGAGCTGCTCGATCGGCGGGACAAGATCGAGCCGGCCGAGTTCACCAACGGGGCCAAGGCGCTGGGGCTCGACGAGGAGCGCGTCGCGCGGTTCGACCAGATCTGCCGGATGGAGTTCAACTCCGGGAGCCTGGGCGTGCTGTACGACAGCCTGGGCATCGACCCCAAGGACGCGAGCGTGGCCGACATCCAGCAGCTCGACGACCAGCTCCGCGCCTTCGGCATCGCCGAGTGGTGCGTCTTCGACCTGGGCATCGTCCGCGGGCTGGCCTACTACACCGGCACCGTCTTCGAGATCCACGAGACCAGCGGGGCGATGCGGGCCCTCGCCGGCGGCGGGCGCTACGACCAGTTGATCGAGCTCTTCGGCGGGCCCAAGACCCCCGCGGTCGGCTTCGGCATGGGCGACGTCGTGCTCTCGGACGTGCTGCGCGACAAGGGGCTCGTGCCCGAGGACACCACCCCGCGCCCCGACGTCTTCGTGATCGCGTCGAGCGACCGCGGCGCGGGGGCCGTCGCATCGAACGTGGCCAAACTCCGGCTCGACGGGTTCCACGCGAGGTTCAGCTACAAGACCACGCGGAACGTCGGGAAGCTGCTCAAGGACGCCTCCGACGCGCGGGCCCGGTTCGTGCTGATCCTGGGCGACGCGGTGGGCGACGCCGCGGGCGAGGGCCAGGGCCAGTTGAAGGACCTCGCGGGCGGCACGCAGATCGACATCGCGCTGGGCGACGTTTCGTCGAAACTGCGGGTTTGATGTCGTTGAAGAGTCGACGACGAGATGAAATGAAGGACTGACCCCAAAGCCCAGGCATTGCATGCCTGGGTTTTCGATCGCGCGCAAACCCTCAATCCTGCGCCGGAGGCGCGGGCGTGTCGAAACTCTTGATCGCCCCGTCGAGCGTGTCGCAGATCCGGAAGATGCGGTGCAGCCCCGTCAGCCGGAAGACCTGCTTGAGGTCGCGGTCGACGCCGGTGATGCGCAGCTCCCCACCCTGCTTTTGGATCTTCAGCAGCGTGCTCACCAGCACGCCCAGCACCGTCGACGACATGTACTGCACGTTGGCGAAGTCGATCACGAAGCGCTTGCTGTTCGCGCCGTCGATGATCTCCTCGAACTGCTTGTAGAGCGTCTTGACCGCGTCCTCGTTGAAGACGCAGTCGGGCGGCAGGAACTCGAGGAAGATGTTGCCGTCTTCTTCGCGGGATTGGACACGCGGGTCTTCGAGCATGGGAAACGCTCCGTCGCGGGCGTCGTCAGCGCCCTGCGTTGGACTTGATCCCCCCGGAACCCCCGGAATCCCGGTCCCGGTCCTATCGGAAATGCCAGAGCCTGACTGCCGAACCTCCGCACGAATCAATCAGGACCGCAAAAACCCAGAACCCGGGAAATGGGCTGCGGCGCCCTCTAAGCGTCCGCAGCGGCGATTCGGGGAACAAATCCGTCTCGGTCTTGGATTATCGGCCATCGCTCGCACAGCAATCGATTTCATTTTACCCGTCCGGAGCGGCTCTGGGGGAATGACAAGAGGTTTCCGTCTTTTGGGGACCGGGGCCAGCTTCGGAATTCCCGGGGTCAGGTCGTGCGCAGCCGCTGGATGACGCTCGCAAGCGTGGCCCCGATCTGCTGGACCGATTGCTGCTGCTTGGGGTCCTTCATCGAGCCGTCGGGGTTGAAGACCTCGTAGGCCTTGGGGATCGCGATCTGGTCGGGGATGACCAGCACGCGGATGTTGCCCAGGATCGAGCGGAGCGTGACCAGCCCGCGCAGCCCGCCCAAGGCCCCGGGCGAGGCGGCGAGGATGGCCGCGGTCTTGTTGACGAAGCAGCCCAGCGGGGGCTCGTCCTTCACCGGGCGCGAGACCCAGTCGATCATGTTCTTCAGCGCCGCGGAGACGGAGCTGTTGTACTCCGGCGAGGCGATCAGCAGCCCGTCGTGGGCGAGGAAGAGGTCCTTGAGCTGCCTGGCCGTGGCGGGCAGGCCCTGTTCCCGCTCGAGGTCCTCGTCGAAGACCGGGAGCGGATATTGCTTGAGGTCGATGACGTTGACCTGCGCGCCCGCGGCCCGGGCGCCGGCGGCGGCGACCTGCACGAGCTGCTTGTTGAACGAGGCGGCGCGGAGGCTGCCGGAGAACGCGAGGATGCGGGGGGTGTGGGCCACGAAATGCTCCATGTGGTTCACGGACAATATAGCCTCGGCCCCGCGGACTTGGAGACGGGCCCGGGAAGGATAGGATGGCAGATCCTGAAAACCCCGGCCCCCGGTCCCCGCCCCCCCCCCGGAACTCGGAGAAACCGCCATGCCCGCCCCGACGCTGAACCAGGAGCAGATCGACTCGTTCCACCTCAACGGCTTCGTCCGCGTCGGCCCGGTGCTGGAGGAGAGCGAACTCGCGCCGCTGCGGGCCGAGTACGACCGGCTCTTCGCCGAGGCGATCGAGGCCAAGCGCATCCGCAACCTCACGGTCGCCGACGGCGACGGCTCGGTGGCGGTGGCCGCCAAGACGCAGATGTACCAGATCGTGCAGATGGCGGAGCGCAGCTTGGTCTACCGCAAGCTGCTCTACGACACGCGCCTGCTCGACCTTGTGCAGGAGATCATCGGCCCCAACGTGATGGTCTTCCACGACCAGGCGCTCTTCAAGCCGGCCCGCACGGGCGGGCCCGTTTTTTTAGGCACCAGGACAACGCGTACTGGAAATGCAAGCCGGCGACGCTGGTCTCCTGCTGGATGACGCTCGACGACGTGACGCGCGAGAACGGCGCGATGCAGGTGATCCCCGGCAGCCACCTCACGCCCGTCTGGCACGGCAACGCCGAGAGCGACCCGCTGCTGCGGGCGAAGGTCGACGCGAGCAAGGCCGTGGTGGTCGACCTGCCCGCGGGGGGCGTGATGTTCCACCACTGCCAGACGCTCCACTACACCGACCCCAACGAGACCGACCGCCAGCGCCGGGCCTTCGCGATCCACTACATGAACCCCGGCACCCGCGGCAGGGACGGGCAGGTGATCAAGGTGAGCTTCGCGAATCCGATGCTGCGGATGAGCGTTTGACGAAGGGCGTGCCACAACGCAGCCGGAGGCTGCTATGCGCGAGTGAACAAGTGGGCCAAGGTTTGCGGGAGATTTCTCACTCGTCGACGGGCGCGAAGCTGGGCGACTCGCATGTCCGGCGCCTTCGGTTGACCGGCACACAGCAGCCTTCGGCTGCGGTGCGGCACGATCCATGGCCGACCAAACTTCGCCGCGAAGCAGGTCCTCCATCAAAGCCCGCTACAATCTCCCCCCTATGAGTCAGATCCACCAGCATCGCCTCGCGAACGGCCTGATCCTGCTGGCCGAGCCGGTCGCCGGGGCGCAGTCCCTCGCGATGTCGCTGCTCTCGCCCGCGGGCGTCGCCCACGAGCCGGCGGACAAGCTGGGCGTCGCCACGGTGCTCGCCGAGATGGTCTGCCGAGGGGCGGGCGGGCTCGACGCCCGGGCCCACAGCGAGGCCCTCGACCAGCTCGGCGTGCAGCGCGGCACGGGCGTCGAGACCACCAAGCTCCACCTCGGGGCCACCCTCATCGGCGACAAGATCGGCCCCGCGCTGCCGCTCCTGCTCGACATGTTCCTTCGCCCCGCGCTCGACGAATCCACGCTCGGCCCGAGCGTCGACCTCGCGCTGCAGTCGCTCGACGCCCTCGAGGACGAGCCGCAGCAGAAGGTCTTCGTCGAGCTGCGCGACCGGCATTACCCCGCGCCCTTCGGCCGGTCGTCGCTGGGCCGGCGGGAGGACCTGGAGTCGCTCACGCTCAAGGACGTCAAGTCGTTCTGGAAGAGGCAGGTCGTCGCGGGCGGGTCGATCCTTGCCTTCGCGGGGCGCTTCGACTGGGAGGAACTGAAGGACCAAGTCGGCGAACTGCTGGGCAAATGGGGCGGGACCGTGCCCGAGCCGAAGGAGACGAGCCCGGGACAGCGCGGCGTCGTGCAGCAGTCGGCCGAGACGACGCAGGTCCACATCGGCCTCGCCTACGACGCGCCGCCCGAGCCCGACCCGGCGAGCATCCTGCAGCGCGCCGCCGCGGCGGCGCTCAGCGGGGGGATGAGCGGGCGGCTGTTCACCGAGGTGCGCGAGAAGCGCGGGCTGGTCTACAGCGTCTACGCCGCCTACGCCGGGCAGAAGGACCGCGGCGCGATGCTCGCCTACGCGGGCACGACGGCCCCGCGCGCGCAGGAGACGCTCGACGTGCTGGTCGGCGAGCTCCGCCGGATCTGCGCGGGCGTCGAGGCGGGGGAGTTCGAGCGGGCGATCGTCGGGATGAAGTCGCGCCTGGTGATGCAGGGCGAGTCGACCGGCGCGCGGGCCCACGCCATCGCCGCGGACCAGGCGATCCTCGGCCGGCCGCGCACGCTCGAGGAGCTCGCGGCCCTGGTCGGGTCGGTCACGCTCGACAAGCTCAACGCCTACCTGCGCGAACACCCGCCCGGGGCGATGACGCTGGTGACCATCGGCCCCGCGCCGCTGACGATGCCGGGGTGATCCACCCATCATGCCCCCCAAGCCGCACATCCTCATCACCGCCGGCCCGACGCGCGAGCCCATCGACGCCGTGCGCTTCATCTCCAACCGCTCCAGCGGGCGGATGGGGCTGGAACTCGCCCGCGCCGCCCTCGATGCCGGCGCGGAGGTGACGCTGTTGCTCGGCCCCGGGCCGGCGGCGGAGGACGTGCCCGCGGGCTGCAAGACCTACCGCTTCGGCTCCTCGGTCGAACTCAAGCAGGTGCTCGACGCCCATTTCGCCTGGTGCGACGTGCTCATCATGGCGGCGGCCGTCTCGGACTATCGCCCGATCCACGTCGCGGAGGGCAAGCTCCCGCGTGCGAGCGACGGGACGATGACGCTGGAGCTCCAGCCGACGCCCGACTTGGTGGCGCTCATGGCGGGGCGGAAGCGGGCGGACCAGCGCGTGGTCGCCTTCGCGCTGGAGGAGGCCGGGCAGCTCGAGGCCCGGGCGACGCAGAAGCTGCGACGGAAGGGCGTCGACGCGATCGTCGCCAATCCGCTGGGCACGATGGAGGCGGGGGAGATCACCGCGGTCTACCTCACCGCCGACGGGGGGCGCGAGGCCCCGCCGCGGATGAGCAAGGGCGAGTTCGCCCGCTGGCTCGTGGAACGGGTGCTCGCGGGGCGCGGGATGTGAGGCTCGTGTGAGGGGCCCGGGGGCGGGGTGCGGCCGATCGGAGGGGCCGTTATAATCCCGCGGGAGCATCGGCGCGGAACGGTCGGACGGAGTCGCCGGATGTCGATGAAGGTGCAGTGCCCGAGTTGCCACACGGAGCTGCGCGTTCCCGTGAACGCGAGCGGCCGCACCGCGCGCTGCCCGGTCTGCCGGCACAAGTTCCAGGTGCCCAACCCGCAGGACTTGTTGGAGGACGCCGTCTCGCAGTGGATCGTGGAGGATCCCGACGACGACGAGGAAAAGGACGACGCCCCGCCCGCGCCGACGGGTGTGCGCCCGCAGCCGATGGGCAAGGCCTTGCCGGGTTTGCCGGGCCAGCCCGCTCCCGCGGCTTCGCCAACTGTGGGTTCCGGTGCGTCCGGCGCCGCCACCGCCGGGTCCGGCCTGCTCGGCGCGCCGCCGGGGTTGCCGGGCCTTCCCGGCAGGCCGGCCACGACCGGCCCCGCCGCCGCCCGCACCGCCGCCCAACCGCAATCGCCTGCTGCTGCTTCGGGCGGCGCCGCCCGCACGCCCGCGTCGCCCCGTCCCGTCGCCTCCGCGCAGGCAACCCCCGCGGCTCCGCCCGCCCCTGGCCGGCCGATGACGCCTGTGCAGGCCGACTCGGGCGTGGCTTTGCCCTCGGCCTCGCCCGTCGATCGCCCGGAAGTCCCCGCGCAGCCCGGCAGCGACGACGATGAGATCGCCCTCGTGCAGCGGCAGGACGCGCCCACCCGCCGCACCGATGCGTCGGGCCGGTCGCCCATCGAGCCGCTGCCTCCGCTCGCGCCCCAGCCGCCGCGCACGAC
>JAPLMQ010000135.1 GCA_026386955.1 Planctomycetota bacterium
CAACAGCCACGCGTTATGCACCCACCAACCCCATTCCCCGCGCGGGCTCGGGTCCTCCGGGCTGTTGCCGTCCCAGATCGCGTCCCACACCTGGCTGCGATAATTGACGCGGCGGGCGTTCGGGCAGAGAAACAACTTCGAAACCTGCGTGCTGGCGTATTGATCAACCCAGGCGTGCAGGCCTTGGATCGTCATCTGGTCAGGCTTACGCGAGTAGAAGAAATGGCAATTGTCTTCGTTGAGGATCATCGCCTGAACCTTCTCCCGTTCATTGGGCGGCGCAATAGGCAACCCGCGGCGCCGGGCTCCTCTGACTGACCTGCCCCATAATGCGATGGCCCACGAATAGCAGACTCCGGCGGAGGTTAGTTTACGCCACTTTTGTTGCCGGGGCGTAGACGGCTTCGCACTGCTCCGGGGTCATGTAGCCCATGGCCTGGCGAGGCGCCAGGGCGTAAAGATCGGGTAGGGAACCGGCAGGCCCCGCGGCTGGTCGCTACCGCGCCATCAGATAGAGGACCCCGGGCTTGATCGCTTCGGCCAGGGTCATGCCCGCAAACCCGGTGGCCTCATTGGCCATCCCGCCCCAAGTCATCAGCCCGTGCAGGCTGGCCGGCCGCTCGGCGTCGTCCACCATCACGCCCAGCCGGGCCGCGCACGCCGGCGTACGGATCAAACGGGTTGCATCGACCAAGGCCGCCTCCAAGCGTGGCGAGGTGGCCCCGAACTCCCGGACGAAGAGCAGCGTTTGCGCGATGCCGACGCTCTTTGCGTTGTTCCAGATGTCCTGGTTGGGCCACCACACGTTGCCGTCCATCGCCTTGAGCAACCCGGCCGAGCCGTGGACGCGGTTTTCCAGGGCGACCCGGGTCTTGTCGCGGAAGGGGCTTGGCGCGGCATGATGCCAAGTGGTGATGAACCCCTCATCGTAATACCACTGGTCGCCGAAGTGGAGGGTTTCAAGCACGAAGGGCTTCCCGTCACGGAAGTACCAGTGCGGGCCGCGGCCGAGCATGCGGCCATCCGGGCGACAGTCCCGCAGAAGAAACTCGATGGCCCGCTGCGCGATGCGCTGATAGGAAGCCTGCCCGGTAATACGCCAGGCCAGTGAATGGACCGCCGCCTGGATGGCGGTGGCACAGGAATAGATCTTCTTCTCGTAGCCATGCCATTGGCCGTCGGTAAAACCGCCGGAAGGGAGCTGGAACCGCGACGCCCAATCATCACAGAAGCGGCGGACCGCCAACTGATACCGCTTCCTGGCCGCTGGCGGCGCATACTGGCTGCCGATGGCCAGCGTGGCTACCACCGACCCGATGTCTGACATGGGGAGGCGGCCATGTTTCGAGATGTGTTCCACCTCCCCCGGGCTCCACCGCTTCACCGCCCGGCCGTGCAGCACGCAGTCCCACGCGCCGTTGGGCAATTGCTCGTCCGCAATGGCATCGAGCGCCCGGACGGCGGCCGCACGGTATTTCGCGTCGCCTAGGATGTCGTACCCCGCCAGCAACGCCCGCACCGGCATGGCCAGCGTGTAGGAGTAACGCGCCCCGCCGTTCCACACGTCGCCAAGATACCCGTCCGCTGGGCAACGCGCCACCAGCCAGTCGCACACATGGCGCAGGGCTCGCCGCGGCGCGTCGCTCGCCTGATGCATCAACTCGGGGCGGGACGGCACCTTGGCTGATGGGGCGGACTTGAACAGCGGGATCAACTTCACGCGGCGGCGGGCGAAGACCTCCAGGGTGTTGACCAAGAAGTCCTTGCCCATGTGCGGCCAGAACTCCAGGTGCAGCCGTCCACCCTTTGCGCGACCGTGAAATGAGCGGCGAACGATCTTGCCGGCCGGGGCCTCAAGGTCCCGCAACACGATCTCGCCGTCGGCCTTGACGCAGAACGGCCCGTGGCGTCGGTCCTTGGCGTAGAGGGTCACCACGACGCGATAGGTCCCCTCCGGCAGGCCCATGTCAAACGCGGCGGGCTGGTTGGAATGCGTGTAGCCTTCGAGCACGGGCCGCACGGAGTTGCGATTGGCGTTGTTGCCAACAGGGTCCATCCATCCAAAACAAGGATCGGCATAGATCCCCGGCGCAAACCGGTAGCCAGGCTCCCTCTTGGCATAGGAATTGGCGAATTGGAATGCCGCGATTCGTATCATCCGGATTTTCTCAGTTGGACTCTTGCTGACGAATGCCGTCAGCAACTTTGCACAGTGTAACGCGGAAGATGTCGAAGTGACGGCGCTCAATGCGGGTTCCTTACTCCACATTGATCTTGAACAAGTACGCCTTGCACCCGGGCTCGAGTTCGGGGTGCCGGGGACGCAGTTGGTAAACATGCCGACGATGTATCCGCCCGCAGTCACTTCCCTGCACCCGCCGATGGCGTAGCAGCCCGTGGTAAAAGGTGTCGGATGGACGAACCACACCCCTGCATCATCACGCTGGCAGGGATGCGTGGCGGTGCTTCCACTGATCGGGCAACCAGGCGTTGAGTTCACTCAGTGGCGTGCTGGGCAGGTTGGCCAAGAGCTGCGTGAGGTAGAGCTGAGGGCCGGTGGACGGTAGCCCAGTAAACTGTGCGGAGGGCTGGGGGGTAAGCTATGCGAGATGGCTGGTGGTGTTCGCTTGCCAAAGTCCGGCTTGAGAATCCAGGCTTACCCAGGAGTTTGCATGAATGAGTCCATTTTTCTTCGCCGATGGGTGATCGTGTTCTTAGCCGCCATCGCACTCGTCGCGTCACCGGCGCTCGCCGCCGACACCCCGCCGCCCGCCGCTCCCGCCAAGCCCGTCCTCAGGACGCGACTCCCCGACGAAAAACCGCACCAGCAAGCCTTGCGCAAGTACATCGGCTCGCTGACCGAACAGGACTTCGACCACGGCGTCAAGGAAGACCCCAAGACGCCCGCGATCGACAGCGCCGAGGACCTCTACCGCGCCTGGATTCTTGCGATAGATTTTCCGCGTGTCGGCGTGATACACCACGGGCTTCGCAACAACCCAGGCGCCAACCTGCCAGCGTCGAACTTCACGCTCGCCGCCATCGAAGACGCCAACCGCGGCGTCATCAAGCCCTCCATCTGGCCCGAGCCCGTCGTCTGGCTGGCGAACTGGAAATACCCCGGCAATCCTTACTTCAGCTCACGCGCCCTCAAGCTCCGCGCGTTCGTCACCGCCACGGTCGGCATGCTCATGATGGACGACCAGCAGGAGCATTCGCCCATGCTCCTGTACCACCGCTCCGACTGGTTCGGCCCGCACCTGATGATGTACGGCTACGTGCTCACCGGCGTGGGCGACGCCGTCGCGCCCGAGGCCCGCGCCGCGTACGCGGCCTGCCTCAAGATCATGATGCAGCGCGTCAGCACATGGGGGCCGCGCGGCGACGAGGGATACCTCGACATCACCGCCGTGCTCGGCATGCGCCTCGCCGCCGATGCCCTCAAGGACCCCGAGGCCTCCAGGCTTGCCGAGGCCTACGCGAAGCGATTCTTCAGTGATCCGTGGTACTACCACCCCGCCGGCTACTTCCCCGAGCAGGGCTGCTTCGACGCCGGCTTCAACGGCCTGAGCCTCTACTACGCCACCTGGCTGGCGCTCCAGGCGCCCGACTGGGACTTCGTGCAGGACGCCGTTAAGAAGGCTTGGCAACTGCGCGGTGAACTCGTCCTGCCAGAGCCCGATGGCCAACTCACCGGCGCATCGCACACCAACTCGCGCACCGGCAGCGACGTGGTCAAGGATCAATGGGATTGGCCGTTCCGCACCGTCGCTGCCTCGTTCCTCACCGACGACGCGATCTGCCAAGCCCCGTTCCCAACCGTCGAGCAACTCAAAACCGCGCCCGAAGAGGCTAGGGCGCTGTTCGCGTCGTATGTCCATAACTTCCCGTCGGACGATCCCGGAGTGCGATCGCCATCCATCTCGCGGCCGTGGGCCTGGATGCTCTATCCGGACACGCCGGAGTACCCGGTGGTCAACTTCGCAGACGAGTTCTACCCCAAGGGCTTCTTCGCCAAGCGCGAGGCGCTAGCCAAGAGCAACTCTCCCCTGCTCAAGTACCCGTTCCAGCGCGGCGATTCGTTTGTCCATGCCCACGACAAAGCGTTCCTCATCGCCAAGAAGCCGACGTTCGGCGTGATCGTCCACACCGGCCCCGTCTCCGAGTTCAAGGGCGAAGGCCACGTCGAGTTCACCGGCCCCTACGGTCTCTCGGGCGGCAGCCTCTCCGCCTTCTGGACCCCCGCGACCGGCGCTGTGATCCTCGGCCGGCGCGCGGGCATGCAGTTCCCCGACCGCAAGCCCGCCAACTTCGACCTCCCCGAAGCCTGGCGCACCTGGCCCGTCCACGCCGTCACCGGTGTCACCGCCGCCGGCAAACTCTTCACCTCCGCGCGCATCCAGAATCCCGACGCGACCTTTGATGTCAGCAACGA
Organism: Planctomycetota bacterium; assembly: GCA_026386955.1. Lineage (GTDB taxonomy): Bacteria > Planctomycetota > Phycisphaerae > Phycisphaerales > Phycisphaeraceae > JAPLMQ01. The sequence continues at coordinate 4,436 of JAPLMQ010000135.1, forward strand.
CAAGGCCACCGTCAAGGTCGCCGGCGTCATCCCGCCCGGCGTCATCGGCACAGAGAACTCCCTCGAAGGCAAACTCGACTTCGCGCGCACGTTCACCGTCGACGACAAGGGCGTGAGCATCGAGACGATGATCTCGGGCGACGGCAAGGATTCCATCGCTGAGCTTTACGAAGTGATCCCCGTCTACCACGGCAACTTGATGACGCAGCCAAAGGTCGTCCCGACGACAATCGAGTTCGAGTCGGCCGGCAAGTGGGCCCCGGCGACGGAGCAATACGCTGACGCCGTGACGGCCGTGCGCCTCACTCGCTTCGCAGGCGCGGTGGCGATCCGCTTCGACCGCCCCCGCAGGGCAAAACTCTCGCCGACAGACTGGACCGACACGTTCATGACCCGAGCGAGTTGCCGCAACCTGCTGGTCGACATGATTGAAAGCGGTGACAAGCCCATGGCGGTGAAGGACGCCAGGAAGGTGGTGTACCGTATCGAGGCGATCGGCAAGTAATCCATTTTCTCAGTTGGTTGTCGGCGTGACCGATCTCCGAAAGTGCCAAGCTGCATTTCTTTCATGGGCTTTCAGGCAGAATCCGTGGGCGACGATAGGAGTGCTCATGCGTCTTACATGTCCTTCGCCTCGCCTGATCCTCTCTGTGCTGACGCCAATGCTCCGCCTGATCGCCGCGTTCTGCTGCGCGACGGCGCTGCAATCGGGCCTTGCCTTTGCCCAACCCGCGAGCCGCGGCGCCCCCGACGGCCCTCGAACTCCCGCGCCCGAATACTTCCACCTTCGCCAAGGCATCACCTTCTACATCGCCAACCCCGACGGGAAACCGTTCGACATCAACATCGACCTCAAAGACATCAACACCTTCTGCCGTGGGCCGCAGCCGGTGCTCTTCAAGGTCTACGACCCCGACGGCAACATCCTTCAGGACGAGTTCATTCCCGACGACGGAGTCGAGTCTGGCGGATACGACCAGGCGTGGGCCGGCTGGGACCACGAGATGTGGGCCCGCGGCGCCGCGCGCGAACTGGGCACCGAGCCGTTGTTCACCTGGTCGGCGTTCAGCGATCCCCGCAAGCTTGACCAGGCGAAAGGCTCGCAGCGCATCGTCAACGTCAAGAACGGGAAGAAGGGCGTCTACCAAGTCCTACTCGCCGGCTGCGACGACCACTTTGTCAAGATCGCGCTCTCGCCGACGCTCAAGTTCGGCGTTTCGGGCCACCCCGACTTCTTCGCGGGCCACGGCGACCAGTTCCGAACCGCCTACCTCTACGTCACGCCCCACACCTGGTACACCAAGCCCAACGAGACGCTCGACATCTGGGTGCTCGAGCACGGCTTCCCGCACACGCGCCGCGTTTCGTTCTCCATGAACAACACGCCTCTCGAACTCACCGACATCACCACCAAGAAAACGACGAAGACCGCGACCGCCGGCCAGGGCATGGGGCGGTTCACCGTCCCGATGAGCGCGATCAAGCCCGGCTCCGTCATCAAGATGACCAGCGAAGGCACTCCCGACGGCGACTTCCTCCTGCGCGTCCACAACATCCCCTTCATCCTCTGCCCCGACGAGGAGACGGCCAAGTTCATCGCGGGCGGGCAGACCATCTGCTCGGATGGCAACGTCGTCACGTTTCCATGGCAGCGTGAGATGTGGGACACGCTGAAGAATCTCAAGAAGGAGGACTTCATCGTCGATACGCAGGGCGGCGAGTGGAACAAGATCGCGCCCACGGACCTCGCCAGCATCGGGTGGGGCGCGTGGGCCAAATCGAACGACCCCTCGTCGGTGAACGCGACGCTCAAAGCGGTCAATGACGCCGTCAGCAAGCTTCCGGTCTTCTCATCGGTCGCGCTGCTCGATGCGTTTCCGTCGGTCGGCGTGAATGAACTCGCGCTGTTCTATCTTTATCCCATCAAGGGCAACGGCCTTTATCACAACAAGGCGCTCAAGAACGTCATCACGATGGCCATCGCAAAGGGCTGGATCAAGATGCGCGCCGGCGAGGTGATCTATTCACCGTCGGAGTTGAACGTCGCGTACGCCGAGGGGTTTCACTGGGATGCGTGGGAGATCATCTGGGACATGAAGGAGGAACTCGATCCCGCGTTCCTCAAGGCGATCCAGAGGGGGGTCTACAACATCGCGCAGCGGTTGTCTTGCGCCAACGGGCTGGAGCTCGTGCTGTCCAACGGACGCACGACGGTGCCGATGAACATCTACCACGCCTACCTCATCACCGGCGACGAGCGGATGAAGGATCTGTCGTTGAGACATCTGGCGCGGATGGTCAACGCCACCGACGGCTGGCAGAGCGCCGGCTCAAAGTCGGGCTTCTTCAAGGAGCATTTCGGCGCCGACGGCGGGTACTGCACCTATCCGCTCTTTCAACTCGGCCGGATGTACAACGTCTCGCAGGAGCCCGAGGTGCTCAAGGCGGTCGACGGCCTGTGCAAGTGGATGTGCTACGTCACGCTGCCGACCGGCGACGGTCGTTACACCGGTCCGACGAGCTGGAACGCCCGCATCGCGATGGCGTCGATCGAACATGTCTGGGGCATGGGCTTCAAGTACATCGCCAACAAGAGCGAGTGGGCGGCACGGCTTTACGCGATCATCTATTCGACGCCCGACAAGGCGCCGTCCAATTACAACGTGGCCGACCCGCAGTACGAACCGGGCAAGCCCGTGCCCGACAAGAGGACGCTGTTCATCCCGCACGTGACGCGCGGTGTTCTTCCCGCCAAGCCGCTGCCCGCCGATTCGACCACGCCATTCTTCGAAGACCTCGGCGACGGCCACGAGTTCTACTGCGTGCGCCGCGGCAGTTACTACGCGATCGCCTATGCGGGGCGACGCCCGCCGTTCTGGGTGGACCACTCGCTCGGCGGCAACAGCGCGTTCTCCGGCGGCGGCATCGCGGGACTCTACGTGCAGGGCGTCGGCACGATGATCCTCGGCCGGGTCAACCGTGAGTACGGCTGGCCCTGGGAAGCGTGGAACGAGTGGGCCGTGCCCGTTGTCGTCGGCGAATACTCCACCGGCCGCGTGTTCAACACCGGCACCAGTCGCTGCACGCCCGTGGCCAATAAGGAAGCGTGGTCGCTCACCACCACCGGCGAGGCGTTCGACGCACCCGTCAACTTCGAGCGGTCGTATCAATTCAACGAAGGTTCCATCGCCGCGAGCGTGACGATCGCCGACGCCGGGCTGAACCGCGATGTGTTCCAGTATCGCGAGGTCTTCCGCAAGGACTCGTACCTCTTCATCAAGCAGGCGTGGGAGATGGTGCCGTTCATGACCGGGAAGGACACAACGATCACGGCGCTCAACGCGGCGGACGCGGCGATGGGCGCGCTGACCGAGCAACCGATGGACAACGTCGCGGGCGTCGAGGTGAGCAACGGCAAAGGTGGCGTCCGGCTCAAGTTCGATCAAGCTCGAACCGTTCGCCTCTCCACGCCACCCAACCCTGTGCGAGCTCTTGGCTTCCAGGCCAACGGCGTGCCCGCGCGGTCGGTTCAGGTCAAGATCGCGGACAAGCTCGAAAAGGGCGCCGAGGCGACGCTCAAGTATGAGATCGTACCTTGGGTGAAGTCAGACCGGACTGGCCGGCCTTAGAGGCTGCTAATTGAGGGCGTGCATAGGCCCAGCAGCTTGTGCGCTTGCAGGGCAAGTATTGATCGTTTCGACGAACGGCTCGTCCACCTTGGCCTCGACCGATATCACTGTGCCGCCAGTCTCGCCATGTCCCAACAAAAGCAAGTCATGGTTTCGGCCTTCGCCCCGAGTGGGAAGTGGTGTGACGTGTTCAGGGATGACTGCGGCAAGCGTGAACCCGGCGCGTAGCGGATCGGGTCCGCGAACAACTAAAGTGGGACATAGAGTGATAATTGAAGATTTGAAGCTAGCCGCCCACGGCATGCCGCCGTGGGAATCATGGGTCAACCGTGATCGTTGGATTCGCGCGGCAACACGATGTAGGTGGCTTGCTGTCGTATACGTGCTGTGTTGTTCGACGGTCGTACTTGGGCCTGCCGCTGTATCCAACGCGGGCGAACTCACGACGCTCACCGAGGAGAACTTCGACGCGCTCGCGCCGCGCGGCGACGAGGCGGAGGCGATACTCGGCGACTATGTCCTCCAGAATGACCGCATCATCCTCGTAATCGACAATCCAGAACTCCCCGTCGGATCAGCGTCCAATCGAAGGCTCGCCATGCGCACATGCGGCGCGATCATCGACATGGGCCCGCGTGCCCCGAGTGACGTGATAGGGAAGCCGCGATGGGCGTTCCCTGATCGGCTCGGATGGTATTTCACCGGGGCGCTTTGGCCGTCGCGCGACTACACCCGCGCCTTCAAGCCACAAAAAGGCAAGTCGCTAAGCCTGGAGTTTTATTCGTGGTATATCGATCAGCCGGCGATCCGTGTGAAATACACGCTCGACGATGGCCAGCCGTTCGTGCGGTGTGAAACGATCTACCTCAATCCCGCTCCGGCGTCCAAACCCGTGCACCCGGAGAGCAACGCGAAAGCAGCCGGCGATAAGTTCGCCGAAGCCGTGGCGGACCCAGCGCCGGGCATTGTGAGCATGACGCAGAAGGCGGAGAAGCCACCCGCGCCGCTCTATCCGTCGCCGACGTTTGACCTCTGTGTGGACGGCGTTGTCGAGCACGGCGTTGACGCCGCACAAGGCCTCACCTGGCAATTCGATGCTTGGAACGGGCAGGCGTTTGGCGTGCTGGAGGAGAAGACGTGGACACATCGGCTTGCCGACGGCAAGGAGCGTGCGATCGATCACAAGACGCAGATCGCCCTGGCGCGGGATGAGGAACTGCACGCGATCCGCCGGGTATTCGTCGCGGCCGACTTGTTTCAACTTCGGCGGGACGTGGACGCGTTTCTAGCGGCGAAGACACGGTCGGTGAAACTCCGGGTTGTGGCACCCGACGGCGAGGTGGCGGGAGCGCTCGTTACCGCGCGGCGCGTGATGGCGGATCATTCGATGGCAGAACTCTACGGATGTGGCCGGTCGGATGCACACGGAGCGATCGAGTTCACCTTGCCCGATGGCGAGTTTGACCTGCGGATCGAAGCCATCGGGCGGGCCACGCAATCATTCCGCGTAAAGTCCGACGGGGTCGTTGACGCCGCAGTGCAGACGACCTCTCCCGCGCAGCTCACGCTCGACGTGACCGACGATTCCGGCGCGGCGATCCCGTGCAAAGTCGAACTCCGCGGGCGCGACGGCACGCCCGATCCCTATTTTTTCGCGGAGACCGGTGACCGTCTTGTCCGTAATCTGCTGTATCTCGCTGACGGGAAAGGCACGCAGGCCGTTGCGCCGGGGAAGTACGACGTGATTATCACGCGCGGGCCAGAATACGACGCGGCGACTCAGACGGTCGAGCTTGCCGTGGGAGCCCCCACCGCCGCGAATGTCGTGCATGCGAAACTCGTCCGTTCCGTCGATACCACGGGCTGGATCAGCGCTGAACTCAGCGGGCAGTCAACGCTCTCGAACCACCCTATCAGCCGTCCACCCGCGATCGGCAGCGCGCTCGGGCGCGTGCTGAATTTGCTCTGCGAAGGCATCGAGTTCGCGCCGCCATTTGAGTATTGCCGCATTACGAGCTACCAGCCTTTCATCGAGCAGCTTGGTGCGAAGCGATTCCTCGCGTCGTGTCCGGGCGTCGATCTGGCAGACGGCAACCGCTCGCAGTTTGGATTCCCCGTCGTCTACGAACACCCGCATTGGCTCGATGGCGGCGCGCTACAGATGCCGGGAGGTCATTTTGGCCCGATGGAGTGGCTCCGTCACTGGGGCGCTCCGGTGGGCAATCCGCAGACGCCGGATATAGCCGCGGGGACGCCGGGCACTGAGAAATGCATCATCCTTTCGCAGCCTCGCAACCTCCCGGTGAAGCCAACCGACGAAATACGCAGTCCGCATTCCGCGTTCAGGGATTTCGATTTGCAGGCTCGCGGTGAGCCGATGGGGCGGTACTACTTGATGCGCGACACCGACGACGACGGTGTCCTGGACCGCGTGAATTACAGCCTGGCCCTCCAGATGGACGCGCTTGACGTGCATCGACTCGATGGCCTTGTCGGCGTAACGCCGCGAGTCCCGAATGATGTGATCGATTGGCTGCTGATGCGCGCCAATGGATACCGCATGCCGGGAGTTGTCGGCAGCATGGCGATCGACAATTTCCATGGCGCGGGCGGCGTGCGCACCTATGTCCGCAGTACTACCGACGCGCCGGACAAGCTTGACGCGCTGAGCATTGCGCGTGAGATCCGCGCAGGGCACGCGGTAATGACCACGGGGCCGTTTCTTGAGGCGACCGTCACGACCGAGGAAAAGGCGATGGGGATCCCGGGTGATTTGGTCACGACCAAGAGTGGCACAGCCTCGCTCCATTTGCGCGTGCAATGCCCGAACTGGATTTCGATTGACCGCGTGGAGTGCTGGGTGAACGGGCACGTGGAGCCGGCGATGTCGTTCGACCGCGCGAAGACGCCGGCGCGGTTTGGCGACGGCCACGTGCAGTTTGATCAGACGCTCGTGCTGGCGACGCGGAGCGACATGCAGGTGGTTGCGATCGCATACGGGCACGGGCCGAACTACCGTCGCCGCAATGGATCCGCCGACGAGGTGGCAAGGCATGTCGCGGTGACGAATCCGATTCTCATTGACGTGGGGGGCGATGGCTTCGAGCCGATGAACCCGGTCGATGAAGCCATTCGGGTTGAGCCGACGCTGATCCATCCGGTGTTTTCGAAGAAGGAGAGCCCGCCTGGACGGCTGCGGCTGACCATCTACAACTACGGCAAGGCGACCGCCGAGGGCACGGCTCGGCTCGAACTGCGCCCGGCCGGTGTTATCACGGTCGAGGGTAAGTCCGAGATTCCGTTCAAGCTCGGCGCGGGGGAACAAGTGGAAGTAGAGGTGAAGCTTCGGATCGGCGGTGATGCGGAGATGGAGGCGTTGATGGGCGCGGTTGAGCAGAAGAAGATGACCGCGACGCTCTATGTATTGCGTTCCTCGTCGCGGCCGGGGATCGCTCCGTCGAGGCTACCGATCGCCGTTGATGACGCGGCGAAGATGCTCGATGCGAACGACCCGAGATAGAATGGCCGCGTAAATGTCTTGGCTATTAAACCCTATACGAAGTTTTCCACAGACAAGGTGGAGCATGCCATTCACGGCGACGTGTATCGCTCGCCCGACGGGCGGCGGCCTTCTCCCCCAGGAAATACCCCGGCGGCAGCGAGGCCAGTTAAGCGGCGGAGCTTACGGTGCTGTCCGCTCAGAAGCCGGCTCTGGCGACCGCCGGCCTTGGCGGCATGGGCATGAACTGAGTTTCACCGATCTCCACCGTCTGCGGGCCGTCCAACACGCCGAATGCCAGCGAGAATTGCGGCCGGTCCGGCGTGTTGCTGATGGTCGGATCATCGGCCCAGCCGGCGTACCAGCGGCGGCCGTCGATGCAGAACATGGGTCGCGTGACCTTCGCGGGCCATGTGGTCACCAGTGTCCGAAGTTTGCCGTCCACGGTCCCTTTGATGCCCGTCGGAGTGAAAGTGAGGTCGAAGGGACCCATTCCGCGCACGCCCACGCCACCCACGCTCAAGCGAGCATATTGCCGGTCTGGCACGACGAATCGGATGCGGTCAACAGTGACCTCAATCAGTGCATTGCAGCCCTCAACCTGAACGGCCTGGGTCTTGGCCAGCACCGGTTGGTCCGCCTGCACGCGGTAACGGATCATGTCGCCCTCGGCCTTCTTGCGGAGTCCGGGAGCCAGTTCATCGCCGCCTTCCCACGCCGGCAAGACCACCTTGCTGGGCGGAGCCGCCTGCTTCTCCACACCCGCTGAGAGCGAGGCAATGGGGAACCGCTTCTCGAACGGCGCGGCGCCCTCCAGTACCTTGCCCTTGTAGCCGACGCGCCCGCCACCGCCAGTCAGCGTCATTGCCACCTCATCGGTGGTTAGGCGCACTGCGCCGGCGCATCCCTCGAACTGAACGCCCTCGCCCTCGAACTTCAACGGCAGAGACGAGAGCATGACAAAGTCGGTCCCTTCGCGGTGGGTGATGCTCAAAACGCCCTCAGCTAGCCGTTTGACTGTTGGCGGGGCTTCCTTCTCATCGCGGGGATAGAGCACCCAGAAGTGCCCCTGATCCGGTGCGGCTGGGATGCGCAGGACTAGGTGCTTTTCGGACGCCGGCAGGCCCTCGCCGGATTTCCACGGCGTGCCGGCCGCGGAGAGCCAATTGCGAGACGGCGTCTCCCCCTTAGGCAGGGAACCGGGGGTGTTCGTCTCGGCAAATTGGAACGGCTCTTTCTGTTCCGACATGGCTGGCTCCGGAGCCGAGGGGTGTGCGAAGAGCACGTCGAGCTTAATCGGCCACTCCGTGTCCAGCGTCATCCGGGCGCCCGCGACATGCAGGTTCGACTTGTCGCCCAGGAGGTTGAGGTTCAAGTAGCTGGCCAGCTTGCCGTCGCCACGAGTGCTGTCGCGGAACACGAAGTAGTTGGGGCTCGTCGGTGACTTGCCCTTCATAAAGAGCACCTGGCGGTCCCACTGGAAGGCACCCTCACGCTGCTGATACTCCGTCGCCAATTGCTTCATGTAGGCGCTGGCGAGTTCTTTCTGAAAGGCTTCGCTGACGCCGGGATTGATGAACCAGTCCGGTACGCCGGTGGAACTCCAGGCGTAGTCGACGGAGCTGCCGAAGGAATAGTCCAAGACGTTGCTGTCCGGCCAGCCATAGGGCATCTGGTGCTGCGGGGCGCCGAAACGCACGGTGTTGCAGAGGTCAAAGGTGGAGTCGGAACTCCTACCGTATTGGAAAGGCTGATAGGGCACGAGCATGGCGCCGCGGCTGGCCATCGTGAAGTGCCCGGGGTCAACGTTCCAGTGGCTCCAGAGGAAGCCGTTGCGGAGCATCATCCACGTTTCTTGCGGGCCCTGGTGGGCGCGGAAGACCACGCCAAATCCGGGGAAGTACCGGCTGGTCAGTTCACTGGACTTGGGCTGGATTCCCTCGGGCGCCGGCAGAGCGCCCGGTTTGCTGTTGTTCTCCTTCCAGGCCCAGAGCAGCCGGGCCGCGAACTCGGGGTCTTTGTCTTGGAAGGCGTTGGCTCCTTCCACCAGCCGGGACGTGGTATTCGGGCCGGAGTTGGCCAAGCCTGGGATGATCCGGGCGCGGTAGCGCGGGTCCGGTGGTGAGAGCAGGTTCGTGATGTAGTCGAGGTCGGCGTGGACATAGTCGAAGATCCGGTTGGTGTTCGGGGGTTGGGCTGCGGCAATAGAGGCCAGCATGGGCAGGGCGCGGAAGCCGTGGAAATGGTAAGTGCCGTATTCGACCCACGCCCCGCCCGGAGCCGTTGACTTGCCCAAGTCGTTTTCCGACTGGCGGCTCATGAAGTCGACCCACTTGGCGTACATCGGATGGTCCGGGAGCAGACCTAGAAAGGCCACTCCCGGGAAGAACCGCGCCAGCGGCATGTTGGGGTTGCCCGGGTGGGAGCCGATGCCGTAGCTCAGCACCGCCGGTTCGTGATGAAGGTACATGATCAGCGCCAGACGAGCGCGGATGTCCTTTCGCTGCTCGGCGGTCAGGCTCTGAGAGCTCAGGAAGGCGTCCGCCAGCCAGGCGCCGACGTAGTTGTCGGCCGTGCCATGGTGGGTGGAGGTCGGGCAAGTCATAAAGTGATTGGGGATCCAGCGCAGGTACAAGTCATAGAGTCGCTTGAGTTGTTGGTCACGCTCTTTAGGATCGGTGGCCACGGCAGACGGCGAGCCGGCCTTGGACAGCCTCGGGTACTTCACATTTCCTTCGGGCCAGTCCAGGATGTAGTCCTTGTACTGGTCGAGTGCGACGATCCCGTAGAGGGAGCGTGCCCGCGAAAACGGAGGCAACCTCTTGAATGGGTGTTCGACAAAGCCTTGGTAGCCGGGGCCAAAGAAGGCGGCAGCGCCCTCCTCCTTGGGCAGACGGACTTGCGAGAGCATCAGGCCCCAGTGCCGCCGCCCGTAGGTCGGCGGGAGGTCCGGATCGAATGAATGCGACGAGAAGGGGGAACTCACGGAGATCGAATCTCGCGGCCAACTCGCATTGCGCACGCTCATGGGGAACCGGACACGCACGTCGCCCGGGCTGACGACGTGCACTTCCAACACATTGACGCGCCGCCACTCGCCCTTGAGCAGAGTCACGATGCCGGCCATGGGGTACCCGCTGGGGTCCGATTCCCGCTGTTCCTTGCGGAAGAAACCCAGGTGTCCCAGGAGCCCATTGTCGACGCTCATCCGCCGGAACTCTTGCCCGTTAAAGGATGCCATCGTGTCGATCTTGCCGAAGTCCACGCCAGTGCCATTGCCCCAGGGGCTGGCCTGCTCGACCTGGTCGGGCTGCCAGCCCTGGGTGAGCGCCAGTTCCCAGAAGTCCGAGCCGTCCAGCTTGCCCAGGTCATACTCCTCCATAACCTGGGCCAGGGGCACGCCGTCGATCACCCGCACGCGGCAGCGATAGAAGCCGCCGTCCGCCCAAGTCAGCTCGTACCACGCGTCGGCATAGACGGGGCCTTGGGCAACCAACCACACACGCATCCGTTTCACCGGGCGGTCAGCCAGGAGCTTCCCAGCGCCCATCGGGCCGCTGCTTCCGCTCGTGAAGGAGAGGATTGGCGCGGGCAGGCTGCCTGCTTTGGTGGGCGTGTCGTAAGTGCGATCCGCCGCCGCGGGCATGGTCACGCTCAAGAGCCCGTTGGCCAGAACCGTCTTCTCTTTCGTGGTGGTGACGGTCAACTGCCCCTGAGGGGCAGGGCCGCGTCCCGTGTCTTCGAGGTGATGCGTGACCGCCTCGTCGTGGGCCACGGCGGTGACAAAGCTCACCACGCCGCCCTTGCCGGAGACGTCGGCTTCCCATTGAACGGGCAGGCTCTTTCCCTCGGCGTCGAAGAGGCGAAGGTTTCTACCTTTCCTGGCATCGAGATTCTCTACGCGGTATTGCACGAGGTCCGGGGCGAAGCCCCGGCAGGTGTAGTCCTTGATGGTCAAGTCCTGCACGGCGGCAAACGCCTGGTGCCCCAGGGCCAGGACAATCACGCATCCCAGCTGCACGGTCGACAGCACCCAGCTTCTGTAGATCGTCATTGGTTTTCTCCTTGCGTGGAACGAGACTCCAGCTTCTGCGGCACGGGGGGGCTTATGGATTCGCACATCATAATGGGGATTACTTGGAGATCACTTCTTCTGAAGTTTCCGCTGGCCACAACACACTGGACAAGGTCTTGCAGGCGACCATCTACAACTGCTCGCTCTCGCGGTGAGCCGCTCGCCCGACTTGACCGCCAGCGCGGGACGCTCCAGGCATCCCTCCCGAGACAGCCTGCGGCCACGGTTGCGTCAGTCGTCGGTCGAAGTCTTGGAAACTCCCAGTTAGCATGACCTCGATGTCCACGCCCTATCACCCCTCCACCCATGCCGCAGCCACATCCGCCGTGCCGATCACCGCAGACGATGTGGCGAGCTACGAGGAGGAAGGCTATGTCATCATCCGCCGGCTGTTCGACCCGGCGCTGGCGGCCGAGGTCCGCGAGCGGGTTGATGGCATGCTTGCCGGGAGATATCCGAGTGAGGGGTTCAAGTGCGGGCGGGCGAGCGATCAGCGCCCCGACGACCCGGGCCGGATGATCTTCCAGGTCATGCCTGCCGAGTTCCCGATCCGCGATCCCGTGCTGCGAGCGTTTGCCGAGAATGCGAACCTGCTCGACGCGGCCCGTCGATTGCTGCGCCGCACCGATGTGCGGATGTTCCAGCAACAGGCGCTGGTCAAGGAGCCCGGCGCCGCCAACGCCATACCCTGGCATCAGGACGATCATTACTGGCGCACCGGCGAGCGCGGCAGCGTGGCCGTCACCGCCTGGACCCCGCTCCTGCCCGCAACCGCAGCCAATGGCACGATGTGGCTCCTGCCCGCCAGCCACCGCCAGGGACTTCAGCGACACGGGCCCGCCGGTGGCGTCAGCCTTTTTCAAACCATCGTCGAACCGATCGACGATTCGCGCCTCGTCCCGCTCGAACTCGATCCTGGCGACGTGAGCTTCCATCACCCCCTGACGATCCACGGCGCCCCGCCCAACACCGGCCGCCTCCGCCGCGTTGGCTTCGCGCAGCACTACTGGAACAGCCCGCCGTAATCTGCGGGCGCCGCCGGTTGCTTCACCGCCCGTACTGATCTCCTGCCCCCGATACTCTCAAACCTCAGGAGTTAATCCGATGAGCAGGGATCTTAATGTGGGTATGGGCCCAGCCGGTGGTGCGGCAACATCTGCGGCATCCCCATCCTCGGAGATGCTGGAGCCGGGCAACACGCTTTCGTCTTGGACCTGGCCCCACAACGCTCGCGCCGCAGTGAGTCTGAGCTACGACGATGGCAACCCGAGCAATCTCGACGAGACCATTCCCGATCTGGAGTCCGTTGGGTTCCGCGGAACCTTTTACCTCCATGTTGGCCGGCGCGATGTGCAACAGCGTGCCGCCGACTGGCGAGCGGCGCACTTGCGCGGCCACGAGATGGGCAACCACACCGTCCGGCACGCCGGTCGGGGCGAACCGTACATCAAACGCGACGGCCGGCTGCCCGATTGGATGCCTCTCCCGCTGGAGCGGTTCACGCCGCAGATGATCGCCGACGAGGTCGCCGCCGCAGCCGATTGGCTCCAAGAGAACATCGGTCCTGACCCTGATCGCACGTTCGCCTACCCCTGCGGTTCCGTGGCCATCGGCGATCCGCCCGACGAGCGATCCTATGACGCGGCGGTCCTCCGTCACCACTTCGCGGCCCGTGTGGGCGACGCAGCGGTCAACGATCCGTGGTCCCTGGACCTCCTGCGCATCGCCTCCTTCGACGGTGGCGGCAACGATCCGGCGCCGCTGATTGCGCCTTGCGAGCAGGCGCTGGCGTTCGGCGGTTGGACGGTCCTGGGGTTCCACACCACCCAGCGCCCGGCGCATCCGGCGCTGCTCGCCCACCTGCGCGCCGGGCCATTCTGGGTGGCGCCGGTGAAGACGGTGGCGCGTTACGTGGAGGCTGCGCGGCGTATGCAGCCCGGCTGAGGGGAGGCGAGCCACGTCTTCGGAGCACCGGTTGATCACCCGGTTCGGCGGAGAACCATCGTGTCCTATCAACTGAAAGAACAACGCATGAGAAGATTGAACCAGTTCATGCCCCATACATTCGGCTGTGCCGCCGACCTGTACCACCGCCGCATCCATCCGCGCATCCTGGTCGGCCCCGACGATATCGTGCGGCTGCGCCAGCAGGTGCGGCGAGGCGACGGCCTCAAGCTTTTCAACGCCATCTGCCAGAAGATCGCTCCGCTTGTGGATCGGCTTGTCGTCACCGAGACGCCCGAGGCGTTGGACACCCTGTTGGATCCGGGCAAATCAATCTGGGCCAGCTTCGCCAATCAGGTCGAAAACTCGATCCACGACATGGCGATGGTGGCGGTGCTCGCCGACGACGAACGAGCGCTGGTGGCCGTGCGGCGGATGCTGGCCGATGCGCCGCCAAGAAGACGGGGGAACTTCTTCGGCTACCACGCCTACGCGTACGACCTCCTACACGAGCACCTGCCGGCCGACGTTCGCCTGCGGTACACTACCGAACAAATCGAGCGAGCGCACAAGCTCATCGAGCCGTTCGCGAGGACCTACTACGCCAACGCAGGCCTCAACGGTGTGCTCGTCAACATGTTCATCGCCTTGCATCTGGTGCTGGCGGTCCGCGGAGACCCGGGCGCGCCCAGCGACACCGTCGAACCGCTGCTGGCCAAGCTCGTGTCCTATCTACGGGCGACGATGCACACCGCGATCAACCCCGACGGATATCCCGAGGAAGACGTGGGCTATGGAACCAGTGTCGTCTGCTCGCTGGCGAAGATATCCCACGCCGTGTTCCGGGCGGGGTTGTGGGACGCTTACGAGGAGTGCCCTCGTTTCCGCAAGGCTGGTCGGGCGATTCTCCATTTTGTTCAGCCCTGGGGCGACCACCTGGCCGCCACCGGCGACTTCGGCGGGGCCAGTTGCGATCACCGCGAGAATCTGCTCGCCCACTTGGCCCACGCCAACCGTGATCCCGCGCTCCTCTGGCTCCTGGGCACACTGCACAACGACAACCGTATTCTCAAGCCCAAGTTCGCCGTGGGCAGCGATGCCCGCGAGGTGGTCCTGCGTAACGGGTTCCAAGTACCGGCCACTGGTGACACGTTGGCTGTGCTCGATCTGATCGGCAAGCCCGTACACCCGGCCAAGGCCGGGGTGCCCACGGCATTCCGTGATTCGGGCCGCGGCATCGTCAGCTTCCGCGACCGCTGGGCCGACGATGGCGCGTTCGTCGTTTTCGACGGCGCCCAGCGCTCTCCCGCGGCGCCCGGCCATCCCCACTACAGCGGCGGTCACTTCAGCTTGACGACGCTGGGCGAATACTTCGCCATCGACATGAACCGCTACGGCACCGAGCAGTGCGATCACAACATTACTCTCGTTGACGGCAGGAGCGGCCGGTCCACCGGCGGCCAGTGGTGCGTGGGCGACGCCTACAACCACGCTAGGCTTATCGATTATCAGCCCGGCGAACTCGTTGACACCGCCGCCGTCGATTCCTCTCTCCAGCACGATTGCTACTGGGCCCGCCGAACCATCCTCTTCGTCAAGGGCAAATATGCCCACCCATACCTCGTGACCATTGACGACATCAACAAGGCCAATGACTTCCACGAGTTCTGGTGGACGCTCAACACCTGCCCGGAGAATGTGATCAAGCTGCACGATACGTCGGCAACGATCACCGGCTGGCGCATGGGAAATCATCTCGACGTCCACTTTGCGTTACCTGCGCCCAAGGAGTTCCCCAAGCCGCACAAACTCATGATGGCGAAGGATGAGTGCACGACCAGTTCGTACAACTACATCCCGGATCCGCGCCAGCGGGCCTCGCAATACGTCCGACCGGCGGCGATGGTGGAGGGGATCGTGTTCGTGCGCCCCCGGCTGATCGCCAAGGTGGCGGGGTACAACGGACGCTTCATGGCCGCGATGCTGCCACGGCGCAAGGGCGAGAAACCGGCCACCGTCGAGCGGCTGGTGTCGTTGCCCTCGTCGCTGGCGCTGCGCATCACCTGGGAAAAGGTGGAGGACACGCTGGTCTGGGCCTACGAGCACAACCTGCTCGAAGCCGGCGATGTGCGTGGCGTTGGCCAATGGTGCGTCGTGCGCCGGGCAAGACCGTCGGGCCGGGTGATCCATTACGCGATGGGTGCCGGCACCAGCCTCTCGGTCGGAGGCAAGCGTCTGCCGCTGCCGGAGAGATGTTGAGATCGTCGATGAAGTTGAGTTGAATGGGACGGCCCCCTTGCCGCGCATGAAATACCGCAACGTCGAGATTCGCGACGGTGGCCTGACCATCCACCTGCCGAAGAGCGGGCCAGATTGGTCTCGGGAGCGCTGACGGATGCCATATGGCCGCAGAAGTCAGTAGGATTCGGTGCGATGGAAGCCCACGATTCTTTTACCCACGAATCATCGCCTCGGGAGGCGTTTGATCGCGACGGATACTGCGTCGTCGCCGACCTGCTCGACGCGGCGACTGTCGCCTCCGGCCGCGCGGCCATCGAGCGGCTGATCACGCCGACGACGCCGGAGTCCATCACCTACATTTGGGGCACGCGACGCCAGACGCGTACGCCGGAGGTCTTCATCCCGGAACTGGACGCGATCGCGCTGGAGCCGCGTGTGCTCGACGCGGTCGCGGCGATGATCGACGGCCCGTTCCGGCTCGGGGGCACGCCCATTGTCACGGTTACGTTCCGCGGCAAGGTGTCGGGCAACGTGCAGGACGACAACTGGTGCGGCCACCTCGACGGACTGCCTGCCGAGCCCTTCGAGAAGATCGCCCACCAGCGGGCGAGCCTCTGGCTGGCGATGGCGGACATCGCGCCCACGGGCGGGGCGATGACCGTCGTCCCGGGCAGCCACAGACACGTCCATCGGCGCGTCGCGACCGACCCGGCCTGGGTCGAACGCCGCCGCAAGGACAACCAATACACGCGGCAAAACGGCATCGAGGGGATGGACTGGAACCCGGTGGAAATCACCTGCAAGGCGGGCGACGGGTTTTTCTATTACGGTCACAGCGTGCATAGCGCTTCGGACAACCGCTTGGAGCAGACGCGGATCATCGCGACCTACAACTTCGTGAGCCGGGAAGCGTTCCCGCCGACGCCCGAGGCGCTGGCGAAGGAGTTCAGCAAGGAGCATCTGGCGGGGATGTCGCCGCGGATGCGCGAGGCGGTGGGAGTGGGTGGGGACGCGACCTTATGATGCAGGCAGTCGATCTACAGCCGCCTGGCGGCTACGACGGCCTCAACGACGTCGACCGACTCTCGGTCGATCCGGTGATGCGGCAGGTAGTCGGTGGACGTACAACCTGGGGAACTTCATGAGACGGCTGGCGTTACCCAAGGCCGTGAAGCATTGGACGCTGACCACGCTGCGGGACAAGCTCATCAAGATCGGGGCGAAGGCGCATCACGCCCGGCAGGTGGTCTTTTCAGTTGGCGGAGGTCGCCGTGCCCCGGCAGCTGTTCCAGCCGATCCTCCGGCGGATCGAGCGGCTGCGTCTGCTGACCCAGGCCCTGGCATGACCGCGACACGCGTGAGAAACATTGAACTCGACGCCGGGCAGCGCGATCGGTCTGCCCGAGTCCTGCACCAACGCCCTCGACTGCCGACAAAACGCGCCAACCCGACCGCTGCGTGGGTCATCATGACGGTCCGAGCGACGCAAAACTCTCGACCGACCAGGTTCGATGGGTTACGCTCTGCAAAATCGCTGGCGTCGTTCGTCAGCAAGAGTCCAACTGGAAAACCCGGTGAAGACCAAGACCACGCTCGCCTCCCTCTGCCTGATCGCGGCCGGCCTTTGCTCCGCGAGCCCCGCCCGCGCCGCCGACCCCGCGCCGGCCCCTGCGGCGCCCGCTGCCACCGCGCCTGCGGCGAAGGTCATGCTCCCCCAGAAATACGATGACCAGCGCATCCTCCGCGACTACATGGCCAAGCTCGCTGAAAAGGACTTCGAGCACGGCGTGACCGACAAGCTGTCCGTCCCCCCGCCCGACCCCGACAGCGAACATCGCTACCGCACCTACATCATGTCGATGCTCCAGCAGCCCCACGTGGGGGGGAAACGCGGCATCGGCGCGCTCAACTGCCCCTCGAGCAACTTCCTCCTCACCACCATCGAGGGGCCCAAGGCCATCATCGTCCCGCCCGTCTGGCCCGAGGCGATGGGGACGTTCATCAAGTGGGACTCACTCGGCAACGTCTACCGGGAGAACAAGGGCCTCAAGATGCGCACCTTCGTCACCTGCGTGGTGAAGATGCTCATGTTCGACGACTATCTTGAGCACACCCCCGCCGCCCGCGCCGACTGGTGCGGGTACAACCTCATCACCTGCGCCAGCTCCTACCCGGTCTTCAAGGGCGTGCTGCCCGCGGAGGTGCAGAAGGCGTTCGAGGCCGGCCTGCTCCGTGTGGGCAAGCGGGTTCTGGCGATGGGGCCCAAGGGCGGCGAGTGCGACTTCGAGATGAGCGCGCCCGTTGCCCTCTGGTACGTCGCCAACGCCACGGGCGACGCCGCGTTCGCCAAGGAGGCCCAGGCCGCGGCGGACAAGATCTGCGCCAACCCCAAGTTCCTCCATCCCGCGGGCTATTGGATCGAGGGCGGCGGGCTCGACCTGGGATTCGGCGGGATGGCCAACTTCTGGACTGTATGGCTGGCCCTCGCCTCCGACTGGCCCTCCGTCAAGGAGGCCGTCGACAGGAACTACCGGCTCCGGGCACACCTGACCCTCCCCGAGCCCGACGGCACGCGCACCGGCCCGAGCGAATTCAATGACCGCCTCGGCAGCCCCGCGTGCGAGGACCAATGGGACTGGGACGGCTCGCGCGAGCCCGCCGCCGGCATGGTCACCGACGAGGCCCTCTGCCAGTTCAAGCTCCCCACCGAGGAGCAATTGGACGGTGCGATGGCCAACCGCACGAACACCTTCGGCGGGCATCTTTACGGTAGCCTGCGCAACGCGCCCTACATGGGGCCGGAGGGCAAGGCCTACGCGGGACGTTACCTCGAGAACGACGAACTCCGCGGACACCCCTGGCTCTGGCGGATCCTCCCCAACGGGGTCAACTACCCCATCGAGGTCAACCCCGGGCACGACCTCTACCGCCCCGGCTCATGGGCCCACATCCTCGACCTCCAGAAGAAGAACTCGCCCATGCTCAAGTCGCCCTACCTTCGCGAGGGCAACTTCGTGCGGAACTTCGGCGACGCCTTCATCGCCGCGAAGCAGAAGGGCTTCGCCGCGGTCCTCCACGTCGGGCCCGTGGGCGACCCCGTCCCCGACGAGCCGATGTTCTTCTTCAACGGCATCCTGGGCTTCGGCGGCGGGCAGCTCGCCGCCTTCTGGACGCCCACCGCAGGCTCGGCCATCCTCGCCCGCCGCGGGGGCATGGCGATGCACGGCCTGACCCCCGTCAACTACGACAAGATCGAGGCCTGGCGCACCTGGCCCATCCACGCCGTCACCGGCGTCACCGTCAAGGGCAAGGTCTTTACCTCCGGGCGCATCACCAAGCCCGTCGTCGCCTCCGACATCAAGGAGGACGTCGCCGACGTGAAGGTCTCCGGCATGATCCCCGCGACGATCAACGGCCAGGAGGGCGGCATCGTCGGCTCGCTCTCCTACGCCCGCGTGTTCCACATCGACGACAAGGGCGTCCACGTTGAAACGACGCTCTCGGGCAACGGGAAGGACAATATCGCCGAGCTCTACGAGACGATCCCCGTCTACCACCGCGACACAACGAAGCAGCCCGCGGCGAAGCCGGCCGTCATCGAGTTCCGCGCGGGCGGGGCCGACGCGAATTGGGCCCCCGCGACCGACGCATGGACGGAGCAGGTGCAGGCGGTGCGAGTGACGCGGTTCGAGGGTTCGGTGGTGATCACCTTCGACGCGCCCCGTCGCGTGAAGCTCTCGCCCGCGGATTGGGCCGACCCGTTCCTCAGCAAGGGCACGGGCCGGACCGTGTTGGTTGATTTGCTGGAGAACGGCGACCAGCCGGCGACGGTGAAGGAGGCGAAGAAGGTGGGCTACCTCGTGGCGGCGGGGGAGAAGTGATGAAGGTGGGGCGCTGGGGCCTTTCACTTTCCGCGATTAGCCCGATTCAGCTTCGCGAGGTTGAGCTTCCTCATCTGTATTGTCAGCCGGAAGCGCAAGCGAAGGGATGGTGCGAGACGAATCACAGCATGGCGAGAGGTATGCCGCGGGCCCACTTCATATATCGCGCCGAGCCGAAGATGGTTTGACCCCGTCCCGTCCTGCCCAAATACTCGAACGGGGTTGCAAAATCGTTTGATCACGGCCGCGCGACGGGGAGCCTGTGACAAGGGGCTCTGCAATGGCCGGGGTCCACCGTTGCGACAATGCAGCACCCAAATCGATCACCAATGTCCGCGCCAAACTGTGATGAAATCCTGCGTTTCCGGCCCACTCGGTGTGTTTCGGGCAGGGCACGCCGACCCCGGAGGTCGTCAACCCGCGTTCATGGCTCAATAATGAGGGTTGAGTCAACTCGATGTACGGCCCTGAAACGAAAGCAGGCCAGCCTCAAGTGGCTGGCCTGCTTCTTTTTAAGTAGCGGGGGGAGATTTCGCCGCGAATAAAGCCGATTCTGAGGCCCTAATCCCCTATCGCCAGTCAGCCTGACCTGGGCGGCGGCGATGATCGCGAGAGCCCGCGTCAAGCGGCCCGGCATTCGGGCGGCGGGCGGGCGGGGTTCGCGGCTCGGGCGTTAGCCCGATCTCCTCCCCTCTTCTCCCCTCCCCCCGCTTCATCTCCTTCCATTCGCGGCGGGTCTTCCAATCCGTGAGTCTTCACCAATGAAAAAGGCCCGGCAAGCCGTAGCCTGCCGAGCCCTTCCGGGGGCATTTGGAGTGCGATGATGATACGAATCTCGCCCGACGCGGCAAGACGCGCTTCGCAGCGGCACGTGGGCCCACGTTCCTCCCGCTTTTCGCGGCCCGGGGGCACCTTCCCCTCTCCACAAGGCAGGGGTGAAAGGGGTAGGGGGTCCAGGGGGAGGGGGCCATGGCGTCCCCCTGGGGAGTCAACAGCAGGCCTAACACCAGAAGAACCTCATCGACCGTATTGCCGCCTAGGGCGCCGAGACCTGGTGGGCGTTGTCGAAGTGGGCCAAGGAGACAAATACCCTTCAGGGGTGGCAACGAAAGATGACCTACGACATCGGCACCGCCATCAAACGAAAGGGAAAGCCATCGATCAAGCAGGCGATCCAAGCTGACAAGATCATGGCTGAAGCAATACGGGTTGGATTCAAGCCGCCCTCCGACGGGGCAAGCGAAGCTGGCTGACGCGCTGCACCTCCTAGGGCATTACGCCCACGACCACCACTTCGAGTCCCGCGGCAGCGAAACCGTCATGACCGACGAGGTGGTCTTCCGCTCCCCCCTGGGCCCGATCGGGGCATTGGTGGATTGGCTCTTCATGACCAGCTACCTCCGCCGGCTGCTGGTGGAACGCGGCGAAGCGATCAAGCGCGAGGCGGAGGCGAAGCTGACAGGATGAACGTTTGCAGGACGGGTGATTGCGCCGGGCGTCGCATCTGGCTGCGCTCGGAATCGCCCAATTAATGGGTTGGTTCAGATCGCCACGCGCCCCTCGAACCAGCCGTATAACAGATAGTGCTCCAAACCTGTGCGCCACGGAAGCGGAACCCGGATGTCTGGATTCTTGGTCAGGTAGGCACTCTCGAAATAGTACGGGCTGTATTGCCGGCTCTCTTTGTACCCAAACGCCCTGAAGTGGCTTAGCCCAGTGGCCCACCCCTTGCCGACACCGACATTCGCAGCAACATCAGGACTTTTTGCCAGATAGGTCGCTTCGTCATAGAGCGCAAAGAAGCGTCGCCCCTCCTTGAAGCCCACGAAGATGAAGTGCTCGAATCCGCTGCGCCATTTTCCCGGCCCGATGTTCGCAGCGACGTCGGGATTGAAGTACCGATACAACTGCTCGTCGAAGAGCTTGCAGAACTGGCGACCCTCGAACTGTCCCGCTGCGAGGAAATGTTCAAACCCGCTGCTCCAGGCCTTGCCCGCGCCGACGTTCGCGGCCACGTCCGGGTTGCGGGCGCGGTAGGTCGCCTCGTCGTAGAACTCACCGATCGTGCGGCCTTCAATCTGGCCGAAGTAGGCAAAATGCTCGAAGCCGCTCGCCCAGGTTTTCCCGGCCCCCACGTTTGGGGCGACATCGGCGTTCTTCCTCAGATAGCTCGTGGGGTCGAAGTAGTAATTCGGCAGTCGGCCTTCGCCCTGCCCGGCGGCGGCAAAGTGGGCGTATCCGGAACTCCAGGCCTTGCCCGGCCCGACGTTCGCGGCGACGTCGGGGTAGATCCTCAGGTAGTCGCCTTCCGAGAAGAGATCGGTGGTCGCGAATCCCTTGATGGTGAAGTCGTATGTCGGGTGATCGGGATCATTCGACGTGACCCGCACCGTTGCCGTGCGCAATCCAAGCCGCAACGGCTTGAAGGCGACCGTGAATGTGGTGGAAGCCCCTACAGCCAAGGCTGACGCGGAGGGCGCGGTGAGAAGGAAGTCCCCCGGGTTGGCCCCGACGATCTGGACCTTTGCCCCGGTGAGGGTGAGGGCGGCGGCGCCGGAGTTGGCGAGGGTGAAGGTGCGGAGGCCCGACTGGGCGCGGGCCTGCACCGAGCCGAAGTCGGTGTCGTCGGCGGCGGAGGGTGTCGTGTCGCCGGGAGCGATGGCGATCGATTTGCCGAGGACCACGAGAGTGGGGCCATCGTTGTCCGCGAGGGACACCTCCGCGACTGCCTGGGCCCCGAGCACGTACGCGGCATTGGAGGACAGGGTGATCCGAACCTTCTCGGTTCCCTCGATGGCGATGTCATCAATGGGAGCGATCGAAACGGTCGCAGACGTCTTTCCGGCGGGGATGGTCACCGAGCCGCTAAGGAGGCCGTAGTCACTCCCGTTGGTCGCCATGCCCGCGCCGGTGGCGATGGAGTAGTTGACGGTCAGCCCGGTGGCCGAGAGGCCGGTGCGGGTGACGGTAAAAAGCCCCGGGTCGAGGCCGGTCTCGGCGGCCTGGGCATCGGTGGCGACAATGGTCACCGTTGGCGGGACGTAATCGAGAACGGCGAGGTTGTACGAACCGGTGTCGCCGTCGACGTCGCCTGTGCCGTCGATCGTGTAGCTGCGGGCCTGGGCGCCCGCGGCGCATACGCCGATGTAGTAGGTCTGCCCCGCGCTCAAGCTCATGGTGATGAGGCTTGATTGGATTGAATCGTTGATGTCGTCGTTGTAGGCGAGTTCCTGACCAGCGCTGTCGAAGACGCGGAGGAAGGTGTCGGCCCCGCCTTCGGCAGAAGCGTCGGCCACGATGTTATAGGTGCGGCTTTGCGTGGGCGTGAAGGTGTAAAGATCGATGTCGGTCCCACCGACTTGAAGTGGCCCATCTTCTCCGATCTGGGCGGAGAGCGGCGAATTGAGCGCCAGCGGGTTGGGAGTTCCTGACGTCGTGCTGTCGTTGTTGGCCGCGACGATCTCGGGCACTGTCAGGAATCGCGTTGACAAGGCATAGGTCCCCGTCTCGCCCCCTGACCCGCTCGCGGTCGCAAACCAGTTGAACCCCTGATTGCCTCGCCCGGTAACGGAAATCCAGATCGTCCGGCCCGCGTCGATGGGCAGCATGAGCGTGGGGGCTGCGCCCGTCGTCTCGCAGGCCTCCACGATGTTTTTGGCGACCGCGTCGTAGTACCAGACGCCCACCGCGGAGTTCATCGACGGGCTCGTGGCCGAAATCGCCAGGACACCCAAGCCTGGAGAGGTGTACCTAAAAAAGTCCACGTCCTTGTAGCCCCCGTTCGTGCCTGCGCCCTGAAGCGCCTGTCCGAAGTCGGCGCCGATCGTTCCCTGAACCGTCCCGTTCACCTGGAAGTCCTGAAACGGCGCAGCGCCCAGGGCCGTGCCGTTCACGTCTCCATTGCTGAAGGAGACGTAGGCGCTGTACAGGCCCGTGCCGGGAAGATTGTTGACCCGGTTATAGGGGTTCGAGGGATCGAAGTCACGATTGCCGTAAGTGGTCAGGGCAAGATAGTAGGTCCGGCCCTCGATGACATTGAATTGCATGAAACTGTCGGTGTTCAGGGCGTTCTCGTCGTCGTTCGAAGCAATGACGTTCCCATTGGCGTCGAGGATTTTCACGAAGCTGTTGACGCCGTTGACGCCGTATTCCTCTCTCGCGTTTACGTTGACGGTGACGATCCCCGTGTCGGGCGCGACCATCGAATAGACGTCGACATCCGTGTTGCCGATCGTCACGCGGGCCCCGCCGGGATTGATGGGATTGGCGTCGGTGCCGATGTCGGAGGCGATGCGCACCGCGGGCAGATTTGAAGACGGGTCGAGTTCGTCTGGGTTCGTCAGGTCGATCCGGAGCGCGCCCTGGATCACGCCGTCGGCATCGGGGTTGCTGGAGGTGACGGTGAGCTGGTAGTCGCCCTGCCCTTGGCCTGCGGCGCCCGTGCCGTCGTTGATGTTGTAGTTGGGGTTGTCGTT
>JAPLMQ010000064.1 GCA_026386955.1 Planctomycetota bacterium
CATCGACCAACGCAGGCACCCGCTGCACGTCGCGATCGAGAACTTCGGCAACGACGCGAACATCGGCGCGGTGGTGCGGACGGCCAACGCGTTCGCGGTGCACACCGTGCACATCGTCGGCCGCCGGCGGTGGAACCGGCGCGGGGCGATGGTCACCGATCGCTATCAGCGTCTCGAGCACCACGACACCACCGCTGCGCTGCTCGACTTCGCCGCCGCCGCGGGGCTGACCGTCATCAACGACATCAAGCTCGACGGGCGCATCAACGTCCTCAACCGCCGCCCGCTGACCATCGAGGAGGCCCTCTCGGCACTCAACTCGGTGCTCAAGGACAAGGGCTACGTCGCCCTGCGCACGGGCAAGACGCTCAAGATCGTCGCGATCGACGCCGCGAAGAAGGCGACGCTCGCGGTGCACACCGGCAACAACCCCGAGGAGATCGAGGCCACCGACGAGATGATCACGCAGGTCGTGCCCGTGCGCTTCGCCGACGCGACGCAGCTCAAGCGCGACCTCGCCCCGCTCATACCCAGCTACGCCGACCTCTCCTCGAACACCAGCACCAACACGCTGATCCTCACCGACACGTCGGCGAACGTCCGCCGGATCGTCGAGATCGTCCGCGCGCTCGACACCTCCGTCTCCGCGGTCACGCAGGTGAAGGTCTTCCCGCTCAAGTACGCCAACGCCACCACCGCCGCCCGCCTGCTCAACGACGTCTTCAAGCAGGATTCCAGCGGCGGGACGCAAGGCAACAACCGCGGGGGCGGCTTCCCCGGCGCGGGGGGGTTCATGGCCCGGTTCCTCGGCGGGGGCGGACAGGGCGGCGGCGGATTCCCGGGCGGCGGGGGAGCCCAAGGCGCGACGAACAGCGCCGACGGCGCCCGCCCGCAGGCGAAGGTCACCGCCTCGGCCGACGACCGCACGAACATGCTCGTGGTCAGCGCGCCCAACGACGTGATGGTCGTCATCGAGCAGGTGCTCAAGGACCTCGACGCGAACCCCGCGCAGGACCAAGCGGTGTTCGTCTACCGCATGCGCAACGCCCAGGCGGTCAACGTCCAGAACGTCGTCAACAGCATCTTCAACCCCTCCTCCAGCTCGGGCTCCACCCGCACCGGGACGACGAACGCCAACACCAACACGAACCGCAGCTCGACCTCCAACGGCTCGTTCAACAGCGGGACGCGCGGCGGGACCGGCGGCGGCGGGCTTGGCTCCACCGGCGGGTTGGGCGGCACCAACGCCCAGAACCGCGGGACCACCGGCACGACCGCCACCGGCGCGAACAACACCGCCGCCGCCAACACGCCGCGGCTCTCGCCCGGCTCGGCGCAGTCCGCGGCCGACCTCGCCGGGCAGGTCTTCGCCGTCGCCGACCCCGACTCCAACTCGGTGCTCATCACCACCGCCACGGGCAACTTCGACCGCGTGAAGGCGATCCTCGCCGAGCTCGACCGCCCCGTGCCCCAAGTGCTCATCAAGGCCCTGCTCGCCGAGGTCTCGCACGACAACAACACCGACTTGGGCGTCGAGTTCTCCGCGGTCAACCTCGTCACCGGGGGCAACGCCAAGACCTCGACCGACTTCGGCGTCGCGGGCATCGGCAGCCCCGCGGGCGGGCTGATCTTCAAGCTCGTGCAGGGTGACTACAACGTCGCGCTCGCGGCGTTGCAGCAGGTGGGGAAGATCGACGTCCTCTCGCGCCCGTACATCCTCGCGAGCGACAACCAGCTCTCGTCGATCATCGTCGGGCAGACCGTGCCCTACGTCACCTTCTCGCAGTTGACCGACACCGGGCAGACGATCAACTCGATCAGCTACCAGGACATCGGGATCATCCTGAACGTCACGCCCCACATCAACGCCGACGGGATCGTGGTGATGGACGTCGCGCCGGAGATCTCCTCGATCGACCAGAGCACGACGGTGCCGATCTCCTCGAACCTCAACGCGACGGTCTTCAACAAGCGCGCCGCGAGCACGCGCGTGGCGATCAAGGACGGGCAGACGATCGTGATCGGCGGGCTGATGCAGGACCAGAAGAACCAGACGCAGCGGAAGGTCCCGTTCCTGGGCGACCTGCCGCTGCTGGGCCCGCTGCTTCAGCGCAACACGACCAAGACGACCAAGACCGAGCTCCTGATCTTCCTCACGCCCCACGTCGCCCGCGAGCCCGAACGGCTGCAGGCGATGTCGGACGAGGAGCGCAAGGGCGCGACGATCACGCCCAAGGCCGTCGGGCCCGGCGTGTTCGACGAGCATTACAAGGGCCTGCAGCGCGGCGCCGACCACAGCCAGGACACGGACCCCACGACGAGGCCGTCGACCCAGCCCACGACCAAGCCCGCCCAAGACCCTGCGACTCAGCCGCTGTGGACGCCGGGGAAGAAAAAGGACGAGTGAGCGGCCCAGGATCGCCCGCGCCGATTCCGCCAAACCGGTTTGCGCCAAATCGATTTGCCGCCGGCGAAACGCCCTTTTTGGGGGGTGGACGGGGTTCCGACGGGCCCCGCGGGGCCGCCTTTCCGGCCCGTGCGGACGACGGGCCCGGGGCGGCGCGGGAAACCCCCGTTTTTCGCTCAGGAACGCGGGTTGCCCCCTGCGCAACGATGTTCCACGTGGAACATCGTTGCGCAGGGGTCGTTCGGCAGCGTGGCCAGGCGCAGATTCGCGTCCAAAAATAGCCCGCTCCCTGCCTGCTCCCCACCCCCCTCCCGCCCCGCTCCCTCCCTCGCCTCTGCGCTGCCTCCCCGCCCGCCTCGCGCTTGCCCATCGCCAATTCGCCTGTTTAGATGTCCGCCTTGGCCCGTCGCGGTTGCGGCGCGGGGCCGGTCGGCCAGCCTTCGCTTTCGGGCGGGGGCGGCCGACCACGCCCGGGGCGTCTTCCGGGGCGTCGTCCGGGTCAACCTCTCAATCGGAGCGGCATCATGCGTCTAGGCGGCCCGGTCCTGGAGAAGTGCGACGGACCCGAGGAATACGTCGCCGCGGTCAAGCGGCTGGGCTATTCCGCCTGTTGGCCTTCCGTCGGGCCCGAGGCCGACGACGCGACCGCGGCCGCGTTCGTCGCCGCCTGCCGCAAGGCCGACGTCGTCATCTCCGAGGTCGGCGCGTGGAGCAACACCATCAGCCCCGACGACGCGGTGCGCAAGGCCGCGATCGACAAGTGCGTCAAGGGCCTCGCCCACGCCGAGCGCCTCGGCGCCTTCTGCTGCGTCAACATCACCGGCTCGCGCGGCGCGAAGTGGGACGGCCCGCACCCCGACAACCTCAGCGAGGAGACGTTCGCCCTCATCGTCGACGTCGTCCGCCAGATCATCGACGCCGTGAAGCCCACCCGCACCTGCTACACCCTCGAGACGATGCCCTGGACCCTGCCCGACTCGCCCGACAGCTATCTCCGGCTGATCAAGGCCATCGACCGCAAGGCCTTCGCCGTCCACCTCGACCCGGTGAACATGGTCAACTGCCCGTCGCGCGCCTACCGCACGGGCGACTTCATCCGCGAGTGCTTCGAGAAGCTCGGGCCGTGGATCCGCAACGCCCACGCGAAGGACATCCGCTTCTCGCAGCACCTGACCGTCCACCTCGACGAATGCCGCCCCGGCACGGGCCTGCTCGACTACGCCACCTACCTGCGCGAGATGGACAAGCTGCCGCCCGACGTCTCGCTGATGCTCGAGCACCTCAAGACCGCGGAGGAGTACGCCGCGGGGGCGGAGCACATCCGCGGCGTGGCCAAACAAGTGGGAGTGCAGATCCGATGAGCACGTTTTCCGGCAAGGTTCCCGGCAGGATGAAGGCGGTGGTCTTCGCCGCGCCGCAGCAGGCGGAGTTGTCCGACTGGGATTGCGACGGCTCGCCGCTCGCGCCCGACGACGTCGCGGGGCGCACGCTCGCGTCGCTCGTCAGCCCGGGCACGGAGATCAACTTCGCGTACGCGGGGGTCGACGGCATTCCCGGAGGCGTGTCGAAGGTGAAGTACCCCACGCTCTCGGGCTACGCGGCGATCGTGGAGGTCGACGCGGTGGGCGCGGACGTGAAGGACCTCAAGCCGGGCGACCATGTGTTCCAGATGGGCACCCACGCGTCGCGCCAGCGCGGCAAGCGGGCCAACGTGATCCCCGTGCCCGCCGGGTTGTCGGCCGAGACCGCCGTCTTCGCCCGTCTGATGGGCGTGACGTGGTCGACGTTGGTGACCACGACGGCACGCCCGCCCGACCGCGTGCTGGTGACGGGGCTTGGCCCCGTGGGCAACCTGGGGGCGCAGGTCTTCCGCGCGGCGGGCTACCGCGTCACCGCGGTCGACCCCGTCGAGGCTCGGCGGGCCATCGCCCAGGGCGTGGGGATCGAGGATGTCCGCGCGGGCGTGCCGTTGGACGACCGTTCGCTCGTGGGCGCGGTCTCGCTCGCACTGGAGTGCTCGGGTCATGAGCAGGCGGTGCTCGACGCGTGCAAGATGGTGCGGAAGCGGGGCGAGGTCGCGATGGTGGGCGTGCCCTGGCGCCGTCGGACCGACCTGCACGCGTTCGACATCCTGCACGCGGTCTTCCACCGCTACGTCACGTTGCGCAGCGGGTTGGAGTGGGAGGTGCCGCTGCATCCGACGGACTTCAAGGTCGGGAACATCATGGGCGACATCGCCGGCGCGATGGATTGGCTGGCGCAGGGGCGCGTGAAGGTCGACGGGCTCTACGAGCTGATGAAGCCCACTGATTGCCAGGCCGCGTACCAGAACCTGCTCCACCAGCGCGGGCCGGGGCTTTCGGTGGTGTTTGATTGGGCGGGGATGAGTTGATTGCCTCCGCCTCTTTGTCCTATGCCCCAACGGGGCGAAATGTTTTAGCCCAGGGTGAAACCCTGGGTTTGTGGCCTCAAATGTCTTCAAGCCCTGAAGGGGCACAATCGCGGCGTTCGGCGGCAGAAGTGTCTCGCCCTTTCAGGGCTCAATTACATCACCACCTCGTTCACCCAGAGCGTTGCCCTAGACTAAAACATTTCGCCCCGTTGGGGCTCCAGACAAGAGCCTTCCAATAGGGTGCCCTTTCCGGAATCCTCCATGCCCCTCATCCAACCCATCGCGGATCGCATCTCCGGCACACGTTTCGATCTTGGCGGCGTCATCGGCGACTACGTCCGCAACGTCACCGCGCAGTGGATCGCCATCGCCCCGCACGCCAACCCGGGCATGCTGGAGATGTTCCGTGACCGCGACCGCAAGCCATACCGCGAGATGGTCCCGTGGGCGGGTGAGTTCGCGGGCAAGTACCTCACCGGGGCGGTGCAGGTCCTGCGCGTGACGGGCGACAAGAACCTCCGCGCCTACCTGGAGAACTTCGTCGCCGAGCTGCTCCCGCTGCAGGCGGAGGACGGGTACTTTGGCCCCTGGCCCGAGTTCGGGCGGGCGACCAACCGCGTGGAGTATTCCCCGGGGCGCGTCCACTGGACGTGGGACACCTGGGGGCACTACCACATGATGCTCGGGCTGATGCTCTGGCACGAGGAGACGGGCGACAGGAAGGCGTTCGCCGCGGTGCGCCGCATCGCCGACATGCTTTGCGAGAAGTATCTCGGGCAGAAGTCGCCGCGCTTGAGCGAGACCAACAGCACGGAGATGAACCTCGCGCCGATCCACACGCTGGGCATCCTGCACGCGAAGACGGGCGAGCCCAAGTACCTGGCGCTGGCGAAGCAGATCTGCGAGGAGTTCGCCGCGAAGGACGCGGAGGGCAAGTTCCTCACGGGCGACTACCTGGAGGGGCCGCTCAAGGGGCAGGAGTTCTTCGAGCTGCCCAAACCGCGGTGGGAGAGCCTGCACCCGATCATGGGCATGGCCGAGCTGCACTACGCCTCGGGCGACGCGCGATTCCGGACCGCCTACGAGCGGATCTGGCGCAGCATCGCCCGGGGCGACCGGCACAACAACGGCGGCTTCTCCTCGGGCGAGCAGGCGACGGGCAACCCCTTCGACCCCGCGGCGATCGAGACCTGCTGCACCATCGCGTGGATGGCCCTCTCGGTGGAGATGCTCCGCTTGACGGGCGAGCCCGCCGCCGCCGACGAGCTGGAGCTCTCGCTCTTCAATTCGGTGACGGGAATGCACTCGCCGAGCGGGCGCTGGGCGACCTACAACACGCCGATGGGAGGCGTGCGCATCGCCTCGGCCCAGGCGATCGTCTTCCAGGCCCGCGAGGGGACGCCCGAGCTGAACTGCTGCTCGGTCAACAGCGTCCGCGGGTTCGGGATGCTTTCCGATTGGGCGGCCATGCGCGCGGGCGAGGCGGCGCTCAATCTCAACTTCTACGGCCCGGGCTCGATCACGCTCCCGCTCGCCACGCCCGCGAACAAGAAGCTCTCCGTCACGCTCAAGCAGACGACCGAGTATCCCTTCGCCCCGAAGGTGACGATCGCGGTCTCGCCCTCCGCGGCGGCGGAGTTCACGCTCAACCTGCGCATCCCGCGCTGGTCGCGCAGGACGACCGTGAAGGTCAACGGCAAGGCGGTGAAGGGGGCGCAGGCGGGTTCGTACCTCGCGCTCGCGCGGAAATGGAAGAAGGGGGACAAGATCGAGGTCGGCTTCGACTTCGCGCTGCACACCTGGACCGGGCGTTGGGACGCGGAGGGAAAGGTCTCGCTCTACCGCGGCCCGATCCTGCTGGCCTACGACCGGCGGTACAACGAGATGGACCCGGACCAACTCCCCGCGCTGGCGCTCGACAAGCTCAAGGCCCGAAAGGTTGAGTGGAAGCACTGGCTCCCGCCCCGGCTGCTGCTGGAGTTCACCGCCGCCGACGGGCGCAAAGTCCGGCTGTGCGATTTCGGGAGTGCCGGGCAGGGGGGCACGCCGTACCTCTCGTGGCTTCCCTATGCGGGCAAGGCCACGGAGCGGAGTGAGTCGTTCGAGCCGTTCGGGCCGAGCGCCGAGGAATACCTCGTGCTGGAGCTGCTGCGCTACCGCAGTTATCACCGAGGCTTCCTGCGCGACCAAGGCTTGCTGCGGCAGCAGTTCCCGTATGTGAACAAGCAGGGCGTGCTGGGGTATGCGAGGCGGCTGCGCGAGCGGTTCCCGGCCTTCCTGGCGCTCGTCAAGGAGATGCGGGATTACGTCGCCGCCCATCCGGGCGCGGAGGTGATCGGCCGGGCCTTGGAGCGGTTCGACGCGAAGAACGAGGAGCTCACGCCCGCCTTCGCCGCGATGATCGACGGGCTGGAGACGAGCGTCCGCGACGAGTTCGGCATCCCCATCGCAAGCGGCGATTTCGAGTGCAGCTCGCTCCTGCCCGGCGTGGAGCTCATCAAGCCGGTGACGCTGCCCGCGCCGGGGACGCACTTCGAGCGCGTCGCCACGGTCAGCGACGAGAAGTTCTGCGACATCCGCGCCTTCCACCACGGGGCCCAGGGGCTGCTCTACGTGCGCACCACGATCACCATGCCTGAGGCGGGCGAGGGCACGCTGGTCTACGGCGCCGATGGGCCGGTGAAGGCCTGGCTCAACGGGCAGGAGGTCGGCATGCATCCCGAGGCGACCAACCCCGCCAAGGCCGACTCCTTCCGGGCGAAGGTCGCCTGGCGCAAGGGCGACAACGAAGTCGTCCTCGCGCTGCTGACCAACCAGGGACGCGCGTGGGGCGTCTTCGTCGGAAGGCTTTGAATCGTTCGTTCGCGCACCCCAAGGCCCAGGAACCCTGAAGATGATGACCCCGTACGAGAAATGGCACTTCGACCTGATGGGTTACATCGTCCTGCCCGGCGCGGTGCCGAAGGAGGACATCGCCCGCATGCGCCAGCTCGCGCTGGAGTGGGCCGCGAAGCCCGATGAGCAGCTCACCGCGCCGCTGGCGAGCTACGGCAAGCCGGCCTTCGACGTCACCAAGACCCGCCCGATCATGCACGTGGAGTATGTCGACCCGGTCTTCCAGCGGGCGTTGCTCAACAAGGAGATCATGCGCGTCGTGCTGACGCTGACCGACAACTGCCCGCAGGTGCTGCTCTCGAGCCTGCAGGTCTACCCCGCGGGCGGCGGACCCGGGCCGCTCCACAACGGGGCCGCGGGCGGGATCCAGAATCCCGCGAACCAGTACCAGGCGGCGGACGGCCGGGTCTTCGCGACGTTCATCAACGTCGGAATCTGCGTGACCGACAGCCTCCGCGGGGAGGGCTTCGTCGCGGTGCCCGGCAGCCACAAGTCGAACTTCGCCTGCCCCGAGGGCATCACGGTCGACTCGCCCGCGCCGCTGGTGATCGCGCCCGACATCCATGCCGGCGACGTGGTGATCTTCACCGAGCTGCTCCGTCATGGCGGGCGCAACTGGATGAACAAGGATGAGCCGCGGATCGTGCTCTACACGCGCTATTGCACGTCCTACGCCTCGTGGAGCGTGGGCTACCGCGCGATGGGGGAGCATGCCTCGAAGCTCCCGCCCGAACTGGCCGAGCTGATGGAGCCCGCGGGGTTCCAACACCGCAAGAAGGTGGTCACGCGGCTGCTGGAGGAGTTGAAGGCGAAGTGAGCGGGTTTCCGGGGCATTGGTGTCTACCCTTCAAGTGTTTCGTGCGCTCGCGCCTCTGGGGAGAGGGGCTGAGGTCGTCCGCACCCATCGATTCGAACCCAAATCCATCCGATCCGCCTTGACTCAAGCCCCGCGCGATTGTAATTTACCAATGGGTTAATTAACCGATCGGTGAAATGATGTCCGCCGTCGACGCGCTCAGCACGACCTTCGCCGCCCTGGCCGACCCCACGCGCCGGGCCATCCTGGCCCGCCTGGCCTCGGGCGAGACCTCCGTCACCGAGCTCGCCAAGCCCTTCAGCATGAGCCTCCCGGGCATCTCCAAGCACCTCAAGGTGCTCGAGAAGGCAGGGCTGATCGCCCGCGGGCGCGAGGCCCAGTGGCGCCCCTGCAGGCTGCAGGGCGAGCCGCTCAAGGGCGCCTCGGACTGGATCGGGCACTACCGCAAGTTCTGGGACGAGAGCTTCGACCGGCTCGACGAATACCTCCGGGAGCTGCAGGCCAACGACAAGCCCAAGAAGCCGACCCGCCGGAAGCGGCGACGCCACAACAGCGGAACCTGAACAGCGGAGCTTGAACAACGGAACCTGAGGAGCGAACCATGAGCAAGCAGAATCAGAAAACCGACACCAGCGACCGCGAGATCGTCACCACCCGCCTCTTCGACGCGCCGCCCGAGCTGGTCTACGCGGCGTTTGTCGACCGCGACCACATCGGCAAATGGTGGGGGCCGAACGGATTCACCACGACGACGCATGAGAAGGACGTCCGCCCGGGCGGGGTCTGGCGCTTCATCATGCACGGCCCAGACGGGACGAACTATCCCAACAAGATCGTCTACAGCGAGGTTGTCCCGCACGAGCGGCTGGCCTACAGCCACGGGACGGGCGAGCCGGGGGACAAGGGGTTCCACAACACGATCACGTTCGAGGCCCAAGGCGGGAAGGCGCTCCTCACCATGCGGGCGGTCTTTGGATCGCCTGAGGAAGTGGCGGCGTTGAAGAAGTTCGGCGCGGTGGAGGGCGGGCAACAGACGCTCGAGCGGCTGGCGGCCCATCTGGCGCAGGGCTCGGGGAGCTTCGGAGGTTCCGGGGATTCCGGGGATTCCGGGGATTCCGGGGGTTACGGAGGCAAGTGGGGCGGAAGGTCGTTGCCCTTCGTCATCGAGCGCGAGTTCAACGCCCCGCGCGAACTGGTCTTCAAGGTCTGGACCGAGGCAGAGCATCTCAGCCGCTGGTGGGGGCCCAAGGGCTGCACGATCATCGGCTGCAAGGTCGACCTGCGCCCGGGCGGGGTCTGCCACTACGGGATGCGCATGCCCAACGGCCTGGAGCTGTGGGGCAAGTGGGTTTTCCGCGAGGTCGTCCGCCCCGAGCGGCTGGTCTACGTCGTCACCTTCGCCGACGCGAAGGGCGGCGATGCGAAGAACCCCATGTCCGACGTCTGGCCGATGGAGACGCTCTCGACCATGACGTTCACGGAGCGCGCGGGCAAGACGAAGGTGAGGCTGGAATGGGTCGCCATCAACGCCACCCAGGCCGAGATCGCGGCCTTCGACGAGGCCCGCGACGGGATGGTCATGGGCTGGGGCGGGACGCTCGACAAGCTGGTCGAGTACTTGGCGAAGCGTTGAGTATATTGGTCGGAGTGTCGATCGCGCCGTGGCAGGATGCGGGCCTCAGTCGCGGGCCGCATGACATCGCAGGAAGGAATGAAGCATGACCGAATCCGCCGCAGCGTCGGCCGTCCGCCCGTCGAAGGGCTTGTATTGGACCGGCTGGGTTCTCTCCGTGCTTCCCTCGTTGCTGCTGCTCTTCAGCGCGACGATGAAGTTCTTCCCGCCGCCCGACATGGACCAGAACATGGCCAAGATGGGCCTGCCTATGAGCATCCTTACGGGGCTGGGCGTCCTCGAGCTCTCCTGCACGCTGGTCTACCTCTTCCCGCCCACGGCCGTGATCGGAGCGATCCTCCTCACCGGCTACCTGGGCGGAGCCATGCTCACCCACCTTCGCATCGGCGAGGGAAACGTCCTCGTGATGCACGTGACCCTCGGTGTGGTGCTCTGGCTGGGGATCTTCCTGCGCGACCGTCGGCTGTGGGCGCTGATTCCCTGGCGGAAATGAGCGCCGCCGCCGCAGCGGCCTGAGCTTCATCCATCCCGCGACCGTTTCGTCAACGACTGGGCGAGCTTCCGCCGCTCCTTGTGCTCGGCTTCCTCCACTTGTCCGGCGAGGGCATGCAATTGACTGCTCTGTGCTGCCGCGAGGGTTGCAGCGACTTTCAGCCGCGACTCCAATCGCTGGACGTGCTTTTGCTGCGGCGTCACTCGGGGTTGCGCATCAGGCGGTAGGGATTCCCGAGGGCATTCCTGCATGAGCGATGTCGCTGACTACAGCGCCAAACGCCAGATCCTCGAAATCGTCCGTGTGAACTTCAGGCTCGACGGCACAACTCTCGTCCCTGAAATGAGAAAGCCCTTTGACCTGTTGACCAAAGGGCTTTCTGTTCAGTCAAGTCGGGGTGGCCGGATTTGAACCGACGACTTCCTGCACCCAAACCACCCTGATGACGATCAGCCGATTGGCGTGAAAATCACGGTAACTAAGGCATTTTACAGCTAGTTGGGCGATTTGCAATCCTTCGCTTTCCGACGCAAGCTAGAGGGGCATAAGGCGGTAATTCCAGCGCAAAACGGTCACAAGACGGTAGAGCGAGATGGTGCAAATGCCCACCAGCGGAGAAGAGTCCAAGGCCTTGGTTCCCACCTGGGGCCAGTGGGAAACAGGCGAATACGGCGAGGGGCCGGAGTTCTTCCCGCACCCGGCCAGCGACTCTGGTCGTCCCTACCTGTTGATGACCGAAGACGATGATCCAGAGCTTGAGCGATTGTTTCCACCTACGGCACTCGATGTCCCCCCAGTCGTCAGGGCAGTTTTTCGTGTCTGCTGGCTGCCTGGGCGTCAAGACGGACACGCTGGTCCATGGCCCGTCGTTTCCGCTCTGGTTTCGTGCGGCGACCAATTACATGCAGTCGCTCCAAGTCTCAGGCCACGCCGACGCGGTCTTCCCGCTGGAAGGCGAGTTGCGACGGTTCATGGGCGAAGCTGCGTCGATCGCCTTTCCGTCTGTCGATGACCGGGGTATCCAACGGCGCGAGTGGACGCTGCACCCGGTCGGTAGCACGGTTATGGCCCGCAGCGCAGCGGCGATCATCGAACTTGTTGTCGATCTGGAGGAAGTCAAGGCGGTCCCTCCCTCTCTCGCCGACCAAGTCCGCGCTTTGACCATCCCGTTGGAGATACAGGGCAAGGGCTGGCAAGAGGCGAAGCGGTTCCGATGGTCTTACCTGTCGGCCTTCCCGCCAATGCTCTGGTTGCTTGAGGCGGCCAGCGGCAGGATCGGGGAGCAAGGCGCGGCACCTCGATCCGCCGGACAGGTTGGGGGCCGGACCGGTCGGTTGCCAGCGGTTGAGCTTCTCGGCCCGGACGAGCCGCCCAGACTGTATGGCCTATTGCTTGGGGCTCCTCTGAGCCGGAAGCGGTACAAGTTGATCCAGGCGATGCTCGCCGCACCTGCTGACGGCATGACGAAGAAGGAAATCCAGGAAGACCATCCGAGCGCCCTTGAGATGATCACCAAGCTGCGAATGAGCCACCCGCTCTGGGAAATGGCTCTGCTCATGCCAGAAAAGGGCGGCAACCACTACAGGATCGCGGATGTGTGGTGAACCTGCACCCGTAACGCCCGAAACCTGCACCCCTCATGCACCATAGCCAGTCGAAACCTGTACCCCTCCTACACCAGGCGAGGTTCAAACCTGTACCCCTCCTGCACCTGTTCGGCG
Organism: Planctomycetota bacterium; assembly: GCA_026386955.1. Lineage (GTDB taxonomy): Bacteria > Planctomycetota > Phycisphaerae > Phycisphaerales > Phycisphaeraceae > JAPLMQ01. The sequence continues at coordinate 12,359 of JAPLMQ010000064.1, forward strand.
CAATAGCTGCACATTTTCCCGTAAACCTGCACCATCTTGCGCGTGGGTCTGCACCCATGCGTGGCCGAAGTTGATCCTAACGGCGACCAATGGTTGCTCGGGAGACGGCCATGATGCAACACGCGCAGGACACCAGCCAGCATTTTAATCGCGACACTTTTGGCCAGGACGGCATCAACATCGCCCACGAGCGGCTGATCCGGCTCTCGGATGTTCCACGACTCAAGACCTTGCCACGAGGGCATCGCCAACGCCGAATGCACGTCAGTGTGGTCTATCGGTGGGCCAAGCGTGGCCTTCGTGGCGAGCGCCTGGAGACGATTCGTGTGGGAGGATCCCTCTGCACCAGCAGGGAAGCACTCCAGAGATTCTTCAACAGGTTGAGCGGCTCGCCAAGCCCGGTTCTTCCCGAACCACCAGCCTCACGCCGTCGGCAGATTGCCGAAGCTGCTGCGCGTACAGAAGCGGTATTGGGCACAGCGTCGAGCCATGCTGATGCGTGATGTGACCACACTTGGCGACTGCAGATGACTTCGCCCGTGGTTGAGCGACCAAGGCACGATGGCCGTCGCTTTTCCACTAAAACTCCCCGTAACGGCCACGCCTTGCGATCACACCTTGCCTATGGGACTTCATTGCAGATCCAGAGCACCCGGCTTCATTGGTTGGTCGTCTTGTGTGTCCATGGTGGCTATGGGCATCCGAAGAGACCTTGGTGCATCACCCACCGCTAACGCACCAAGTGGTCTCTGCCCACTCTGGCGTCTCTGCGCTCTCCGGCAAGCATCTCCGTCTTCTTTGCTATCTCCGGCCTCTCCGGCAACCAATGGGATACTTCTATGCCAAATACAGGTCAAGTAGAGAGTGTAAGAGGAAGGCAGACGCCGGGTGATGAATACTCATTTGTAGATGACTGTTTGCCCCCCGCCGCAGACCGCGTGCATTATTACGTTTTCAAGCTCGTTCGGGCCATTCGCTGTAACCCTACCCTTGCCAACCTGCCGTCAGATAGGCTGGCAGACATCGTGCGGTACTGGTGTGAGCGGGCGTCAGCGCGGGTGGGTCCCTTGGACTTCGCCGAAGTATGGGCGGACTTCTGCACCGCCTGGCCA
>JAPLMQ010000092.1 GCA_026386955.1 Planctomycetota bacterium
CCCCGGCGGCGTACGCGGCGACGTGTGCCCGTGCGGTTCCAGTCGGGCGAGAGTACTCGCCCTCCTTCCACCGCACGGGCACACGCAAGGATCAGACGCCGACTCTCATATCGGGTGGACCATAAAACGGGGGCAGGTCAACATCGCGTTCATTTGCCGGTGCGATGCCCCAGATCGACGTGAATCAATTGGTTACGGCCCAAACCCGTGGTTCGACACGGAAGTCAAATTTCGGAATTGATTCCGGGTTTGTGAAGGACTCGACATGACCACGGCTTTCGCCCCGACGGGACGACCGAATGTAGCCATGGGGGAAAGAGGCGACAGTAGGGAACCTCTCGCAACACTGGTTGACGGCGTCCGCATGTCGACTTGCCCCGGCAGGGGCAACGGATCGGGCCCGCGGCCGCCGCACTGTTGATGTTGCGTGCAAGCCGCCCCGCGGCGCAACACATCCGCTGCCCCTGCCGGGGCAGAAGACATGGGGCATCAAGATCCACGGGTTCCGCGATTCTCGCTGGCGCTCGGCTCGCTCCACCCGTGGCTACATTCGATTGCCCCTCCGGGGCAAGAGCAGAAATCGGAACGCCTCGCTCCGTCCTGGGTTTTGCGTCGGTTGACTCGACGCAGACTCGCCTCGGGGCGCGCCCATCGAACTCGCATTCCGCGGTCCGCGACACCGACACCGACGCAAGGAGCGTCGTTCGCCCCGCCATTCGTTCCCACCCGGGGCGAAGACTCGGACATCGACCGGCCCTTGCACCCTCGCCTCGACTCCGACGGCGCTCCGCGCCCCGATCGGATGAACCCGACGCAAGCGAATGATGTCGCCGGCGTCGCAGGGGCGGCGGCGCGGGGAGGCGTTGAGCGACACAGAGTGGGCACCAAGCGGCACAATAAAGAGCTCTCCACCCTCGAAATTCCGCTGCAATCGAGGGTCATTGTCCGGGAATTTCCGGACACCGCGCCGAGGAATCAGGGGTTATGATCGAATTCCGCCCCGCGAAAAACGCGACTTGCGCGCCTGGGAATCGGGTCCATGAGGGCGTGCCGCGCGCGAAAATGGTTCCTATAGTTGTCGCGTGCGGCCGTGGTCCGATCTCAGAGGGAACCCCCGGATGGAAGCCCCCCTTCCCGCCAATGAGGCGCAGCGGCTCGCTTCGCTGCGCGAGTTGAAGGTCCTCGACACCGATCCGGAGCGGGCCTACGACGACCTGACGCGGATCGCCTCGCAGATCTGCGGGACGCCGATCGCGTTGGTGAGCCTGATCGACGCCGACCGGCAGTGGTTCAAGGCCAAGGTGGGGGTGGAGGCGAGCAGCACGCCGCGGTCGGTGGCGTTCTGCGCCCACGCGATCCTCGGACGGGAGATTTTCACCGTGCCCGACGCGACGGCCGACGCGCGGTTCCGCGACAACCCGCTGGTGACGGGCGACACGGGCATCCGGTTTTATGCCGGGGCGCCGCTGGTTACGGGGGACGGGATGGCGTTGGGCACGCTCTGCGTGATCGACCGCACCCCGCGCGATCTCTCGCCCGACCAGCGCGAGGCTCTGGGGGCGCTGGGACGGCAGATCGTCGCCCAGCTCGAGCTGAGGCGGATGAACTTCCGGATGAAGAGCGACCTGGCCGCCGCGGCCCGCGTGCAGCAGGCCCACCTGCCCAGCGGCATGCCCGCGACGGAGAGCCTCCGCTCCGCCTGGGTCTACCAGCCCTGCGACGAACTGGGGGGCGACATCCTCAACATCTTCGCGCTCGACGAACACACAGTCGGGTTCTACCTGCTCGACGTCAGCGGGCACGGCGTAGCGGCGTCGCTCATGTCGGTCGCCGCGAGCCGGCTCCTGCAACCGCTGGAGACGGAGAACTCCCTGGTGCGCCGCCGCGAGGGACCACGCAAGCCTTGGAAGGTCACGCCCCCCGCCGATGTGGCCGTGGCCCTGAACCAGCGCTTTGCCTTCGACGTCTCGATCCAGCAGTACTTCACCATCCTTTATGGAGTGATCGACCTGCAGACGTTCCAGGCCAGGATCGTCTCCGCGGGGCATCCCGGACCGGTCCACAGCAGACGAGGACAACCGGCCCGCATGATCGAAGTCGAAGGGCTGCCGATCGGGTTCAACGAGACCGCGGCCTACGATGAAGTCGTCCTCCAGATGAGCCCGGGCGATCGGCTTTACCTGCACTCGGACGGCGTGACGGAGGCGATGAACGGCGATTCGGAACTGTTCGGCTCCGAGCGCCTGCTCGGGGAGATCAATCGCGTGCATGGGTTACCCTTGGCGGAGAGCGTCAAGGCGATCAGCATCGCAGCCGATGTTTGGAGCAAGCACGACCTCAAGGATGACGTGTCGATTTTGGCGCTGGAATTGATCGAGCCGTAACATGAAACGCATGAGACGATGCGAGGATGGGGTGACAAGGCGATTGTCGGTCTTCATTGATTTAGGCCTTAAGCAACGATCGAAAACCCGCCCGGCAAGGGGTTTTTGACGAGACAACGAGACCAGCCGAGCGCGCATCGATTTCCATCTGTCCATTGCCTAATTTGCCGTTATTCTGTTGGTTAATGACTCAATCGCCGATATGCTCTGAGTTGAGGCCACGCTGAACACGATGCGATTGCGATTGTCGGTCGGCCTCTTCCATGCTTCCCTCGGTTCTCGTCAGTGACGGTTGCGGCAGGCATTCGCCAGACTTCAAATGAGATCTGGCTTGAGTGCCTGAAAACAACGAGAACCGATTAGACAGTTAGATTTCGGCTGGTTCGATGCGGTGCGGGTGGCGGACGGAACAGCAAGCGGCCCAGTTCTCTCGGCAGCCGATCTGGTTGCTTCTGGGCGATCTCAAAACGCAAGGCGTTCACCGTGGCCGAAAACAAACCTCCCACTCCCGGAACCCCCGGAACCCCGGGCTCGAAGCCCGCTCCCACCGGCGCGCTGCCCACGTTGACCTCCGCGGACTTGGCCCAGCTCAAGGGGCGCAAGATCGGCCGCATCCTCACCAAGATGGGCAAGGTCACCCGCGAGCAGGTCCAGGAAGCGCTCGATCTCCAAACCCAGCGCCGGCTGCCCCTCGGCCAACTCCTCATCGAACTCGGCTACGTCAAGGAAGAGGACGTCAGCGCCGCCCTCGCCGCCCAGGCGGGCATGGAGACGATGGACCTCGACAAGATCGAGGTCGCGCCCGAAGTGGTCAAGATCCTCCCGGTCGAGACCGCCCAGGCCTACCAAGTCGTCCCGCTCCAATACGACGACCGGACCAACACGCTCACCGTCGCCCTCAAGTCGGCGAACAACTTCCGCGCGATCGACGACCTCCGCCTGCTCATGGGCTACAACGTCAAGCCCGTCGTCGCCGACCCCAGCCAGGTCGACCGCCTGCTGACCAAGCTCTACGGCAAGGAGCAGGCCTCGCTCGAGACGTTGATCAACGAGCTGTCCGAGGACGACAAGTTCGACGACTTGAAGTACATGAAGGAGAACTCGCAGAGCATCGACCTCGAGGCCCTGATCGAGGCGGCCGAGGACAACAAGGTCAAGCGGCTGCTGAACCTCGTGCTGATGCAGGCGATCAAGGACAAGGCCTCCGACATCCACTTCGAGCCCTTCGAGGACGAGTTCAAGATGCGGTACCGCATCGACGGCGTCCTCTACGAGATGCTCCCCCCGCCCAAGTACCTCGCCCTCCCGGTGGTCAGCCGCGTGAAGGTCATGGCGAACCTCGACATCGCCGAGCGCCGCCTCCCGCAGGACGGCCGCATCGAGCTGGCGGTCAACGGCCAGCCGGTCGACCTCCGCGTCGCCATCCTCCCGACGATGTTCGGCGAGTCGGTCGTCATGCGTGTCCTCGACCGGTCCGCCGTCTCGCTCGACTTGAACCGCGTGGGCCTCCGCCCCGACGACCTGGGCGTCGTCCGCCAGCTCATCAACAAGCCCAACGGCATCGTGATCGTCACCGGGCACACCGGCTCGGGCAAGACCACCACGCTCTACGCCGCGCTCAACGAGCTCAACACGATCGATTGCAAGATCCTCACCGCGGAAGATCCCGTCGAATACGACATCTACGGGATGGTCCAGGTGCAGATCAACGCCGACGTCGGGCTGACCTTCGCCCGCGCCCTGCGCAGCTTCCTCCGCCAAGACCCCGACATCGTCCTGATCGGCGAGACCCGCGACCTCGAGACCGCGCAGATCGGCGTGCAGGCCTCGCTCACCGGCCACCTGGTCTTCTCCACGCTCCACACCAACGACGCCCCGAGCTCCATCGCCCGCATGCTCGACCTGGGGCTCGACTCGTTCCTCATCACCGCGACGCTCGAGGGCATCATCGCCCAGCGGCTGGTCCGCAAGATCTGCCCGCGCTGCAAGGAGGCCTACGAGCCCGCCGACGAGCACCTGATGGAGCTGGGCCTGACGCGCGACGATGTCCAGGGCAAGACGTTCTACCGCGGCGTCGGCTGCGAATACTGCAACAACACGGCCTACAAGGGCCGGCAGGGCATCTTCGAGCTGATGCTGCTCACCGACGACATCCGCGAGATGATCATGCAGAACGCCTCGTCCCAGCAGCTCCGCGTCGCGCTGCGCAAGAAGGGGATGCGCTCGCTGCGCCAAAGTGGGCTGATGGCGATCTTCGACGGCGCGACCTCCATCGACGAAGTGGTGAAGGAGACCGTCGTCGAGGAATGACCTCCACGAGCCCGGCCGCCTCGCCTGACGACCGCCCGAATCCGTCCCGACTCGATCCCGACAACGTCCTGAACCCGTCCCGCATCCGCCTCTCCGACCGACACGTCACCCCCCGACCGGCCAACGACCACGGAGCCCGCCATGCCGACGTTCTCATACGAAGCACTCGACGAAGCCGGGAAGCCCACCAAGGACACGATCGTCGCCGCCAACACCGAGGAGGCGATCGCCCGCATCCGCAGCAAGAAGCTCTTCCCCACCTCGGTGCGCGAGCAGAAGGTCGCCAAGAAGAAATCGGGCGGCGGAGCAGGCGCGGGCCCCCCGGGCACGCCCGGCGGGGGCAAGAAGCCCAAGTCCAGCCTTTCTAACATCTCCATCGGCGGCGTCAGCCGCAAGGGCCTGACGACCTTCACCCGCCAGCTCTCGACGCTGCAGGACGCCGGCCTGCCCATCCTCCGCTCGCTGTCGATCCTCGAGCAGCAGCAGAAGCCCGGGCTCTTCAAGAACATCATCGCCGGCGTCCATGAGGACGTCTCCAGCGGCTCGACCCTCTCCGACGCCATGGCCCAGCACCCCAAGGCCTTCGACCGCCTCTACTGCAAGATGATCGCGGCGGGCGAGGTCGGCGGCGTGCTCGACCTGATCCTCCAGCGCCTCGCGGAGTTCATGGAAAAGGCCGCCAAGCTCAAGGGCCGCATCATCGGCGCCATGATCTACCCCGCGGTGGTCATCTCCGTCGCCGCCCTGATCGTCACCGGCATCATGCTCCTGATCGTGCCCAAGTTCGAGAAGATCTTCGAGGACTTCCAGACCACCCTGCCCCCCCTGACCCTCTTCCTCATGCGCCTCTCCCGCTGGCTGGGCGGAACGCTCTACCCAAGCCAGATGATCCCCGGGGCCGTCTTCATCGTCGTCGGCCCCTTCGTCGCGTTCTTCGTCCTCAAGTTCGTGCGCAAGACACCACTGGGAAAAGCGATCGTCGACACAGGTGTGCTCTACCTGCCGGTCGCCGGAAAGCTCATCACCAAATCGACCATCGCCCGCTTCACCCGCACCTTGGGCACGCTGATCAACGCCGGCGTGCCCATCCTCGACGCCATCCTCATCACCCGCGACACCACCGCCAACTACGTCTACGTCAAGGCCCTCGACAAGGTCCATGACTCCGTCCGCCAGGGCGAGAGCTTCGCCGAGCCGCTCCGCCAGTCGAAGACCTGCGACTCGATCGTGGTCAACATGATCGACGTCGGCGAGGAGACCGGCGACCTCGACAAGATGCTCATGAAGATCGCCGACAACTACGACGAAGAGGTCGACGTTATGGTCGACAGCCTCGTCTCCCTGCTCGAACCCATCATGGTCGTCCTCCTGGGTGCCATCGTCGGCTTCATCGTCGTCGCCCTGTTCCTCCCGATGGTCAAGCTGATCAGCGCCCTGACCTGAGACCCATCCCCTCGGCCCCCGAGCCGCGCGGGGCGACGTGCAGACGCCGCCCCGCGCCCGCTCCATCGCCCGGCTCCACCAGGCACGCCCATGGTCCACCCCCAGACCCAACCCGACGCCCATCCCGCCCCCGGGGCCGCCGCCCAAGCCCCGCGGCGCCGACGCGGCATGACGCTCATCGAGCTCTGCGCCGCCGCCGCCGCGCTCACGGCGGTCATGGCCGGCGTGGTCTGGGCGAGCAACGCCCTCCGCGTCGGGCAGGCCGAGCGCCAGACCCGACAGACCCTCGCCATCCTGCGCCAGGCGCTGGTCCGCTACCACAACGCCCATCACAGCTGGCCCCAGGGCCCCGCCTCCGCGGTGCTCGCGACGTTCGTGGGCGACCCCAAGCTCAAGCTCATCCTCGCCGACGTCCTCATCGGCGCGGACCCCGCGGGCAGGCTCTTCGTCCGCGACGGGTTCGGGCAGGCGATCCACTACGTCGGCCCCGGCACCGGCGCGTCCGCCCAAGCTCAAGAGGAGTCCTGGCAGCAGCCCGACTTCGTCTCCGCCGGGCCCGACGGCCTCCTGGGCGACGTCACCGCCAACCACTCCGGGCGATCCGACAACATCTACGGCTCCGACACGGAGACATCCGGCCAATGAACACCCGCGCCCGCCGCCTCTCGCCACGCCCGCTTCCGCGCCGCAGTCCGCGACGTCGATCCGGCTTCACCATCCTCGAAGTCCTGATGGTGATCTCCATCGCGGCGATCCTCTTGGCTCTCCTGATCACCGGGACCTCCGCGACCATCAACTGGTCCCGGGCCCGCCAGGCCCACGCCACGCTCGCCCACCTCGACGCCATCGTCGACGGGTACTACCGCCAGACGGGCAAATACTTCGACGGCACCGTCGCCACCACCAGCGACTTCATCATCGAGGCGCAGACGGTCGTCGGCACCCCGGACGACAACAACTCGACCACTTCCGGCGACACCGACCTGATCACCCCGCTTGGGAAGGCCTTGCAGAAGGTCAGCACGGGCTACGAAGTGATTGACCCCTGGGGCCACCCCATCCGCATGTACAACCCCAACGCCGTCGGCGTAACCGCGCTGCGCCCCGCCTTCCTCTCCTTCGGGCCCAACGGAATCAACGACAGCAGTGGTCTCACAAACTGGGCTCCGGGCCAAGCCTACGCCGTGGGCACCATGGTGATCGCCAACAACGCCACCTGGACCTGCACCGCCGCCCACACCTCGGCCACGAACAACGGGCCGGGCGCTTCGGGCGGGGCGTGGACCATCACAGACGACATCATCAGCGCCGGAGGTGCCCAGTGACGCGTCCGAACCCAACCCGCCTGGAACCCGCATTCGCCCGGCGGCTCCGCGCCTTCACGCTCATCGAGCTGCTGATGGTCGTCGCCGTCATCTCGATCCTGCTCGCCTCGTCGGTGCCGCTGGTCCGCGCGGTCCTGCAGGCCAACGCGCTCGACAGCGGGCTCAACCAGGTCTCGGCGGCGCTCAACACCGCCCGCGCCGTCGCCCTCCGCGACGGCACCGACGCCGCGGTCTTCGTCCTGGGCAACCCCTCCGACGGGCGGGTGAACCTCCGCATCGTCAAATTCACCGGCACGATCACCGGCGCGGGCAAGATGCGCTTCACCGACCTCGACGACCGCCCGCCCGAGCGCCTCCCACTCAACATCGGCATCCGCGGCTACAGCCCCACCCCCATCGCCCTCCCCGGCGCCCGCACCACCAATTGGACCGTGCCCGCCCCCTTCGCCTACGACCCCAACACCCCCGGCGCCCTCCAGAGCACCGTCTACTTCGCCGTCTGGTTCGGCTCCGACGGCACCACCCGCACCAGCACGCCCGCGGGCGTCAGCACCATCGAGTACCAGCCCGTCGCCGGCGGGCTCACCCCCGTCCTCGACGCCCAGCCCGTCCCCCTCCTGCTCATCTACGACGACCACGCCTTCGGCGAATACTTCGCCGGCCTCGCCCCGGCGACCCCCACGATCGACAACTGGATCACCGACCCGGGCATCAGCACCAAGACCACCATCCGACTCGTGAACTTCAACCGCTACAGCGGCCTGATCGTCAACAGGTGAAATCCATGGCCAACGCTCCAAAGCAAAACGCCTCCGCGCCCACCGCCGCCGCCCGCCGCGCACCGGGGGCCGGCTTCTCCCTCATCGAGGTCCTGCTGGCGATGGCGATCCTGACCATCGGGATCATCTCCGTCACCTCGCTCTTCCCCGTCGCCGCCGCCCAGCAGCGCCGCGCCATCGACGACACCCAGGGCGTCATCATCGGACGCAACGTGCTGAGCGTCCTGCGCGTGCGCGGGACGAGCTTCCTGGGCCTGTCGACCACCAATTTCTACCAGGTGATCCCCGCACCTCCCCTGCTTCCCCTGGTCAACGCCAACAGCGTCTACACCGACCCCAGCGGCACCTACGCCTATTCGGTGGCTGCGCGGTATCGCAACGCCGGCGACCCGATCGACGTCGCGGTCTTCGTCTACCGCACCGCGGGGGCCAAGCCCGCCAGCGCCTACCTCGGGCGCATCGACTCCTACACGTTCCCCGCCATCGTGCCCGCCATGATCTCGACGACCAACGGCTCGATCGCACTCGACCCCAACCTCGCCGCCCGCGACGCCAGCTACAACGACGGCTTCGGCCACCACAACTTCCGCGCCGGCGACCGCAACCAACTGGTCCTCTACGTCGCCGACGACAACACGCAGGCCCCCTTCGTCGGCCGCGTCGTGAAGGACAACGTCCTCGACACCCCGCCCTACACCCTCAACGGGTCGCTCTACGGCACGCAGATCATGAGCCTTCCCCAACGGGCCGTCGCCATCGTCACGGGAACCGTCCAATGACCCAGCCGACGCATCGCAGCACAGATTCCTCCGCCCACCGCGCCTCCAGGCGCGCCGTCCGCGGCTTCACCATGATCGAGCTGCTGGTCTCGATCGGCATCACGCTGATCCTCATGGCGATCGTCGGCGAGCTGCTCAGCCAGGTGCGGCAGTCCGTGGGCATCGGGACCGCCAACGGCGAGGTGATCACCTACGCCGGCGCGATCGAGACCCGCCTGCGCGACGACTTCCGCCGGCTCGACCCGCGCGGGTTCCTGGTCATCAAGTGGGCCGACAAGGGCAGCAGCGCGACGATCCCCGCCGTCAACTTCTCCCTCGGCGCCGGCGTCATCACCGCCATCAGCCCCCCGGCCCCGGTGCTTCCCTTCAACGTCAACGCCGCAGGCCTCGAGACCCGCTCCGACATCACCGTCGACGACGGCGGCTCCACCGACTCGAGCCGGTCCATCGTCCCGCTGGTCATCACCGATTCCACCGGCTCGGGCGCCAAGGCCATCGCCTTCGTCGACTTCAACAGCCAGATCACCTCCATCAAGGTCATCTCCGGCGGCGCGAACTACACCGCCCCCACCGCCCGCGCCATCGGCCAGCCCATCGACCAGATCAGCTTCGTCGCCAACGGCCCGTGGATCACCAGCCGCTACGGCATCCAGACCACCAACATCGCCGACTCAGGCTACCGCCGCACCTTCCAGACGCCCAGCTCCCGCATCTACTACGGCCACCTCGCCGCCTCCACCAACTCCACCTTCGGCCCCTACCTCCTCGACCACGACGAGAACAACAGCCTCCTGGCCCCGCGGCAGTTCCGCCTCGGGCGCCACGCCCTGCTGATCTCGCCCGAGTGGGTCCGCTACAACGCCGCCGGCACGCAGCAGGCCTCCACCAGCCTCTGGCAGGCGACCGACGTCGGCGCGACCTACGGCATCCGCCCCGGCCTCTCCGACGTCGCGATGCTCGGCGACGCCGCCTCCATCCGCAACACGATCACCGACATCAACAACGTGACCGACGCCCTGCTCAGCGCACCACCGGTGGCGGGCCGTTCCTCCGCCGTTGTGTGGGACAACACCCGCCTCCCCGGCCAGCGCATGGGCGACCTGGTCTTCCGCATCTACGGATCGCCCTACGCCCCGGCGCCCATCTCGATCACGCCCGAATCCCACATGCTCAACCAGGCTCTGATCTCCGCCAACTGCTCGGGCTTCAAGGTCGAGGTCAGCAACGACGGCTCCTTCACCGACCTGGTGACGCGCCCCACCGCCCCCAGCGTCTTCGCCATCGCCGGCAGCGGCGTGGGCAACGGCATGCAGGACGCCAACCTCCAGTTCCTCGACGGCGGCAAGGACCTCGACACCAACAACACCACCCTCGAAGTCGTCGGCGGAGGCGGCTCGGGCGCGATCCTCGCGTCGACCATCGCGGGCGGCATCCTCACCGCCGCCCCCACCGTCGCCACCGCCGGCGCCGGGTACACCGGCGCTCCACATGTCATCGCCACCACCACCTACGCCGCGGGTTACGGCTTGGGGACCGCCGACCACTGCCAGCCGATGCCGCGGCTGATCCGCGTCACCGTCACGCTCCAGGACCAGCGCGGGCGCATCCACGACCTCTTCGTCCGCGACCCGAGCTTCAACGACGGGCGGACCTACAGCTACGTCCTCGAAGTCCCGCAGCCGAACTGATCCGCACGACCGATGCACGCGGCCGATCCGCACTGCAGCCCACGACCGCCGCCCGAAGTACGCCCCCGAAGACTCCTCCCGGCACTCCCGGAATCCCGCCCATGACGCCTCACGCCAAGTCGCCTCAGCCGCAGCAACACCACGCCGCCGCGCCCCAAGCCCCGCCGCACCTCCCCACCGCCCGCAGCCGCCGCGGGTCGGCCATGATCTTGGCGATCTCCTGCGTCATCTTCCTCCTGCTCGTGGGGCTGAGCTTCCTGAGCATGACGCAGCTCCAGCGGCTCGCCGGCAGCGCCAGCGCCCGCGCCAACAACACCGACTCCGCCGTCGACGCCGCCGTGCAGATCGCCGGCCGCGCCATCGCCGACGACTTCATCCGCTACCTCACCACCAACGACCCCGCCACCCAGGCCCGCGCCTTCGCCACCGCGGCCACCACCAACCACCCCTGGCTCAGCGCCAACGCCCCCGGGCCTCTGCTCGGGACGATCACCGCCGCCAACTTGAATTGGTCGCAGGCCTCTTGGCTCGGCACGGGCGGCATCCGCTACACCAACATCCGCACCGGTGTGGCCCAGCCTCCGGTCAGCACGGGCGCCGTCGTGAGCGTCGCCGTCGTCAACGGCGGATCGGGCTATCACCCCGCCACGACCTCCGTGACCTTGCCGGGCGGAACGCCCAGCGCCACCGCGCAGGGCGTCTTCCAAAACGGCGTGCTCATCGCAGTCAACATCCTCACCCCCGGCAACTACGCCGCCACCCCCACCGTCGTGGTCAACGACACCACCATGCCCGTCGGCTCGGGCGCCTCCGCCATCGCCTTCTCCGACTCCGCGCCCGCGGCCGGCAACCCCTCCATCCCCTTCATGCCCATCACGCAGTGGAACTCCGACTACCTCGCCGACGCCTCGGGCTCCGGCTACGCCGACAGTTGCTGGATGGAGCTGCCCATCCCCTCGATCGACGGGCAGAAGTGGTACGGCGCGTTCAAGATCATCGACGAAGGCGGGATGATCAATCCCAACCACGCCTCCGAGGCCGAGACCCAGTTCGCCGCCGCCAACGTCTGGGGCGACACGCCCGCCGACATCAGCTTCATGCGATACCTCGCCCAGGCCGACCTCACCGACCCCATCGGGTGGGGCCCGGGCTTCAGCGGCATGGACGTGCCGTTGAAAGTTGGCTATGCCCTCAATACGACAAACAGTGTCGGATCGACCGGGGCGATGGGATACCTGTACAAGCGTCTGGGGCATTTCCCCAGCCATGATTACTCGGCGATGTTGCCCCTCACCGACGTCCAACGCCTCGCCTTCTGGACCACCTCCCGCCGCATCGCCAACCCGCTCACCGGCTTCCATCCCTTCGACGTCTCCGACATGACCGAGCTGCGCCTCCACGGCGCCAGCAACACCAAGGCCTGGTCGCCCCTCGAATACACCATCGACGCCGGCGACCCCGCCTCCATCTACGGCCCCTACGGCCCGCTCCGCGCCATGCGCTCCGAGGTCGGCTACGACACCACCAACAACGTCTACAACGCCCTCAACGTCGCCCAGTACCGCGCCGACATCCGCCGCCACATCACCGTCAACAACCCCTCGCGCCCCCTGCGCCCGCGCTGGCTCACCGGCATCACCACCAACTCCATCCAATACATCTCCACCACCAACACCCTCGACTACCAGCTCCCCCTCAACCTCGCGACCACCAACAACACCGCCTTCCTCGACGCCTTCGTCAGCTCGCTCACCGCCCCGGGCGTGAACTACGAGGGCTCCATTGGCCGCGGTAGAGAGACCGCTTACTCGCTATACGCCAACCTGTGCGCTAGACTCGACACCGCTCCGGCAGGCCTGATCAACCCTGAGCGCAACAAGGTCGTGCAAGATCTCGGCAGCGGAGATCAAGCCGTCTACTATCCAATGCGCGCGCAGCCGTTCATCAAGGAAGTTTCCGCAACGGTCGTCTACTCCGATCGGCCCGACGGCGCTGGCGTCGGCGAAGACAACCCCCCAGACGTGACCATTGACCCGGCCAATGAACCGGCTGAACGATTCTTGGTGATCGAACTTGGCAATCCCTTCAAAGTCCCGGTCGACCTGACTAACTTCTACATCCAGGTCAATACTGGTGCCGATGTCCCCATCGCCGGATCAGTCGAGGGCGGTGGCACGACCATTCCCGTCGGCGGCCGGCTCGTCATCTACACCACTAACTCCACCCCCACCACCGCGTCGGCTCGATTTGCCGAATCGGTGAAAAACGGAAACAACAACGGCCTTTCCACCAAGGTGGAGGATGATCCCACGAGTCTCGCCGGATGCCCGATCACCTGGTCCGGCGCGACCTGCGACGTCTCTCTCGTCTATAAGAACGGCGCTGACCGGTTCATTGCTGACAAGATCGGCTGGACCGCCAACGGCACCTCCACCAACTTGGAAATCACCGCTCCGGCTGGCGCGATTGTTTCTCCCGGCGGCAGCACGATCTCCACCGCACCGGCGTGGCCGCCTGCGGAAATCCCGGGCGGAACAACCGATGTCAGCGTCGGCACCAACAACTGGCGATACATCATTTCGGCCTCTCTCCAGCGCGACGACACTCATTTTCACGCCCTCGATTGCGCCGAGGCTCCTCGATACGTCTATGAGAAACCGACCAGGAATCATCTGGAACTGATGACCACGAATGTCGTCGACCCAAACGACCGCATTCCGATCATGCATCGGATGACCCCCAACAATGACGGCATCAAGCTCGTACGCATCTTGAATCCGGGCAAGGGGTATAGCGGCCCTACGACGATCACGGTCGACAACACTCCAGCAGGACCAGGTCCGGGGACCGGGGCCACGCTGACCGCCAACGTCGTGAATCAGCGAGTAGTCTCCGCAAGCATCACCGCCGCTGGTCAAGGGTACGTACGACCGCAACTGGTTTTCAGTGTCAATGGCTCACAAGGGCTCGCCGTCGCGGCCATGGGGCAAAAGAAGGCGAACTATGTTGAGGCTGACACCTCACACTTCGCGTTGCCCGAAATGATCACCACTCCGCTGCACAATGTGGGTGAATTGGGCAACCTCCTGACCTTTGCGTACACCGCGACGACCATTGGGGCCGCCACGACATATCGGACAATCTCTGATCGCCTCGCCAACCCTGATGAAGTCGGCGACCTCGACAAGCCCAACCTCGGGCGGCTGCACTTCGACAAATACCTCCGCTCCGAGGCGGGCCTCGAGATCCCCGCCGCTGCCACGATCTTCGACCACTTCACCACGCTCGACATCACGCCCGTCGGCCTCGCCGCGCTCCCGCCGCCTGTCCCCGGCCGCGTCAACATCAACACCGCCCCGCCCCAGGTCCTCTCGACGCTCCCGTACTTCCGCGGGCTGGGCGCGCGCTTCACCACCCACCAGGCGCCGCTGCTCGACGAGACGCTCGTCGCCTACCGCGACAAGGTCCAACTGACCACGGTTGTTGATTACAGCGCAATCTCACGAGACCTCATTGCATTCATTCCCGGCCTGCGCAGCGAATTCGGCATGACCTCGATCGGCGAACCGCTGATGTTGCGGATCAAGAGCAACAACCTGCCCGCCCTCAGCCCCGGCGCCGGCGCGACCTTCACCGCCTCCGTCAGCGCCGGCTCCGTCGTCGTCTCCAGCGACAACGCCGGCGCCGGTTACGACCCCACCTACAAGCCCCTGATCTTCATCGCCCCCCCCGACAACCCCGCCGGCGTGCAGGCCGCCGCCACCGCCAACATCAGCGCCGACGGCGTCACCGGCACCAGCACCTTCACCGGCGGCAGCGGCTACACCACCACCCCCGGCGTCACCGTCCTCTCCGAGGCCGACGCCTACTCCATCGACCGCCTCGGCCACGACAAGGTCGATGCCGACGCCCCCAGCGGCGACCCCTCGCTCCCCGACAAGTCGGCCGACGACTTCAAGGAGCAGCTCCTCCACTACGCCCGGATGAGCAACCTCATCACCGTCCACAGCGACACCTTCACGGCCTACATCATCCTCCAGGGCCGCAAGTACGACGCCGCCTCCAACTCCTGGATCAAGACCACCGAGCGCCGCTTCGTCGTCGGGTTCGACCGCTCCAACGTCGACGGCACCGCCGCCAACCGCATGCCGCGCATCACGTATTTCGCCGAAGAGCATTG
This sequence comes from Planctomycetota bacterium, assembly GCA_026386955.1. Lineage (GTDB taxonomy): Bacteria > Planctomycetota > Phycisphaerae > Phycisphaerales > Phycisphaeraceae > JAPLMQ01. The sequence goes on from JAPLMQ010000092.1 coordinate 14,889, forward strand.
AGCACGATCAACGGGAAACCCAAGGCCCAGGCACCGCGTGCCTGGGCTTTCTTTTTGGAATCAGTCATGCCCCAGCATCCCACCGACCCGGCCTGCATCTTCTGCAAGATCGTCGCGGGCACGATCCCCTGCCTCAAGGTCATCGAGGACGACCGCCTCCTGGCCTTCCTCGACATCGGCCCGCTCTCGTGCGGGCACACGCTGATCGTCCCCAAGGGGCACTACGCCACCCTCGACCAGATGCCCGACGACCTCGCCGGAGCCTGCGCCGCGGCCGCCCCGCGCCTCAGCCGGGCCATCAAGGCCGCCACCGGCGCCTCCGCCTGGAACCTCCTGCAGAACAACGGCCGGCTCTCGGGCCAGGCCGTCGACCACGTCCACTTCCACATCATCCCCCGACGCGAGGCCGACGGCCTGGGCTACCGCTGGAACCCCACCAAGCTCGACGCCGAGGAGGGCCGCACCCTCCTCGCGGCGATCCAGAAGGCGCTGTGATCCACAAAACCACGACCCCAAGCCCACTGATCCCGACGGCACCCCGGCGGGTTCGGTGGGATCTCGTCACCCATCTCAACTGAACGACTCCTGATGTTCCCCGAACACCCCGCGCAGGGTGTTGCAGATCTCCCCCACGCTCGCGTAGGCCCGCACCGCCTCGAGGATCAACGGCATCAGGTTCTCGCTGCCCTTCGCCCCGCGGGCCACGGCCTCGAGCGCATTCTTCACCCGCGCGTTGTCCCGCGTCGCCCGCACGTGCCTTAGCCGCTCGACCTGCCTCGCCGCCACGCCCTCGTCGATGCGGAGCAACTCCATCGGCGGGTCCTGCCCCTCCTGGAACTTGTTCACCCCGACGATCACGCGCTCCCCGCGCTCGATCGACTGCCCGAACCGGTAGGCCGACGCCTCGATCTCCCGCTGGATGTGCCCGCGCTCGATCGCCGGCACGACGCCGCCGAGAGCGTCGATCGCCTTGATGCAGGCCTCCGCCTCGGCCTCGAGCTCGTCGGTCAATTTCTCGACGTAATAACTGCCCGCCAGCGGATCGACCGTGTTGGCCACGCCCGACTCGTGCGCGATCACCTGCTGCGTCCTTAGCGCGACGCGCACCGCCTCCTCGGTCGGCAGCGCCAGCGCCTCGTCCTTCGAGTTGGTGTGCAGGCTCTGCGTCCCGCCCAGCACGGCCGCGAGCGCCTGGATCGCCACCCGCACCACGTTGTTGTCCGGCTGCTGCGCGGTGAGCGTCACGCCCCCGGTCTGCGTGTGGAACCGCAGCATCCAGCTCCGCGGGTTCTTTGCCTTGAACCGCTCGCGCATGATCCGCGCGTAGAGCCGGCGTGCGGCCCGGAACTTCGCGGCCTCCTCGAACAAGTCCGAGTGGGCCGCAAAGAAGAAGGCCAGCCGCGGCGCGAAGTCGTCGACCTTGAGCCCCGCCGCCAGCGCCGTCTCGATGTAGCAGATCGCGTCGGCGAGCGTGACGCCGATCTCCTGCCCCGCCGACGCCCCCGCCTCGCGGATGTGGTACCCGCTGATGGAGATCATGTTCCAGTTCGGCACGTGGGCGGTGCAGTGGGCGAAGAGGTCGCTCACCAGCCGCAGCGAGGGGCGGGGCGGAAAGATGTAGGTCCCGCGGGCAATGTATTCCTTGAGGATGTCGTTCTGGATCGTGCCCTCGAGCTTGGCCGGCGCGACGCCCTGCTTCTCCGCGACGGCGATGTGCATCGCCAACAGCACCGCGGCCGTCGCGTTGATGGTCATGCTCACGCTGACCTTGTCGAGCGGGATGCCCTCGAAGAGCGCCTCCATGTCGGCGAGCGTGTCGATGGCGACGCCGACCTTCCCCACCTCGCCCGCCGCCATTGGGTCGTCGGAGTCGTAGCCGATCTGCGTGGGCAGGTCGAAGGCAACCGAGAGCCCGGTCGTCCCCTGCCCGAGCAGGAACTTGTAGCGCCGGTTCGACTCCTCCGCCGAGGCGAACCCGGCGTATTGCCTCATCGTCCACAGCCGCCCGCGGTGCATCGTCGGCTGCACCCCGCGCGTGAAGGGGTATTGCCCGGGGAAGCCGATCTTCTCCTGGTACGCCCGCGCGGCCGCGTCGCCGACATCGCCTTCGGGCAGGTAAAGCCGATCGACCGTCCGCCCCGACGCGGTCTCGAACCGCTCCCTGAGCTCGGGCGATTTTTCGAGCCCCGGCGCGACCTGCTCGCGCTCCCACTTCTCTTGCGCGGCCCGCAATGCGTCGGACGATTCGGCCATGGGACGGGACTCCGTTGCCTCGAAACGCGCATCGGCGCGTGCGGGGAAGGCTTTGTCTGGTGCCACATGCCATCGTACCCGTGGCATGTGCCGGTCAACCCAAGACACACGACCTTGCGACACCCACAGCGGAGACGATCTGGGTTAGCCGGACGCGCAAGCGACGGCTTGCACCGTCCGATGTCCTGATGACGTCCTGCCCGCCGGGCGTCCAAAGCCGTCGCGTGCGCGTCCGGCTAACCCCGACTCTTCGTGGCTCGGACCAGCAACTCCCGCGGCGATCTCCTCCACCGCGTCGACCAACTCCACGACGCCCTTCTTGTCCTGCGCACTGACAAGGCAGGCCCGCGGCTCGACGCGCCCGCATCGCCCGCGCTCGAACGCCAGCGCGTCGCCGGCCTGCGAACCATCGCCCGATTCCGCAGACAAGGGATCAACCTCCCCCGCATGCACCTGCTTGTCCAACTCCAGCGCCGCGAGCACCTCCGCGTGCACCTTCGCCGCCTCCGGCTTGTCGGCCTTGTTCACCACGAACACGTCGCCGATCTCCATCAGCCCCGCCTTGAGCAACTGCACGCTGTCCCCCTGCCCGGGCGCGAGGACCAACAGCACCAGGTCGGCCACGCCGGCGATCTCCACCTCGCTCTGCCCGACGCCGACAGTCTCGATGAAGACCACGTCGCACCCGAGCAGACCCAGCACGTGGATCGCCCCGCGCACGCCCAGCGTCAGCCCGCCCAAGTGGCCGCGCGACGCCATCGAGCGGACGAAGACCTTCGGGTCGGTCGCGTGGCGCATCATCCGCACACGGTCGCCCAGCACGGCCCCGCCCGTGAACGGCGAGGAGGGATCGACCGCGACCACCCCCACGCGCCGCTCGGGGAACCGCGTGCGGCACTCGGCGACCATCGCGTCGACGAGCGTGCTCTTGCCCGAGCCGGGCGCGCCGGTGACGCCCAGCAGCAGCCGGGCATGCCGCGGTCGCGACGCCTCGGCCAAACGCGAGATCGCCTGGATCAGCTCGGGCAGCCGCTCGGGCGCGTCCTCGACGATGGAGATGAGCTGGGCCGCGGAGCGGATGGCGGCGATGTCGTCGCGGGCGGCGACGACGGCCTCGACGAGTTGGGCAATCGATCGCGTCATCACGGTTTCGCTCGCCCCGCCAGCAGACGGTCGATGGTCTCGATGATCGTCTTCGCCGAAGTGCCGGGGGTGAAGACCGCGGCGACGCCGAGCTTCTCGAGCCCGGGGAGGTCGTCGGGCGGGATCGTCCCGCCGCCGAAGACCAGCACGTCGCCCGCGCCGCGCTCCTTGAGCAGGTCGATGATCCGCTTGAACAGCACGTTGTGCGCCCCCGAGAGCAGCGAGAGCCCGATCGCGGCGACGTCCTCCTGCACCGCGGCGTCGACGATCTGCTCGGGGCTCCGGCGGATCCCGGTGTAGACCACCTCGTAGCCCGCGTCGCGCAGCACGTGGGCGACGTATTTCGCGCCGCGGTCGTGCCCGTCGAGCCCGGGCTTGCCGATGAGGATGCGCGGCTTGGGGACGCGGGCGGGCATGAGGCGATCCGGGGGTGAAATCTTCTGGCGAACTTGCACAGCGGAACGCATCGTTCCGCGGAGGATCAGTCTACCGAACACGGGCCCGACCCGGGTCTGCGCGACGCGATAAGATCAAGGCATGTCCCCGACCGACGTGCCCAGCCCCGCCCCCAGCCCCGCCGCGAGCGCCCACGCAGGCACCGGCGAAAACCCCGCCCCCGTCGCCGTCAAAGACCTCCGGCTCAACAGCCCCGTGACCGATCTCGTCGGCGTCGGCCCCGGGCGGGCCCGCCTCCTCGCCCGCCTCGAAATCCACACCGTCAGCGACCTCCTCCGCCATCTCCCCGCGCGCTATCAGTGGGAGTCGGCCGAGGGCGAGATCAAGGACATCGTCTTCGAGACCATCGCCTCGGCCCGCGGCACGGTGATGGTCACGCGCTGGGTCGCGATGGGGCGCGGCAAGGGGCGCTACCAGGCGACGCTGCAGGACGCGACGGGCCGGCTCGACCTGGTCTGGTTCAACGCCGCCTACCTGCGAGACAAGATCCACCCCGGCATGGTCATCCGCGTGCAGGGCAAGGCCAAGCCGTTCAACGGCTACCCGCAGATGAGCAACCCCAAGTGGGAGCCGCTGGAGAACCTCGACGCCGCCGCCCGGCAGGAGCGCTACCGCCCGATCTACCCCGCGACGGAGGACCTGCCCAGCGCGCGGATCGAGGAGATGATCGCCACCGCGCTCCCGCATGTGGCCGCGCAGCTCATCGACCCGTTGCCCGCCGATTTTCTGGCCGAGCACGTCATGCCCCCGCTGGCCGACGCCTTCCGCATGGCCCACCGCCCCGAGCACGAGGAGGAGGCCGCGGCCGCGCGGCGGCGGCTCGCCTTCAACGAGCTGCTGCTCCTGCAACTGGGCATCGCGATCAAGAAGCACCACGCGCGGACACAGTTGGCCGCGCCGGCGCTGCGATGGTCCGAGGCGATCGACGCCCACATCCGCCAGCGCTTCCCCTTCAAGCTCACGCCCCAGCAGGAGCTCGCCGTCGGGCAGATCGTGGAGGACATTCGCCAGGGCAAGCCGATGAACCGGCTGCTGCAGGGCGACGTCGGCTCGGGCAAGACGGTGGTGGCGCTCTACGCCGTGCTGCTCGCGGTGGCGAACCGCAAGCAGGGCGCGATCATGGTGCCCACCGAGCTCCTGGCCGAGCAGCACTTCGCCTCGATCTCCGCGATGCTCGCCGGCTCGAACGTGCGCATCGCGCTGCTCACCGGAGGCCGGCTCGACGCCGCCGAGCGCCAGGCCCTCGAGGCCGACATCGAGTCGGGCAAGGTCGACATCGTCGTCGGCACGCAGGCGCTGCTCACCGAGTCGGTCCGCTTCAACGACCTGGCCCTGGTGGTGGTCGACGAGCAGCACCGCTTCGGCGTGATGCAGCGGGCGGCCTTCCGCCAACGCGACGTGGGCGAGGGCGCGGGCGAGAAATCCGTGCCGCCTGCCGATGGACGCATCCGCTCGCCCCACTGCTTGGTGATGACCGCGACGCCCATCCCGCGCACCCTGAGCCTGACGATCTTCGGCGACCTCGACATCTCCACGATCACCGGCCTGCCCCCGGGGCGGACGCCGATCACCACCCGCGTCGTCGGCGCCGACAAGGCCGACGAGGTCTACCGCTACCTCGCGGGGCGCGTCGCCAAGGGGGAGCAGGCCTACGTCGTCGTGCCCGCGATCGACGAGGCGGGGAAGGAGTCGCTCAAGCAGCTCAAGAACGTGCGGGCCCACGCGGAGCTGCTGCAGGACAAGTACGGCGCGGGCCTGCGCGTCGCGGCCGTGCACGGGCAGCTCGAGCGGAGCAAGCGCGAGGAGATCATGCAGGCCTTCCGCGCGAGCGAGGTCCACATCCTGGTGGCGACGACGGTGATCGAGGTCGGCGTCGACGTGCCCAACGCCTCGCTGATGGTCGTAGAGCATGCCGAGCGCTTCGGCCTCGCGCAGTTGCACCAGCTCCGCGGGCGCATCGGCCGCGGGGCGAATGGCAGGAAGAGCCTCTGCGTCTTCGTCGCCGAGCCGGTGACCGAGGAGGCCATCCGGCGCATGGCGGCGATCGGCGGGACGACCGACGGCTTCAAGATCGCCGAGGAGGATCTCTCGATCCGCGGCATGGGCGACTTCTTCGGCACGCGGCAGCACGGCCTCCCGCCGCTGCGCGTCGCCCGCATCCCCAAGGACATCCCGCTCCTGCAGCTCGCCCGCCGCGACGCCCACGCCATCGTCGAGGCCGACGCCGGGCTCGTGGGCGACCGCTGGCGGCTGCTGCGCAAGGTGCTCATCCAGCAGTACGGCGACACGCTGGGATTGATCGATGTGGGGTGAGCGTGTCGGCACCCAGAGATGTAGACTCGCGTCACCCTTGGAGTGAACCCATGAGCGTCGCCCTGCTTCGTCGTGGCCTCCTGCTCTCGATCCTCGCCCCGATACTCCTCGCCCTCCTCGCCCTCGCGGGATGCGGGCCGATGACCGTCACGCTGGGCACGCCGCCGAACCACAACCGCATCGCCGCCAACGTCGTCGAGACCGACGGCGGGTGGCGGAACGAGCAGGTGGCGATCGTCGACGTCACCGGGATGATCCACAACTCCGCCAAGCCCGGGCTGCTCTCGCAGGGAGAGAACCCCGTCGCGCTGCTGCAGGAGAAGCTCGAGGCCGCGTGCGACAAGCGCGTCCGGGCCGTCATCCTCCGGCTCAACACGCCCGGCGGGACCGTCACCGCCAGCGACGCGATGTACCGCGAGGTCAAGCGGTTCAAGAAGGAGACCGGCAAGCCCGTCGTCGCGCTGATGATGGACGTCACCGCCAGCGGCGGGTACTACCTCGCCTGCTCCGCCGACGAGATCGTCGCCTACCCCACCAGCGTCACGGGCAGCATCGGCGTCATCATGCAGCTCGTGACGGTCAAGGGCGCGCTGGGCAAGCTGGGCATCGGCACCGAGGCCATCACCAGCGGGCCCAACAAGGACATCGCCTCGCCCTTCGGCACGCTCACCGACGAGCAGCGGGCGATCCTGCGCGGCATGGTCGACGACTTCTACCGCCGCTTCGTCGCCATCGTGAAGGAGGCCCGCCCGAAGATCCCCGCCGACCGCTTCGCCTCGCTGACCGACGGGCGCGTGGTGACGGGCGAGCAGGCGGCCGCGGCGGGGCTGGCCGACAGCGTGGGCGACCTGCACGACGCCTTCGCGCTGGCGAAGAAAATGGCCGGGCTCACCAAGGCCGACTTGGTGGTCTACCGCCGGCCGTTCGACTACGTGAACTCGCCCTACGCCTCGACGCCCGTGGGCGCGGGCACGCAGATCAACCTCGCGCAGATCAACATCGCCGAGACGCTGCCCGAGGGCTCGGCCGGGTTCTACTATCTCTGGCAGCCCGACCTGGGCGGCGGAGCCTTGTCGCACTGACTCTTTTGCGCGATGATGGGCGCGGATCGGTTCCGGAACCGCGAGCCGGGGTCGACGCCTGTTCCGAGCCGCGCGCCACGCGAGGCCCCCTCTTGCCGCCGACGACGGCACGCCTCGCCCGACATGTCCTGAGGCCCGGCCCATGCAGACCATCGACCTTGAATGCCCCGGCTGCAAGACGCACCTGGAACTCGACGCCGGGTTCGCAGGCGGCGTCTGCCGGTGCTTCAGTTGCGGCACGCTGATGACGGTGCCGGCCGACCCGAAGCGGGAGCGCGCCGAGAAGCTCAGCCGCCCGGCCCGGCCCGACGCGCCGGGCGGCGGACGACCCAGCGCCCCCGCCCCCGGAAAACCCGCCGCCGCTCCCGCGAAGCCGGCCGCTCCCGCCGCGCCGGCTCCTGGAAGCGCCACCCGTCGCCCCGCGGCTCCGCCCCCCGCCACGCCCGCGACGCCTCCGCCGGCGGGCAAGGCCGCCAAGCCTGCCTCGCCCGTCCCCGCCGAGGAGAACGTCGCCCCCTCGGCCTCGCGTCCCTCCGCCGCCGCGGCCGCCGGCGCCGCCTCCGCCGCGATGGCGGCCGGCGCGGTGGAGACCTTCGTCACCGCCTCGGGCAAGGTCGTCACCATCACCGCGAAGGTGATCCCCACCGCCCGCCGCCGGCGGAAGCTCGTCCGCGCCAGCGCCGTGATCATCTATGTTGTAGTCGTCGGCGCCATCGCCGCCGCCTGCATCGCCGCGATCGTCATGCTCGCCCGCTCGCCCGGGCCCAACAACGGCGACAACCCCGCGGGCCCCGACGTGAAGACAGCCGACCGCTTCGACCCCGAGGCCAACCCCTTCGAGAACAAGGGGCCGAACGTGCTGGGCATCCCGCTCGTGGGGCGGAGCGTCGCCGCGGTGATCGACGGCGGTGGCGAAAGCTCGCAGTGGCTGAGCGTGGTGTTCGACACCGCGCTGGCGGGGCTGCGCAAGAGCGAGCCGGGGCAGGCGTTCCAGGTCGTGCTCTGGCAGGACGAGGCCGCCTTGGCCTTCCCGGACAACCCGCAGCACTTCGCCCCGGGCGACCGCGCCGCCCTGCGCAACTTCTTCTACGCCCACGTCCCCGCCGGCTCGTCGACCCCCGAGGTCGCCGTCGCCAAGGCGCTGCGGGGCAAGCCGCAGCAGGTGATCCTCGTCACCGGGCAGAGCCTCGCGCCCGACCGCCTCGCGGCCATCCGCAAGGCGCTCGACGCCCAGCCTTCGGTGCGCGTCGACGTCGTGCTGATCGGGCGCGACGACCCGGATTTGCGGGCGCTGGCGAAGGCGCACAACGGTCGCTTCACCTCGCCCGCCGCCAGCCGGCTGACGAGCTGGTACCGGCAGTCGCGCGACGCGATCAACACCGTCGATGAGGAATTGATCGCCACGCCGGCGACGAACCTCGCGGCGGCGCGGATCACCGCCGCGGACCTGGCCGCCCCGCCGCCGACGACGGCTCTATCGCCTCCGCGGCGTCGATGCCGGCGGACCAGCCGGCGCCAATCACGCCGATGAAGAAGTGACGTTTTTCACACGACGCGCGGCCACGTGGCGAATCTCCTCCCCGCCCACCCGGCTCGCTCCACGCCCGCCTTCGCGAAACCACTCGCCCATGCCACACACGCTCCTGTCCTGCACGGCATTCAGCCTTATCGCGGCCATGTCCGTCTTCCTCGCCTTCGCCGCGCCCGCCCGCGGGGAGACGACCCTGACGCTCCACCCCGGCCCGCCGGGGGAGAAGCCGTCCGAGCTCTGCCGCGTCGAGATCAACGGGCGCGAGGCCTTCGTCCACCACGCCCTGGTCATGGCCGAGATCGACAAACGCAAGGACGCCCTCTGGACGCACAAGCACCCCGCCCAGGGCGAGCAGGCCGGGTTCGTCCTGTTCGATTTCGCGGGCGGGCCAGTCGAGGTGAAGGTCAAGCTCGCCAAGCGGTGCAAAACCGCGTCGCTCCACCCCGTTTCCGCGAAGGTCGCCGCCAAGGTCGAGGGCGACACCGTCTCGTTCACGCTCGACAAGCCGCGCAAGCTCACGCTGCGCGTCAACGGGAAGTGGACCGACGCCATCCACTTCCTCGCCTCCGCGCCCGAGGTCGACCCACCCAAGCCCGACGATCCCAACGTCGTCTACTTCGGCCCGGGCGTGCACCGGATCGGCTCCACCAAGATCGAGTCGGGCAAGACGGTCTACCTCGCGCCCGGGGCGCTCGTGCTCGGCGTGCTCCTCCCGACCGACGAGATGAAGTACGTCCCCAAGTTCAACCTCTACCGGCCCACGGGCGGGCCGGTCCTGCACATCACCGACGCGGAGAACGTCCACATCCGCGGGCGCGGGATCCTCGATTCCTCCAACATCCCGCACATCGGCAAGCCCTCGATCGTCTTCCAGCGGTGCAAAAACGTCTCGGTCGAGGGCATCGTCATCCGCGACTCCTCGAACTGGGACGTGAATTTCCTCGAGTGCGAGGATGCCTCGGCGACCGACGTCAAGATCATCTCGGCCCGGCTCAACAGCGACGGCATCAACTCCGTGAGCTCGCGCCATGTGCGCATCCGCGACTGCTTCGTCCGCAACCGCGACGACACCTTCGCCGTGAAGGCCAAGAACCCCGAGAAGCCTTCCGAGGACATCGTCGTCGAGAACTGCGTGGTCTGGAACGACTGGGGCTACGCGCTGGGCGTGACCTACGAGACGCGGGCCGACATCCGCGACGTGACCTACCGAGACATCGACATCCTCCACACGGGGCACCAGGCCCTGGGCGTGCACGTCGTCGACTCAGGGACGATCGGGAACATCCTCTTCAAGGACATCCGGATCGAGCAGGCGTCGCACGACATCCTCCGGGCCGACATCCGCAGCGACATGTGGGCGACGGACAAGAAGCTGGGGCACATCCGCGGGGTCACGCTCGACCACGTCACGTACGTGGGGCCCAATCCGCCGGGCTCGATCATCGCCGGGTTCGATGCGGAGCACCGGGTGGAGGACGTGACGATCCGCGGGCTGACGGTGAACGGCAAGCCGGTGCTGAAGCCCGAGGACGCGGGGTTCAAGATCAACGAGCACACGGCGAACATCCGGTTCGAGCCGTGAGCAGGCGCGGATTCCGGTGGTTTTCGGGTCGGGGTCGAAGTGCTCTTCGAACTGCACCTGACGGAGCCTTGACGCTCACCCGCTGAAGGCCGTCGGGCCGCCGTGGCCCAGGACGACGTAGCCCAGATCCTTGAGGAACTTGGCCATCACCAGGTTGATGGCGATGATCGCCAGGAAGCTGGTGACGAAGGATTCGGTCGCCGCGCGGCCGACGCCCGCGGCGCCGGGGCGGCAATAGAAGCCCTTGTAGCAACTGATGAGCCCGATCGCGAGGCCGAAGACCATGCTCTTGATCACGCCGGTGGACCAGTCCCAGGTGCCGACGAAGCGGTTGGAGAATTCCCAGTAGGCGTGGGAGCTGACGCCGAAGCCGCGGACGGTGACGAGGTAGCCGCCGTAGATGCCGGTGAGGTCGCTGAACATGGTGAGCACGGGGATCATGACGACGCAGGCGAGGACGCGCGGGACGACGAGGTAGGCCACGGGGTCGGAGCCCATGACGCGCATGGCGTCGAGCTGCTCGGTGACGCGCATGGTGCCTAGCTCGGCGCTGACTGCCCCGCCGACGCGGCCGGCGAGCATGACGGCCGCGAGCACCGGGCCGATCTGCCGCACGAGCGAGACGCCGATGATCCCCCCGAGGCGCGACTCCTGGCCGATGGCGGCGAACTGGTCGTAGGCCTCGACGACCAGCACCATGCCGATGAACGCGCCGGTGAGCATCACCACGGGGATCGACTTGGTGCCCACTTGGTAGAACTGCGGCATGAGCAGGCTGGAGCGGGACCACTTGCCCAGCCCCCGGAAGAACCAGCGGAAGGCCTGGATGGAGAAGCGGGTGAAGAGGCCGAAGCCTTCGACGCCGCCGATGATGCGGGCGCCGAGGAAGTCGAGCTTCCGGAAGACCATGGCGATCAGTTCAAACACGGCAAGCGGTTCCTGCGGGACAAGCGTCAAGGCCAAGGCGCTGTCGTCGGCCGGGCAATGCCTGGTGCCACATGTCATCGTACCCGTGACATGTGTCTTGAGATGCCGTTGACCGCACACCCGACAAATACGCCGACACCCGTTGAATCGCGCGATTTCCGCGATGGAGACGCGAGATCCCCGGGAAACCCTTGGCCTGCCGTTGGCCTGCCGTAGCCCGGCACATGTCACGAGTACGATGACATGTGGCACCAGACCATGCGGACAAAACGCCGCCCCCCCCTCACTTCACCGCCAGCAGGCCCCGCACCGCGGTGAGGTCGACGCGCGAGAGCGTCTTGCCCATCGCCCCGGCCGCCTCCTCGATCATCGCCGCGGTCTTGATGCCCACGATCGCGCAGGTGATCGCGGGGTTCATCAGCGTCGCCGCGAGCACGAGCTGGGTGATCGACAGGCTGTACTTCTTCGCGATCGGGTCGAGCTGCGCGATCCGGTCGCAGATCATCTTGAACCGCTCGCCCTGGAAGTCGCGGTGGTCCTTGCGGAAGTCGGTGAACGCCTCGGCCCCCTTGTACTTGCCCGAGAGCAGCCCCATGTGGAGCGAGCTGTAGACCAGCGTGCCGATGTCGAGGGCCATGCAGGTGGGCAGCACGTCGGCCTCGCCCGCGCGGTTGATCAGGCTGTAGGGCGGCTGGCAGGTCGTGAAGTTGCCCGCGGCGTGGCCCGCGCGGAGCTGGTCGGCCGTCCAGTTGCTCGTGCCGTACGCGCGGATCTTGCCCGCCTTGACCAGCTTCTCCATCGCCGAGGCGATCTCCTGCGTGCTCGCCGCCGGGTCCCAGGAGTGGCACTGGTAGAGGTCGATGTAATCGAGCTTCAGCCGGCGGAGGCTCGCGTCGCAGGCGCTGAGGATGTAGTCGTGCGAGAGGTCGGGGTAGCGCGAGGCGTCGGGCTGGATGTGCCAGTAGACCTTCGTCGCCAGGACGTATTTGTCGCGGGCGATGGGCTTGAGGGCCCGCCCGACGACCTCCTCGGCCAAGCCGTCGCCATACGCGTCGGCGGTGTCGATGAAGTTGACGCCCAGCTCGATGCCGCGGTGAAGGGCGTGGGCGACGTCGGCCTCGGGCTGCGGGCCCCAGAAGCGCGGGGAGAGCTGCCAGGTGCCGAAGCAGATCGGCGAGACGGACAAGTTGCTGCGCCCCAGCCGGCGACGCACGCCGGCGGCGGTGGAACTCGAAGCGACACCCATGGTCACGTTCCTATGAAAGCTGTGGTTGCCGAGGGGATCGAACCTGCGTGGACTCAGGCCTTGCCCCGGACAATATAGGGGAAGTCGCCGTTCTTCGCGGCCGAGAGCTCGACGAGGATCGGCACCAGGGCCGCGACGAGCTTCTCGATGATCACGCGCCCCTTCTCCGCCGTCGCCTGGCGCGGGTCGCCCGTGCCGCTGTCGGCCGTCAGCGCCGCCCAGTCGCGCGGGGCCCAGACCCCCGGCGTGGCGAGCGAGGGCATCTTGCTGGGCGTGAAGGCCCCGCTGCCCGCGTCCTTCATCGAGACCCACTCGGGCGTGAGGTGCAGCATCATCGCCGTCTCGAACTCGTTTGCGTGGTCGCCGCCCTTGTGCTCGAGGCCGTCGAGGACCGTCGGGTCGGTCATGTAGCCGTGCACCTGCACGATGAAGATCGGCAGGTCGAGCATGATGTCGCGGATGATCGACTTGAAGTCGTTCCCGCCGTGGAAATTGAGCAGGACCATGCGGTCAATGCCCTGGCGGACGAGGCTCTCGGCGACGTCGTGCAGCACCAGCGCCTGCGTCGCGGTGCGCATGGTGATCGTCGCGACCTGCGAGAGCTGGAGGTTGTCGTTGCCGAAGGGGACGGTCGGCAGCAGGAGGCACTTGGCCCCCTTGGCGTTGGCGCGTTCGACGGCCTGCTCGCCCAAGGCGGTGCCTTCGATCACGTCCGTGCCGTGCGGGAGGTGGTAGTTGTGGGCCTCGGTCGCCCCCCAGGGGAGCACAGCGACGTTGGGCCTGGAATCGAGGAGCTGCCGGTACGTGGCTTCGTGAAGGACGAACGGGCGGCCGGGACGGGACATGGCTCCCCTCTCCATCGAAATCGAATTGCCGTGAAATAAGGGTGGGCGAGGGGACTCGAACCCCCGACCCTCGGGATCACAACCCGATGCTCTAACCAACTGAGCTACGCCCACCAACAAGCGCTCCCGCCCGGGCCGCGGGTTTGGGGAAACCGGAGCGGGCGAGGGAGGAAACAAGATTAGAATCGCCGCGGAACTCTGTCAATTTTCGGGGGCACGATCCGGGCATTGCTAATGCACGCCCGCATCACGTAGTGCCCTCGCTTAAAATGCGCGGAACCTCGAGACAGCACAACTTCAGTTACCCACCGCATGCAGGCAATCGACGATCGAATCCCGAACGACGACCGGCGCGTCGAACCGCCGTATGTGCCCATGAGCCGCACGCTTCTGAAGATCGCGTTCCTAGTGGCGGCAGGACTGCTTTCCATCGCGTCCTTTCTCGTCATCATGCAAGGGGCGAACGACGAGCCTTACGTAACCTATCGACGTTCCGACGCAATCGTGCAGGTCGTCGTTGGCACCGCACTGATGGTGCTCTGGGCATGCTGTGCCATTACGGTGGTCGTCCTTGTTGGCACGCGGAGGTTGCCCGCAAGATGGCTCGCGATTGTGCTTTGGGCGGCAATCTGCCTGTGCTATCTGAGCTATTCGCCGCTCGGATATCTTGAGGACATCGAGAAGTTCGTGCTTCCGGCGTCGGGCGGCGGTGGATAGCCAAGGCCTGCGATACGGCGAAGTCCACGCCCGTTGAGGCGTTCGACTGTCGGTCTCACCTCTCCGCCGGCCACCCGGGAACGCCGCCTTTGACCGAGCGCTCGACACGCCCCCGCCGCACGCCTGCCTCGACGGCGGCGCTGCTGCTCCTCGGGGCCTTGCTGGCGATCAACATCCACCGCGCCGTCACGCAGTCGATCACGTACGACGAGGCCTTCACCTACCTCCAGTTCGCCTCAGGCCCGTGGGACCGCATCTTCGACGCCTACGACGCCAACCATCACGTCCTGCACACCATCCTCGTCAAGCTCTCGACCTCGGCTTTCGGCGTGAGCGAATGGAGCGTCCGGCTGCCGTCCCTCTGCGGCGGCGCGGTCTACCTCGTCGCCGCGCTGCTCCTGTGCAGGCGGCTCCTGGGAACCGGCTGGGCGATGTTCGTCCTCTTCGCCGCGCTGGGCCTCAACCCCATCGTGCTCGACTTCCTCTCCGCCGCGCGGGGTTACGGGCTGGCGCTGGGTTTCTTCACGGCGGCGCTGCTGATGATGACGCGATCGATCCTCGAGCCGGGCGCGGGCTTCAAGGGGCGATGGCTCTCCGCCTCGATCGCGATGGGGCTGAGCGTCTGCGCGAATCTCACGCTGGTGATTCCCTGCACCGCGGCGGCCGCGATCTTCGCGGTCCTCGTCCTCGCCGACCCGCGGGCCTTGCCGCCCCGCGCGAACTCGTCCGGCGGCGCGGCGAGGCGGCTCGGCTGGCTGGCCGGCCTCTTCATCCTCCCCGGCCCGCTCCTCGCGGCCGACCTCCTCTGGGCCCCGCTCCGCCACGCCAACCGCGAGCACTTCTACGTCGGCACCACGAGTTGGCTCGCCGCCACGCGCGATCTGGTCGACGCCTCGATCCGCCACAACCGCTGGGCCGACGCGCCCCCGCTGGCGGCGCTGGCGTGGCTGGCGGCCTGCGTCATCGTGCCCGGCGTCATCCTGCTCGCGCTGGTCGCGCTCGTGCGGCTGTGGGCCGGGCCGATCCGCCGCGGAGGGCTCGCCTTGCTCGCGCCGCGCGACCTCGCCTTCCATTTCCTGGGCGGGACCTTCCTGCTCACCCTGGCGATCCTCTTCATCGCCCATCACGTCGCCGGCCTCCTCTACCCCATCGACCGCACGGGCCTCTACCTCCCCACGCTCTTTTGCCTCACCGTCGCGTTGCTGCCGATGCCGTTCATGAGCGAGCGACTCCACGTCGAAGGAGCCGCCGCGCCGCCGCGCAACACGCCGCGCACGTCGCTCCTGCTCGCCTCCGCGGCCGTCCTCTTCGTGCTGCAATTCAACACCACTCATTACCGCGTCTGGAGGCATGAAGCCGACCTGCGCTCGTTCATCCATGCCGCGCTGGCCCACTCGCCCGGAGCTGCGCCGATCCGCCTCGGCGTCGACCGCTGGGGCCCGCCCTGCGAGTTCTACGCCCAGATCCTGCGTGGCTCGCGGCTGCGGCTCGTCACGGCGGAGGATCGCCCGCCGACGCAGAGTCCGTCGACGCAGAGCCCGCCCGACTACCTCGCCCTCGACGGCGCGAAGCGGCCCGAGGGCTACGTGATGCTGCAACAAGACCCCGCGTCAGGCCGACGCCTCTGGGGATTGACGCCCACGGTCGGCCGGCCATGATGAAGCGGCCCCCAACTCCCTCATCAGTCCGCGAGGCCCCATGACCCTGCAACTCCCCGACCCCGTGCAAGCCGCCCGCGACGAGGCGGAGCGGATCAACGCCAACCGCGCCCAGTTCCTCGAGTTCCCCATCGACCGCGTGCTGACCGACGCGCCATGGGTCAAGCGCCAGGACCTCACCGCCGGGCTGGCCGACTTCCACCGCGAGCGGATGGCCAAGATCCCCTCCAAGGCGGCCTACCCCGAGGCGGCGCCGTGGATCGAGAGCGCCCTCGCCCGCGACCGCGAGCTCAAGGCCCAGGCGAAGCTGAGCGACGAGGAGATGGCCGTCTTCCGCAGCCTCGTCCCCTACATCACCTTCCGCGGCTTCAAGCAGGCGGGGCTCGCCCTCAAGCCGCGCCCCGCGACCGACGAGAAATGCCGCTCGGCCTACATCCCCGACACCGACCGCGGCGAGGTCGCCATCAAGAACGTCGACGACCCGCTCACCCACTGGAAGCCCGACCCCAAGCCGCTCAGCGGCGCCGGCCCGCTGCCCGACCTGCGCAGCGACGGCGTGGGCAACGGCCTCCACATGGACGACGAGCCGGATGAGCTCTTCCCCATCCCCGTGATGTCGATGCTCCGGCACCACGCGAACGACGTCCCCTCGGCCGTGCAGTTCCTCACGCGATACCGCAAGTTCTGGGGCGGCTCCAACCTCCTGCTCCACGACAAGCAGAAGCGCTCCGCCGCCGTCGAGAAGTGCAGCTACAGCCACATCGAGGTCTTCCACCCCGGGCCTGACGGGCGCAGCCACATCAGCGGCATGACCTGCCGCGACGCCAACTCGCCCCAAGGGAAATTCCAGGCGTCGCAGCGGCGGAAATACGTCGACCTCTTCAAGCTCCCGCTCGACGGCCCGGACATGACCTTCTGGGCCGGCTGCGCGAAGTTCGAGGCCAAGCTCTCCGCCGGCCTCGCCGCCCTGGGCCCACGCCCGCGCTGGGACGACCTGCTCAAGCTCTTCATCACCCGCTGGCCCGAGGGGCTCAACAAATACGGGCTGCGCCTGCACCCCAACCAGGGGCTCGTCGGCTACACGCTCATCATCCACGCCTCGCTCATCACCGAGCGCAAAAGCCTCCGCTGGCAGCGCAGCGAAGACGGCAAGACGTTCGACGCCCAGCCGCAGGAATGCTCGTACTGACGCCCGCCGACCCGACGCCAAACCCGTGAGGCCCCGCACACCATGACCCGCGCGCATTGGTTTGAATCACTTGCCCCTGCTAAGCTTCCCCCCGTCGGCGCCAACGCAGTGATGGCGCGCGGCGATCATTCACGCGACGCGGTAGGCCGCGTCGCGCAAGTCTGCGGGAGAAAACCATGAAGAAGGCGCTCGTCACCGGCATCACCGGCCAGGACGGTTCGTATTTGGCCGAGCTGCTGCTCTCCAAGGGCTACGAGGTCCACGGCCTCGTGAGGCGCACCAGCGCCATGACCCGCACCCGCATCGACCACCTCAAGGGCTACGAGCACGGGCCCGACAAGCGGCTCTTCCTCCACTACGGCGACCTCTCCGACGGCTCGTCGCTCACCAAGCTCGTCTACGAGATCCAGCCCGACGAGATCTACAACCTCGCCGCCCAGAGCCACGTCCGCGTGAGCTTCGACGTGCCGGAGTACACGGCCGACATCACCGGCACCGGCGTCGCCCGGCTGCTCAGCTCCATCGTCGAGACCAAGGTCGTCAAGAAGGTCCGCTTCTACCAGGCCTCGTCGTCGGAGATGTTCGGCAAGGTGCTCGAGGTCCCGCAGAAGGAGACCACGCCCTTCAACCCCCGCTCGCCCTACGCCTGCGCCAAGTGCTACGCCCATTGGATGGCGGCCCACTTCCGCGACGCCTACGGCCTCTTCGCCTGCTGCGGCATCCTCTTCAACCACGAATCGCCGCGCCGAGGCGAGAACTTCGTCACCCGCAAGATCACCCTCGCCGCCGCCAACATCAAGTTCGGCAAGCAGAAGAAGCTCTACCTGGGCAACCTCGACGCCAAGCGCGACTGGGGCTTCGCCCCCGAGTACGTCGAGGGCATGTGGCAGATGCTCCAGCAGGAGACGCCCGACGACTACGTGCTCGCGACCAACGAGACCTTCACCATCCGCGAGTTCCTCGACGCCGCGTTCGGGCAGGTGAAGCTCGACTGGCGCGAGTTCGTCGAGTTCGACGCCGCCTACACTCGCCCGACGGAGGTCGACCTGCTCATCGGCGACTACTCCAAGGCCAACAAGGCCTTCGGCTGGAAGCCCAAGACGCGGATGCACGCGCTGGCGGCGCTGATGGTCGACGCCGACTTGCACGCGTTGAAGAACCCGGTTTGAAACTCGGCGATTGAACCTCTGCGTATGTTGCGAACGGAACCCGTCGTGCCGGAGCGTGAGCGTGGCTGAACAACGGAACACCCCCCCACCCCCCCATCGGACCATCGTCATCGGCCACCGGGGCCAGGACGGGACGCTGCTCTGCCAGGCCCTGCGCGACCGCGGCGACGTGCTGACGGGCTTGGGCCGGCACGGGGCGGAGAACCTCTCGGGCCAGGCCGCCCCGCCGCCCACGGTCTCGCTCGACGACGGGCGCTCGATCGACGCGCTGGTGCGCCACGTCGCGCCGACGCAGGTCTACTACCTCGCCGCCCACCACCGCTCCTCCGAGCGCGCGGGGCGGCCCGCCAATGTCGGGGCCGACATCGGCGCCGGCATGCTCGTCAACGTGCAGGGCCCGATCCACTTCCTCGACGCGATCCGCCGCTCGGCCCCCGCCTGCCGGTTCTTCTACGCCTCGACCTCCGTCATCTTCGGCCAGCGCACCGCCGACGAGCGCCAGGAGGAATCGACGCAAATCACGCCCTTCTGCGAATACGGCCTCCTCAAGGCGACGGGCCAGCTCGCCTGCCAGCGCTACCGCCGCGAGCACGGGCTCTTCGCCAGCGTGGGCATCCTCTACAACCACGAATCGGCGCTGCGGACCGGCACCTTCCTCTCGCGCAAGGTGATCGACGCGGCGATGCGCATCCAAGGCGGCTCGCGCGAGACGCTCACGCTCGGCAGCCTCGACGCCCGGACCGACTGGAGCTACGCCCCCGACTTCGTCGACGCCTTCCGCCGCATCCTCGGCGCCGACAAGCCCGACGACTTCATCGTCGCCAGCGGGCGGGGACACAGCGTGCGCGAGTTCGTCAGCGTCGCCTTCGGCCACCTCGGGCTCGACTGGGAGAAGCACGTCCGCGTCGACGGCACGCTGCTCGACCGCGCGCCGTCGAGCCGGATCGGCAACCCCGCGAAGCTCATGGCCGCGACGGGGTGGAGGCCGACGGTGACGTTCGAGGGGATGATCAAGACGATCATCGACCAGTTGACGAAGGCCCGCGCGGGGAAGTGACCGCGCGGGCGACGGCAGCCTTGTGCGATGCACGTCTTGTCTGCACGTCTTTTCTGATCAGAGACGGACACTGTGTGTCCGGAGTTCGGGCGAAAGGCGGTACTCCGCCCGCGCGACGCGCCAACCTCGCGGCGACGATCCGCATGCCCCCTCTGCGTAGGGTGGCGCTGAGCGGTACTCCGCGAAGCCCACCGGTTGGGCGTCCGTTGCACGTGCGCGGCCCGGATTGTCGTGCGCCGCGCCGGTGGGCTTCGCGAGTACGCTCAACCCACCCTACAAGACAAGGATTCGCGCGGGCGGCATACCGCCTCGCCCCCTACTTCCACCACCCCGACCACCACCCGCCCACCGCGGCGCGCAGCGTCGCCAGCGAGCGCTGCCTCACCGCCACCGCGACGTAATACGCGAACATCGGCCACGCGCCGACCCACGGCAACGGCGCGTGGCTGCGCAAAAACATCACCATCCCCATCGCGTGGTGCCGCACGCGGAAGGGGCTCAGCCCCGGGTCCGACCCGCCCCCCTCGTGCCAGACCTTCGCGTCGCCCGCGACCGCGACGAGCCAGCCTCGCTTCCGCATCCGGAAGCCCAGGTCGACGTCCTCCCACTGGAAGAAGTAGCGCTCGTCGAGCAGCCCCACTTCGCGCAGGGCCCGCGAGCGCAGCAGCACGCATGCCCCGGTGATGTAGTCGACTCTCGCCCCCGGGCGGTCGGCCAGGCGCGTGTGCCCCGTCCACAAACTCACCGGCCCGCCGCCGAAGGACTGCATCGTCGTCGGCGCGTGGGCGTGGTAGACCGCCGCGCCGACCTCGCCGATGCGCGGGTCGGCCTCCGCGCAGACGACCATGGCGGCTAGCGCGCCCGGGTCGGCCGTGGCGTCGTTGTTCAGCAGCCAGATGTACTCGGCCCCGCGCTCCATCAGCAATCGCACGCCGACGTTGTTCCCCGCGGCGAACCCCGCGTTGCTCCCGTTGACGACCAACTCGACATCCGGCATCGCCTCGTGGATGCGGACGACGGAATCGTCGGTCGACCGGTTGTCGACCACGACGACGCGCAGCCGCGGAAAATCCGCCTTCGCCAGCGAGCGCAGGCAGTCGAGCGTCATCCGCCAGCCGTTGTAGTTCAGCACGACGACGCCGACGAGCGGGCTTGGCGTGGTCATTGGAGGGTCCTTTGACACGGTGCATGCCATGCGCGACGACGCATTGTTAGCCGGACGCGCAAGCGACGGATGTTAGGTCTTCTGGGATTTGGGGAAGATGATCAGTTCCCGCGACAATTCAATCTCGCCGAAATCCAAAACCAACCTCCGTCGCTTGCGCGTCCGGCTAACAAGACCACAGTCCCCTCAATCCACCTTGATCCGATACAGCCACGTGTCCGCCCCCCACTTGTCCTTCTCCTGCAAGACGAACCACGGCAAATACAGCACCAGATCCCCCGTCTCGCGGTCCTCGTGGATCGAGAAATTCGAGAGCTGCGTCGGCTGATCCTCAGGCTTGCGATCCGCCACCAGGAACCGCGACGACTTCACCAGCCTCATCGTCTTCTCATCCACATCCACGATGTAGAGTTGCTCGCGCGGCCCGCCGTGGACGGGGTTGGTCTCCATGATGTTCCCGATCCACAGCAGCCGCCCGCTCGCGAGCCGGAGGAAGTGCGAGATGCTGTCGGGCGAATAAAACGGCTGGCCGTCGTCGTAGCACCACGGCTTGGGGAAGCTGAAGGTCGCCCCGCCGTCGCGCGAGATCGATTGCCACTTGCGCCCGGGGAGTTTGCTCTCCGGGTCGAGATGCCCGCCGTTGCAGGCCCGCATGCTGGTGAAGACCGTCCCGTCGGGCAGCATCGCCAGCGCCGGCTCGCAGATCCCGCGACAAGCCAGCTCGGGCGGCAGCGCGATGATCGGCCCCGCGTGCCACTCGATCCGCCCATCGTCCTTCCAGATCCCGTGCAGCACCTGGATCTCCGTCCAGAACCAGCCCTTGCCGGGGTTGTAGAACTCGCCGTCGGGCCCGTGCACGGTCTTGCTGATCACCGCGAGCAGCTTCCCGTCGGGCATCCGCAGCATCGAGGGGAAGGCCGCGTTGGTGAAGGCGTTCCGCCCGATCCACATCCCCGGCATCGGGTGCTCGTGCGTGTAGCCGGGCATGATCACTTCCTCGTCGACGGCGTGGGTCCGCCCGCCGTCGAGCGAGACGCTGTACTTCAAGTAGTACGACTTCGCCCCCCAGTGCGACGAGTTGGTGGGGAAGAGCCCCTCGAGCGCGAGCTCGACGAGCTTGCCGTTGACCGGGTCGACGAAGAAGCAGCACGGCCAATTGCGCAGCGTCCCGCCCTCGACCTCCCTGGGCTGCGGCACGGGGACGACCTCGGGCCAGGTGCGCCCGTTGTCCTTGGAGAAGGCCAGCTCGCGCGGCCCGGGCACGTCGTCGCTGATGTCGAGCAGGCGCATGCGGACCTTCTCGAGCCCGTCGAGCCGGGTGTAGTAGCTCACTTCGTAGGCCGACATCCCGCGCTCCGGGGCGGCGTAGACCATGGTGCGGTTGATGATCTTCATGCGGGTCCTTTGAAGGCGATGCGGCGGCCGTGGCCGATCTATTCAAACGCGCGGAACGAACACCTCCAGCATACGGCGGGCGGAACGATCTCGCCCGCACGCAACTGCCCTCGACGTGCCACATCGCAGCCGTAGGCTGCTATGTGCGAGTCAACAACGCGGCCAGGGTTCTCGGAAAACCTTGTCTCCGCACGCGTCGACGCGCGGACCCAAGCACCGCGCGATCCCACGCCGCCGGTTGATCGGCACATAGCAGCCTTCGGCTGCGATGTGGCACGGATGCACGGCCCCCCGCTGGCACGATCCACGCCCCCACCCTAAAATGCCCGCGCCCCCTCGGGCAGGAGTGCTCTCGCCTATGGCCATCCGCGACCAGGACATCGTTGCCATCGCCCCCGCCCCGATGAACCGGCTCGAAGCCGCCTTCCTCCCCGAGATCTTCAAGGGCCTGGGCACCACGCTCAAGCACATGGCCGGCTCGGTCGCCAAGGGCAAGCTCGGCGGCGTCTTCGGCGTGGGCAACCTCAACAAGTCCCTCGAATACCCCGAGGAGCGCCGCGAGGACCAGCCCGTCGAGGAGGGCGGCCTCTTCAAGCCCTACTACCGCGGCGTCCACCGCCTCAACCGCGACGAGGACGGCCGCGTCAAGTGCGTCGCCTGCTTCATGTGCCAGACGGCCTGCCCCGCCCACTGCATCCACATCGAGGGCGCCCCCTCCCCTTGGGACGACCGCGAGAAATACCCCGTCAAGTTCGACCTCGACGAGCTCCGCTGCATCTACTGCGGCATGTGCGAGGAGGCCTGCCCGGTCGACGCCATCGAACTCACCCCGACCTACAACATCGTCGGGCTGACCCGCAACGAGATGGTCTTCGACAAGGAAAAGCTCTTGGCCGTGTATGACCAGACCGTCGCCTCGAAGCCGATGTGACGCCGCGGATCGGTCAAGGCCGCGACCCCAGGAAAATCGGGGAGGAACCGGTGACGCGGTTCCGGGCGAACCCGCGGGGGTCGCCAAAAAAATCTTCCGTAAAGTCGAAATTTTCAGACAAAAAAGCTTGAACCGGCCCGAAGTGCCAAGTAAGCTTCATCGACCTTAACTTTGCTCTCTCTTCCCACCAGCACCGTTGCTTTACCGCGCGGTGCTGTTTTTCTTGGTGCGTTTCGCGGGTCTTCGAGCATCGCTTGAATTGTTGGCCGGACGCGCCAGCGACGGATGTTTGCCTGATCCGATTCGGTTCGATTCGGACCGACACCCTCCCGCAATTCGAAGACCCGTGCCACATCGCAGCCGAAGGCTGCTATGTGCGAACCACCAGCCCACCCCGGGTTCACAAGCATTTCGCCACACCTGCCGACGAAACCATCATCACGCGTTCTATAACTTTGCCCCTCCGCCGCACCGCCCACCGTAGCCTTCGGCTTCTGTGCGGCACGATCGCACGGAGGGGCGAAGGCCACGCTATCCACCCCCGTCCTCTTTCTCGCCCACGAGTATGATGCCGCTGCCACCCCGGAGCCCATCGTGCCCCCCACCCCGGACCCATCCCCCTCGCCGGATTCCTCGCCCGAACCCGAGCCCGCGCCGGCCACCACTCCGCCTCCCGCGCCCTCCACTTCGCCCCTGAAATTCGCCTCCGCCCTCACCGACCATCCGCGCGCCGCCGAGGCCGCCGACCGCCTCTCCGCGGAACTCTCCGAGCGCCTCGCCGGCCCGGCCGACCTCGTCGTCTTCTTCGTCACCCCGCACCACGCCGGGCTCATCGGCGAGATTCATCAGCGCCTCGCCGAGGCGCTCAAGTCCCGCGTCGTCCTCGGCCTGACCACCCAGGGCGTCATCGGCCTCCGCCGCGAGATCGAGTCCGGCCCCGCGATCTCCGCCCTCGCCGCCACGCTCCCCAACGTCGGCCTCCACGCCTTCGGCGCCGCCCAGCCCGACTGGCCCGCGCTCGTCGACGACCCCGCCGCGATGGCGACCGCCTTCTTGCCGCCCCGCGCGCCGAACGCGATGAACGCCACGTCGCAGCCCGCATCGGAACAATCATCCTCCGACATCGCCGCCCCCCGCGCGATGATCTTCCTCGCCGATCCCTTCAGCACGCCCCTGGGCACGATCCTCCCCGCCCTCCACAACGCCCTGCCCGGCCTGCCCGTCATCGGCGGCCTCGCCAGCGGCGGCCGCCGCGCCGGCGAGAACCGCCTCCTCCTCAACGGCGACGTCTTCGACTCCGGCGCCCTCGCCCTCACCTTCTCCGGCCCCATCGACGTCCGCACCACCGTCAGCCAGGGCTGCCGCCCCCTCGGCCGGCCGCTCGTCGTCACCCGCTGCCAGCGCCACATCGTCCAGCAGCTCGGCGGGCACAACGCACTCTCCGTCCTGGGCGAACTCGTCAAGTCCCTCTCCCCCGAGGATCGCGAGCTCATTGGAAACCAGGGCCTCTTCGTCGGGCGCGTCGTCAACGAATACAAGGACCGCTTCGGCCGCGGCGACTTCCTCATCCGCAACATCGTCGGCGTCGACCAGGAGCAGGGCTACTTCGCCATCGGCGATCCCTTCCTGCGCGTCGGCCAGACCATCCAGTTCCACGTCCGCGACGAGCGCACCGCGACGGAGGACTTCGAGCTCCTGCTCGAGTCGCAGCGCGTCGAGGGCCCCGCCGCGGGGGCGTTGCTCTTCACCTGCAACGGCCGCGGGTCGCACCTCTTCACCCGCCCGAATCCCGACGCCGAGACGATCGCGCAATCGATGGGCGACATGCCCCTCGCCGGCTTCTTCGCCGCGGGCGAGATCGGCCCCATCGGCGACCAGAGCTTCGTCCACGGCCACACGGCGAGCCTCGCGGTCTTCAGGCCGCGGAGCGAGGGAGCCATCGGAGCCGGGTGAATCGGGGTACCGGGGAACGCGATGCCGAAGATGTACGAGAACTCGTTGTCGGTCGCGGGCGACGCCATGCGGTCGCTCTTCGGATGGACGGCCGTGATGCTGGCCTCCACGTTGGTGGGCAACTTCCTGGGCATCGCCCTGGGCTCTTGGTTCGGCGATTATTCCTTCTCGTTCCTCGACTCCTCGACCGCGGCCTTCTACACGCTGGTGGTCATGCCCGTCCTCTGGCTGTGGTTCCCGCGTCTCATCGTGGGCATCGTCGTGGGGCTCGTGGGCTGGTACGCCGCGTTGCGCTCGGAGTCAGTCCGGCTGAGGATCATCGTCGCCGCCGTCAACACCGCGACATGGGCCGGCCTCATCGCGTCGCTCGGCAAGCTCTGAATCGAGGGCGCGGATCCGCGCGGCACGGATTCGCCCCGTGCGCGCGGCTCTGGGGTTCGGAGTTCCGCCTTTAGAGCCTATCCGAATATCCCGGCCTGCTGAAAGGCGATGATCCCGCATGCGAAGTGGAGCATGGCCAGATGGTATTCATCGACCTTCTCCCATCGGATGAGTATCCGCCTGAACCTGTTGAGCCAACTGTGGGTC